>CAMSCJ010000001.1 GCA_947056845.1 uncultured Mycoplasmatota bacterium
CTGCCAATAATTCTATTAATGTAAATCCCTTTTTTCTCATATCCTACTCCTTAGTATATTCTATGAATATAATTGCAACATTGTAATTTCTAAATTTCAATATATTGTTATTATTTACTCATTTTTATACATTTTATTATAATATTCAAACATTATTTTTTGAAGTTTTTTAATGTTATAAAACATTAAAACTGTTATAAAATTTAAAAATATATTTTATAACAGTTTTTTATAAACTTAATTAACTATTTAATTGTTTTCTAATTATTTTATAATTTGGACAATATTTTGAAACAGTTACCCAAAAAGCTTTTGAATGATTAAAGTGTATAAAGTGTGACAACTCATGAATAATAACATAATCTAATTTACTTATATCATATTTTATTAAATTAGTGTTTAGAGTTACTGTATTACTAGCTCGATTACAAACACCCCATCGAGTTTTCATTTTTCTAATACGCAATTTGGGATAAGGAATTTTATCTTCAAATAAATTATAATTATAATCTAATCTTTTTAAAAATAACTCTTTTACCTGAATCTGCAACCATTTATTAAGAGCTTGGTCATTTTTAATATATATAATAGAATTATTTACATCAATTTCTACCTTTTGAAAGTTTTCGCTGAAAATTAGTTCATATTTTTTACCCAATAGCATGAAACTATTTTCTACTTCACTTTTACTAATTATTTTTTTTAATGCTCTTCTTAGAAAGTTTTGATTGTTATCTAATAATTTTTTAATATAACTTTTACTGGAAAAAAAGTTGGTTGTAACATAAATCGTTTGGGCATCTTTCAGCCTAATGTAAGTGTTTTTATTATTTTTTTTTACAATTTCTACTTCAAATATTCTATTATCTAGTTGATACTTCATATAATACTCCCTATTCATTTATAAATTTATTATAACATAATATATAAAAAAGGACTAGTTTCTACATAGAGAAAATAGTCACAATAATTAATAATAAAACTACAACGATAAATAACTGTAATAATAATTTCCAAATGTTTTTAAACCACTCTTTATAAGAAATATTGAAGTATCCTAAACCTGTAATAAGTAATACACTAGTTGGAGCTATAAACATTACTAAACCATATAATGTTTGTATAACAATTGACGCTAAAAATCTTAATTCTACAGTCGCTCCTGTTAAAATAACAGTTGGTGTATATAGTGTATCTACTAAAACAGAAAAATTATTATAAAAGAAACTTGAAACAATTGTTGTAAAAGAAAGGATTATTGTATTAAATTTATCAGATATATTCATCAAATACTCAACTATAGTTGTAACAAAATTAGATGTTGCCCCATTTTTAAATAATATAGCTAAAACTAAATTTGAGCCAATTATATATAAGATAAGCTTAGCATTCGATTTTATTCCTGTTTCAAAACCTTCTAAAATAGCATTACCTTTAATTTTATATATAATAACAAATAAAATAATTATAAATAAAGTGAAAACTGATATAAATGGTAAATTCCAATATCCAATTGCAGGAATAGTACCTAAAATGCTAGAAACGATAGGAAAACCATTTACTTCTGTTCCCATTATTTTCTCATAAAAATCTAAAAATGGAGTCGGATTAGCGTTAGTTCCTAGAACATCATCCCATTTAAAACTACCAATCAGAATTAATACAAATGATGCAATAAGAATTATAAATAAAGGTTTCCAACTTTTTTTACTACTATCATTTTTTTCATAAAGTGGGATTTCATCATTTTTATTTTTAGAATTTTTCAAATCATTCTTACCTCTATGTAAAATAAACATAACTAATAAAAATAATAATAAAATTAATAAAATAATTCGATCAGGAAAAATTGAAGTATTATATGTGTAGTCACTATTATGGCTCAAATATCTATTTAAATAATAGCTTATATCAGTACCATAAATGCTACCCATCATTCCTACCAAAATTGAACCTATAGTCGCTAACATTGTTGTAATTTTACTAAAACCTAATGATAAGAAAATCGTTGCAATCAAAGGTATAATGAAAAAGAAAGCCAAATTTAAGCCAACAAGAGACGACAATATACCAAACACAAGTGTCATAATGATTAACAATCTAAGTTCTTTTCCTTTTAATTTAGACGTTATATCGTTAATCATTTTATTATAAACACCTGTTTTATTTATAATTCCATAAAGGCCTCCAACAACCAACATAAATACTATACTTGGTAAAGCTAAATCAAAGACAGTTAATGGAATAAGTGTTAAATCAAATAATCCTACTGGTGTAATGTTACCAGATATAAACGTCGCATTATCATATTCACCAACTGGTATAACCCACGATAAAAATACTGCAATAAAGAATGTAATCAATAAAATTTTCAATAAATTATTTTTTTTCATATCTGTATCCTCCTTAATAATTATAACAAAAAAAAATATTATAGCAAAGATAAACATTAATAATTTCATCAATTTTACACAAATGCTAATGCATGCTATAATTGACTAGGTGATAAAAATGCTAGAACAAACATTTAAATATTCTAATAATAACAAAAGATATCATACCCTAGATTATTTTTATAAACAAAAATTTGGTAGTAAAATTTTTAAAGTTAGTTTAAATGCAGGGTTTTCTTGCCCAAATATTGATGGAACGGTTGGCCATGGTGGATGCATTTATTGCTCTAATAGTGGAAGTGGCGACTTCGCTGGGGATAAAAATGATGATTTAATAACCCAATTCAACAAAGTAAAAAATAACTTACATCAAAAATGGCCAGAAGCAAAATATATTGGTTATTTTCAGGCTCA
This sequence comes from uncultured Mycoplasmatota bacterium, assembly GCA_947056845.1. Classification (GTDB taxonomy): domain Bacteria; phylum Bacillota_I; class Bacilli_A; order RF39; family UBA660; genus CAJLIR01. Next base: position 2,808 of record CAMSCJ010000001.1, read on the forward strand.
TACTAATACTTATGCACCCGTTAATATATTAAAGGAAAAATACGAAAGTATTTTAAAATTACCAAATGTTGTTGGCCTATCAATTGCAACAAGACCAGACGCCATTACAGATGAATGCCTAGAGTATTTAATAGAGTTATCTAAAAAAACTTTTCTTACTATTGAATTAGGCCTACAAACAATTCATAAAAAAACGTCATTATTAATCAATAGATGTCACAACCTAAAAACATTTGAGGATATGGTAAATAAATTAAGACAATATAATATTAATGTCGTTGTACATATTATAAATGGGCTTCCCTTTGAAACTAAAGATATGATGATTGAGACAATAAAATATATAAATTCTTTAGATATTCAAGGTGTCAAAATTCATGCGTTGCACATTTTAAAAAATACCAAATTAGCAGAACTATATAAAAAAAGCACATTCCCTATTTTGACAAAAGAACAATATATTGATATTGTCTGTGACCAATTAGAATATTTAAGGCCAGAGATTGTCATTAATAGAATAACAGGTGATCCAGTCAAGGAAGATTTAATAGAACCAACTTGGCTAATTAAAAAATTTTGTGTTTTAAATGATATTGATAAACAACTAGTTCAAAGGGGTACATACCAAGGTTATAAATTATAAAAGAAAAAGTGGAATTAAGCCACTTTTTTATTTGAATACATAAGGACTTTCCTTACTGCCATCACCTGACACATAAATAACATCATTATTAAGATAAATGCTTGCTCTTACTAATTTTGAAATGCTAGAATTAGACGTATTTATAATTCCTCTCGTAATTTGATACACATTATGTGTATCAACAGCATTTGGGGTTATTGTCCACCACTCACCTGAATACTTAGATAAATAATTATAATTTTGACAAGCTCCATCTCTGACCTTTTCACAGTTTGAATCAAGACTGGCCATTATAAACTCATTAACCTGAATTAACCCAATATTTTGGTCCTCAAATAGTTCAGAACATTCCGTCTTACCATCATTAGTAGTATCCCCAATAAACCTTTTACCAATGCATAAATCTTTAGTAGTTATATATTTTTTATCATCATCACTAAAGCTATTATATAAATCATTTAAAGCTTTATTTATTCTACTTAACTCATAATTATTAATTCCTACTGATGATTTGGCCTCAACATTATATCGATTATCCCAAACATTTCGTAGTTTAGTTTCATCTTGTAATAATTTTATATTTCCATCAACATCAATTTTCAAAATACGCCATGTTTGACCAGCAAAGCTAACATAGTTGTTAAGATATTCTCCACGATAAATATATTCGTTATTTATTGTATATAAGCCATCACCAGATTCAACAATTCCCTGATTAGCAATAATATAATCCTTTAAAGTTGATGTTTTATATGCCTCTCCACAATCTAAATATGGGATATATAAATACTCTGAGTTTTGTTGTCTAACAATAACATGACCACTACATTTAGTATCTTTATTTTTTAAATATTTTGACAATTCTTTCATATTTTTATTAGCGACTAAATCGTCAACCTCAACTGTTATAATTTCATTGCCAGTTGGTAAAGAAATATCTATATCTTTATCCTTTAAATACTCCATAGTTGCCTTTTGCATTTTATCTTCTATTTTTTGATAACTTAACTTATTTCCAATTATTAATTTTACAATACCTATAATTAGTAATATACCAACAAAAGCACCTATTACAATGAACATATATTTAAACAGTTTCTTATTAACATTTGCTAAATTCATATTATTCTCCCCTTAAACATCATAATTATAGCAAAAAAACAAAAATAATACAATAGACTATTCTTGTTCCATTACAGTAATTTACGTAAAAATTCCCCTGTATAACTTTCTTTTACTTTACAAATTTCTTCTGGTGCTCCACAGGCAACAATATTTCCACCATTATTTCCACCCTTTGGACTGTCAATTAATGCTTATATATTTTGTATGGAATTTGTTTTTCTTTAATAAGCATTTCTTCACACCTTTGAGCCTCACGATACCATTTGTTATATATAAAAAATCTTTTTTCCCATATATTAGATGGATAATTTTCATATTGATCTAAAACATAATCTTTATTCAAAATAGAATCATAACCATCAAATGAAAGAAAAGAATAATGTGCTTTATAAAGAGACATTGCTAGCTCTTTTAATTCAAAAGCCAAATTCTTATCATCAATATAGAGCTTATCAATAAATTTCATTATTTCTTCTCGATTAACAACAGCGCCTTCCAATCTACATAAAGCAACATAATATTCATAATAACGGGCAAGCATTAATGTTATAGCTGCTTTAGTAGGAACATAATTGTTGCTTAATACTTCTATTTCAGTTCCAGTCTTTTGATCATAAAGCCTAGAACTGTTCATACAGCCTATAAAACCATCACTCATATATCTATACATTTGAGCTATAACAAATGAAAAATTATCATCGCAAATATTAATCTTAGAAAACAAACAATTTTTAGCTTTTTCTATTGCTGTTTCAAAATCAAACCTATGTTTTCTTTTGTCTTGAATGTCTCCAACTTTAAGATAAAATACTGTATCTTTTATTACAGCATCTAATAACTCTTGATTACCGTTTCCTAAAACATTAAGTGCCTCATTTTTTAATATATTATCCATTTCTTCAAAACTATATAATGGCTTATTATAGTCTGTTAATAAATCAACAAATGTTGGTTCAATATATTTTCTACCACCAAACCATAGAGAAATTTTATCAATATCCATGTTATCCTTTGTCATATTTAAATTGCATTCATTATTAAGCAAAAGTAACAAATTATAATTAACTAATAAATTTATAGTTTCAAATCTTGATAAATTTTTTTGGTTAATTAAATTATTGAATCTTTCAGGTATTTTTGATTCATTTACCGAGATATTAGGCATAAATACATAAGGTTCAATACGTACAATGTCATAATCTTCTTTATTTTCAATAAAGCAAACATTATAAAAAGCGATAAATTCACCTTTTTCATTTTTTACTGGTCTTACAAAATTATGCCTAATACTATATTCGGTATTTTTAGTTTCTTTTTTAAAATGTAAATTTTCTAATTTACCAAATATTTGTTGTAATTTTTTATTATCTTTTATAATATTATATAAGCTAATAGTATTATTTATATTAGAAAAATAACTGCTTGCTTGGTATCCTACAATCTCGCTATACCTATAAATTATCCTACTAGTTTTGTCAAAAACTGTCGTTTTAACTTTAGACGCCGCTGGATTATCATTATATAACGTATATGTTTTAAAACTCTCTAGATCATAAAAATTAAAATTTTTTGGTGTATTTTTAATGCCTTTTTTTAGGCAACACTCATGATATTTTTCTAAAGTGTCATACACCATTGTTAGTTGACCAAAACAGTTAAATACAGCATCGAAAACGAATGTTAGGTTGCAACCACTATAATAATCATTAACACATTCATCAATGAAAATATCCATACCTTCTATAAATGAATTATAAGTAAAAGTATTTTCAGCTATTAATTTACAATACCTATTATCATTTGAACGATATAGACCATAAACAAAATTAAAAATTGACTCTGACATATAAACAATATACTCGCAGGGATGCGCACCAAGAGCTTTTCTAGTTTCACTAAACCCATTAATCTCAAGAATTTTATTTAAAAACTCACTAATTTGACTGCTATTATCAATCAATTTTTCTTTATATTTTAACAAATTTTTTTGTTGTTCTTCAGATAATTTTACCCCTTTAATTTCTTTTTCCATATCGATCAACTCATTTCTAATTGAAATTATATCATAAATTAATTATATAACAAATTATATTGTACTGATTGTTTAAAGTAATTTTTTTAAAAATTCCCCTGTATAACTTTCTTTTACCTTACAGATTTCTTCTGGTGCTCCACAAGCAACAATATTTCCACCGTTATTTCCGCCTTCTGGTCCTAAATCAACAACATAATCAGCAACCTTTATAACATCTAAATTGTGTTCAATAACAATTACTGTATCACCATTATCAACTATTCTATTTAAAATAGCCAGTAATTTTTTAATGTCGTCAGTATGTAAACCCGTTGTTGGTTCATCTAAAATAAATAAGCTTTTACCAGTTGGCTTTTTTTGTAATTCTTTCGCAAGTTTTACACGCCCAGCTTCACCGCCACTTAAAGTTGGTGCACTTTGTCCTAATTTTACATAAGAAAGTCCAACATCCATAAGCATTTGCAATTTATTTTTAACTTTAGGAACATTTTCAAAAAACTCTAAAGCTTCTTCAACACGCATTTCTAAAACATCATAAATACTTTTACCCTTATATTTTACTTCTAAAGTTTCACTATTATATCGTGTTCCACCACATACTTCACATGGAACATAAACATCTGGTAAAAAGTGCATTTCAATTTTTTTAACGCCATCTCCCCAGCAGGCTTCACATCGACCACCTTTGACATTAAAAGAAAATCTCCCCTTATCATAACCACGTAGTTTGGCTTCCTTAGTTTCTGTGAAAACATCTCTTATATCATCAAAGACACCTGTATAGGTTGCTGGATTACTTCTAGGAGTTCTACCTATTGGGGCTTGTGAAATATCAATCACTTTATCGATATTTTCTAAACCCTTAATACTTTTAAATTTACCGGGTTTAAGTTTAGTTTTATATAAATTACTAGCGACTGCTTTATACAAAATTTCATTTATTAAACTACTTTTTCCGCTTCCACTTACACCAGTTACACAAATAAATGTCCCTAGTGGAAATTTGACATTAATATTTTTTAAATTATTTTCACTAGCACCTTTAATCTCTAAATATTTTTTATTGCCTTTTCTTCTCGTTTTAGGTACTTCTATTTTTAGTTTTCCACTTAAATATTGACCAGTTAAACTATTAGGATTTTTCATAACCTCATCAGGTGTTCCTTTTGCCACTACTTCACCACCATGAATACCAGCAAGAGGACCAATATCAACTAAATAATCACAAGACACCATTGTATCAGTATCATGTTCAACAACGATTAAAGTATTTCCTAAATCACGCATTTCTAACATCGAATTAATAAGGCGCGCATTATCTCTTTGATGTAGACCAATACTTGGTTCATCTAAAACGTATAAAACACCTGTTAAGCGAGAACCAATTTGCGTAGCAAGACGAATTCGTTGAGCCTCACCACCTGATAACGTTCCAGCACTTCGATTAAGTGTTAAATATTCAATCCCAACATTAATTAAAAATTCCAAACGGGAATTAATTTCTTTTATAATTAATTCTGAGATTTCTGTTTGCTGTTTATTTAATTTTAAATTTTTAAAGAAATCATATAACTCTCTAATACTAAGTTTTGTTAATTCATAAATATTTTTCTTCCCAATTAAAACAGATAAAACTGAAGAATCTAATCTTGCACCTTTACAAGTTGGGCATTCTAATTCAGTCATATATTGTTCAATCCATTCTCTAATCCAAGCACTTTTTGTTTCAATATAACGTCTTTCTAAATTAGTAATAATACCTTCAAAATAATCTTTTTTAGTTCTAGTATTTCCTGTTTTTGAAGAATAATTAAATTCTAATATATCTTTTGACCCATATAAAATAATATTAAGTTCTTCCTTTTTTAAATCTTTAACGGGTTTATTTAAATCTATACCATAAAACTTAGCCACAGTATTTAATTCTGTATTGGTAATATTATTTGATTCATCTGTATTAACAGCGACAATTGCTCCTGCATTAATACTAAGTTCGCGATTGGGAATAACTAAATCTTCATCGATTTTATATTTAATACCTAAACCTTTGCAATCCGAACAAGCTCCATAAGGCGCATTAAAAGAAAACATTCTAGGTTCTAATTCAGGTAGCGAAAAATCACAATCTGGACAAGCATATTTTTCACTCATTAAAAAATCTTCGCCATTAACCACATTAATTAAAACCTTACCATGTGATAATTTACAAGCATTTTCAATTGACTCATATAAGCGACTACGAATTTCAGGTTTAATTATAAGTCTATCAATAACAACTTCAATATTATGTTTTTTGGTTTTAGATAGTTCAAATTCCTCTGATAAATCATATTCTTCTCCATCAACACAAATACGAACATAACCATCTTTACGTAATCCATCAATTAAATCTTTAAAAGTACCTTTCTCGCCATGAATAACTGGTGCCATAACTCTAATTTTAGTTCCAACGCTTAAATTCATGACCTGAATAGTCATTTCTTCAATACTTTGACTAGTTATGGGTTTATGATGATTTGGGCAATATGGCACACCAATTCTAGCATATAAAAGTCGCAAATAATCATATATTTCTGTTACTGTTCCAACCGTACTTCGTGGATTTTTATTAGTTGTTTTTTGATCAATACTAATAGCAGGACTTAAACCCTCAATCGAATCAACATCAGGCTTATCTGTTCCACCTAAAAATTGACGAGCATAAGCACTTAAACTTTCAACATAACGTCTTTGTCCTTCAGCATAAATCGTATCAAATGCTAAACTACTTTTTCCACTACCGCTGACACCAGTCATAACAATTAACTTATTCTTTGGTAATTCTATATCAATATTCTTCAAATTATTTTCTCTTGCACCTTTTACAATTATTTTATCCATAATTCAACTCCTACACTTATATAGTTTCAACAAAATTGATATTATTATAACACAATTTATAATTATTAAAATACTTTTTATAAATATATAATAGCATACATTTGTTTGTAATTCAAGAAAAAAGAAGAAATTTTTCTTCTCTTGATATTACTTAATAACAAGTATAAATATTAAAAGAATAATTATATATAATATAATCGCAAAAATTAAAAAGCCAATACTAACCCCACCATTGGATTCACACATACCACTTAATTGGCGATACGAATAATTAGGATAATCAAAACGATATTGTTTAATTTTCTTTTTTACATAAGCAATATAATAGTTTTTAAAAATAAAACCGCCAACAATCCTTATCAAAATCATCCCAATAATACCTGTATAAAAACTAAGAACAAAAGAAATAATTCCAAATGCCCAAAATTTACGATAACAAAAATAATATGATCCAAATAATAAAGCTGGAAAAGAAAAGCCACCTTGTATTAAATTTTGATAATTCGGTCCAATATAATCTTTTATTAATTGGATATCTAAATCATCATCTGTTGTCGTAAATTCCCCATTTTTAATGTGCTCATGATCATTTTGCTCATAAGTTTTAGTTATAATTTTATCATTAATATTACTATTATTATCCTTGCCACACCAACGACAAACACCATTATCACATTCTTCTAATAAACAGTTACAATATTTACATCTCATAAAATCACCTAAGTTTTCACAATAATTATATCACATAATTATATTTTTATACTGATATTACATTTTAAAAATTTTTATATACATATAATATTTATATGATTGACATTTTTATTAAATTTGTTTATAATACAAGAACGAAAAAGGAGGATTTTTATGTCAGAAGATATAATTACTATATCCCAAAACACCAAATATTCGCTTTATGGCATAATTAAATCAGAGGAAAGTACAGCTAGAACACTTCTTATACTAAAAATAGATAATAATAAAATTAATATTGGCGAATTAATTAATAGTGATACATATCATGAATGGGTGGAAGTTAATGAACAAGCAATTGCTATTGTAGGAAAAGATAGTTCGTCTAAAAACCAGTATTTAAAAACCCTATTTTATATTCCAGATAAAAGTTTTGTTTCAAACGATTCAAATAACTTAATAACCAAATTTAAAGAATTGTTTGGAATAAAGGACAATAATCAAAAAGTAAAAATATATAAAAGAAGCTGATTTTAATTTTAAAAATCAGTTTTCTTTTTTTCTATATAATTTTTTTATTTCTAATATAATACTATCAATATCCAGATGCTCTTGAACCAATAGTTCATCAACTGTGCCATGATCAATAAATTTATCTTGATACCCTAAAATCTTAATTTTTTGTCTAAAACCTAGATTATTTAATTCATATAATACTTGTTGCCCAAAACCACCAATAATATTATTATCCTCTAATGTTAAAACATTATAATTTTGTTTTACTATTTTCTTTAAATATTCCCTATCTAATGGTTTAATAAATAAAGCATTAATAATAATTGGATTATATTTTTTGAAAATTTTTTCTTTAGCTAAACAAGCTAATTCAACCATTTTACCAGTAGCTAAAATAACAACTGTATCACCATCACTAACATTCTCCCATTTACTACTTTTTATCTTTTTAATAGGTTCTAATTTAAGTGTATTACTCCCTCTTGGATAACGAATAGCCACAGGATTATTTTTACTAAATGCATACTCTAATAAAGCATCCAGTTCTTGAACGCATTTCGGTGCTAAAATTTCTATATTTGGCATCATATTTAAATAGGATAAATCAAAAACTCCCTGATGTGTTTTACCATCATTACCAACTAATCCAGATCGGTCAATTGCGAAAACAACTGGTAAATTTTGTAAACAAACATCCATTAACAATTGATCAAAACCACGTTGTAAGAATGTAGAATAAACAGCAAATACTGGCTTTAGTCCATTAGCTGACATACCACCTGCTAATGTAACTGCATGTTCTTCCGTAATACCAACATCGAAAATGCGATTAGGAAAAATTTCGGAAAATTCGCTTAAACCAGTTCCTGTAATCATAGAGGCAGTTATTGCAACAATTCTTTTATCTTTTTTGGCAAGACTAACTAAAGATGAACCAAACACGTCAGAATATGTCAAACTACTTTTACTAGATATATTCCCTGTTTTAATATCAAATTTTGAAATCGCATGAAACCTATTAGGATTTTGCAAAGCTGGTAAATAGCCAAGCCCTTTTGTTGTGACAACATGCAAAACTATCGGTTCATTTAAATTTTTTATTTTTCTTAATATTTTATTTAAGTCTTTAATATTATTGCCATCAACAGGTCCAATATAGCGGATACCCAAATCCTCAAAAAAGATTGGTGTAAAAAAAAGACTTTTGAAACTATTTTTTATTTTTCTTGCAATGTTCACTAATTTATTACTATTCTTGCGATCTAATTTATAATGAACCTTCTCCTTTAATTTATTATAAGATGGTGTAAGTCTTACTTTATTTAAACATTTTTGTAAACCACCTACATTTAAAGAAATACTCATTTCATTATCATTTAAAATAATAAGCATCTTACTATGATTAAAACCTAAGTCATTTAAAGCTTCATAGACCATTCCCCCGGTTAAAGCTCCATCACCAATAACAGAAATTACATTATAATCTTCACCTTTTAAATCTCTAGCCCTAGCCATACCTAAACTAGCAGAAATAGAATTACTACTATGCCCTGTATCAAAAAAATCAAAGGAACTTTCTTCTCTTTTAGGAAATCCACTTAAGCCCTTATATTGTCTTAATGTATTAAATTTATCTTTTCTATCCGTTAAAATTTTATATACATAGCTTTGATGACCTACATCAAAAACAATTTTATCTTTTGTAAAATCAAAATTATATAAAAGCGCAATTGTAAGTTCAACTACTCCTAGGTTGGATGCTAAATGACCACCTGTTTTAGATATATTATTTATTAAAAATTCTCTAATTTCTGCTGCTAACTGGTTTAATTCTGATAAACTCAAATCTTTTATATCGGAAGGATTATTAATTTTATCTAGTAGCTGCATAAAAACACGACACTTTCTTTTAACATTATATAATAATTGGTAAAAAAAAGAAAGTTATAAAATTTTGATAAAAACACTTTCTACTTAAAGATAAATAGTTATTGATTTAAAAAGATACATTTTATATATTAAATTATTCAATACCTAAATATTAAAATTTTTATCTTAAAGATTCGATTTTCTCTATAGGCATATTAGTATATTTGGAAATAAGTGAAACATCAACATTTTCTATTAACATATTTTTAACAATTTCGCGTTTACTTTGATTTATTCCAACTTCAACACCATCATCATAAGCGTCCTCATAATGCTCTTTTTCTTCCATCATTAATTTTTCTATATCTTCCATTTTTTCATACTCCTTACTATCTAAATTATATATTTTTATTTCTTCTAATATTTTCTTATAAATTTTATTCTTGATTACTAAATATTTTTTTAAACAAGTAATCATTTTCTAATGTATATATTTTGTTCATTTGTTAACTTGTAATTAAATTATATATAACGCAATTTAAATTGTCAATATATATTTTAATTTATCTCCTTTCATATATAAATATATACATAACTCATTTAAAATCCTTTTTTATTTTTCTTTATATTACTTCTTTATTATATATTTTTGTTTTGATAATTGTAATGTTATAATTTCAATATTAAGTAAGAAAAAAATCTCTAAGACTCATCTTAAAGATTCTATTTAATCTATCACAAAATCAAATGATACTGCATCAGATAAATCATAATTAACACTAGTTTCTATTTTAATATCACCATCAATATAAATAGTTTTATCTATTTTAACATTAAAGGTACAAATAATATTATTACTAGCATCTTTAACAATAATTTCTAAATAATTTATATAAACATTTTCTGGCGAATTATTTACAAGCGTTGCTTTAAATGTTGAAACATTATTTTTGGTTATAATGGAAGGATTTTTTAAATCAATGATATTACTTTCACCTGAAACACTTAATAAGATAGTATTTTTAATAGCTACTAAATGCAAAGTAATAGCTATTAAAATAACACCTGCTAAATATTTTATATATTTCATTAATCTTTAGGATTAAAAATTAAAGATAAGAAGAATGAAATTACAATTGCTGATATAATTCCAGATGAAGTTAGGTCAAACATTCCCATAGCTAGTCCCATAAAGCCAAATTCAGCGGCTTTTTCTAAAGCGCCATGAATAAGTAAGTGACCAAAACTTGTAATTGGAACTAAGGCACCTCCGCCAGCCCATAAAACAAATTTATCATAAATATTGAATAAATCTAAAAATGCTCCAATAACTACAAATAAGGCTGTTATATGACCGGGAGTAAGTTTGGTATTGTCTAAAATAATTTGACCAATTAAACAAACGATTCCTGCAAAAATAAAGGCATTAACATATATCATTCTATTACCTCCAAACTAATCGCGTGGGCAATACTTGGAATGGTCATTTTTTCATTAACCATTGTAGGAGACATTAAAGCCCCTGTTGCTACTAATAAAACTCTAGTTATTTCTTTCTTTTTCATCTTATTAAAAATATATCCATAAGTAACAAGTGGGGCACAAGCTGGCCCACTAGCCCCAGCATAAACTGGTTGATTATCTAAATCAAAGATCATACAAGCAGTATCATCATAATTTTTTAATTTAATATTGTATTCTGTTTCCATATATTCTTTTAAAATTTTTTTACCATAAATACCTAAATCCCCTGTTAAAACTAAATCATAATAATCGATTTCTCTTTTTGTATCTCTAAGGTGTTCATATATTGTTTGAGCTGCAGCTGGAGCCATAACTGCTCCCATATTATAAACATCTTTGATACCCATATCGATTACAGAACCAACTGTACCACTTTCTATTCTTATTCCTTTTTTATCACTAGATAAATAAGCACTAGCTCCACCAGTCGTAGTGAATGTTGTTGTCTTTCTTTTTGGTCCACCATATTCAATTGGATATCTAAATTGTTTTTCAGCTGAATTATTATGTGATGAAACTGAGCAAACACAGTTTTTGATAATTTTTTTATCAACTAAGGAAGAACCAATAATAAGACCTTCAGTACTAGTTGCACAAGCATTATAAACACCTAAATATGGTATTCCAAGTTTACTTGCAGCATAATTTGAAGAGGTCAATTGATTCATTAAATCTCCAGAGATATGTAAATCAATATCAAAACGTGTTCGCCCTATTTTATTAAGTAAAATATCAATCGAATCTTCTATTAATTTAGATTCAGCTTGTTCCCAGGTTTTAAGTCCAAAGTAAAAATCATTATAACTTTTATCAAAATAACTTTGTAATGGTCCATTTTTTTCATAAGGTCCTGTTACAGTTCCTGTATCATTAATATATACATTATCAAATTTTATTGTCATATTTTAACCTCCAAATATTATAAGTCGTAAAAGTCCAAAGACATAAGCACTAACAACTCCAAAAATGATTACCGCTCCAGCAAGCTTAAACATACTAGCACCAATTCCCGTAACTAATCCCTCTTTTTTGTAATCTAAGGCAGCACTCATCATCGCATGCGCAAAACCTGTGATTGGTATAAAAAGCCCCGCTTTACAAAAGTTAACCCATTTATCAAAAAAGCCAAAACAAGTAAGCAAGCACCCTATAAATATTAAAGTTATTATCATATAAGTTCCTGCCTCTTTAGTTGGTATATCTAAGTAGTATGAATAAAGTTGCAAAATAAATTGACCTAAGACTCCCATAAGTCCACCTGATAAAAAAGCAATCATTCCATTATACATTCTATTTTCTTTTGGTGTATGTTTATCCACTAATTGTTTGTATTTATTTTTTTCCATAAAATTCCTCCTAAATTTATTATGAAAGGAATTTTTAATTATATACAAAAAAATAATCTATTAAGTTTTTTAATAGATTATTCATAAAATATTTCTTTGTTCGCTTGTATCGATTGTTAACTAGTAGTATAATTAGTTTTGGAAATACTAACTGCCCTTTACTTGCCTCTAACTTTTAAGAAGGAGGCTTGATATTTATGAGGAAAAAGAATTTATTAATCTCGTTTCTAATACTAATTATCATTTTATTAATAGTCTCTTTATTGATTCTAGTAGTAAAAAAATAGTACTCAATTTACTTACGTAGATTCAGTACTCTAACCATTTAACTTGGGACAAGTACTCAAAACGCTAAGTTCAAGTATTTCCCTTTTTTATTATATGCAGGTCTCCTTGACATATTCATAATAACATATTTATACATTTTTGTCAAAATAAATAATATAGAAGTTTAATTACTATTTTTTGTATGTTTAGATTTTTTCATTTTTAATAACATAAGCATAATAGCTATTAATGAAAAAAGAACTGTTAAACCAAATATTTGCATATTTGTATCTAATGTTTTAGGGTTATTAACCATATCCTTATTCTCTAATGATGAATTACTATCATTAGGATTTCTATCAATTTCCTCATACTTATCATCATTTGAGGGTTTATTATTTTCTTCGTTATCAACTATTTCTGTATTAGAAATATTAATATTTTTTTCACCTAAACATGTTGTTTGACCATCTTCTAATTGCTTACAATTAGCTCCAAAAATAAGATCATTTGTATCAGTACTACCAATATTATCCTTTAATATTGAATTAGCAATATTAGATTTATTAATAACCTTTGTTATATTGTTATTTGCGAATGCTAATTTTTCAATTCTTACGACACTACTTGGTATAGTTATGGCTTCTATATTATTATTATAAAAAGCTTTTTCACGAATTGATGTAACAGTATCTGGTATTATTATACTTGTTATATTTTTGTTAGCGAAGGCATCGTTAGCTATTGTTATGCTATAAATCAATTCAACACCAGTATGCAGAGAACCATCATACTTATCTAAATTAGTGGGAATTACAACATCTGTTATTGTCTCAAAACCATATTCATTTCCTTCATAACATTTATATTCATTTATTTCAACAATTTGTGTCATATCCGACCAATGACAAACAGGCATACATAAATTATTTCCATCTTCAGTCGTCTCACATATATAATCATCACATTCCTCTATTGGTCCAGCCATATATCTAGCATACCCAAAACAATAATCAGGTGTTTCTTCTAATGCCTTAACATTATCTTTTATCAAAAAAATTATTAATATAACTAATACTTTTAATAAACCTTTAAATTGAACACTTATTTTCATAAATACCACCCTTAATTATTTTAACACCTTCACAAAATAAATGACATTAATTAATGTTATAAAAAGACAAACTAAGCTGCTAGTTTGTCTTTTAACTTCATTAAAACTTTTTTCTCTTTTCTTGATACTTGTACTTGCGTCATTCCTAAAATTTGAGCGGTTTCTGTTTGTGTCATATCACACATATATCTTTGCTCAATTAACTCCCTTTCTAATTCAGGTAATAAAGAAAGTTCGTTTCTAAGCGCAATTAAATCATCAAGATTATTTGTCCTCTGCTCACTTACAGAATCATACAAGGTAATTTGTTTTCCATCGTTATTAATCGGTTCATCTAAACTTTGCAAAACGTTAGTTGATTGCATGGCTTCAGCAATGAAGTATTCATCAATTTCTAAATAATTAGAAAGTTCTTTTATTGTTGGTTGTCGCATTAATTTTTGTGTTAATAATATTGAGGCCTTTTCAATCTGTAAATTTAATTTGGTTATATCACGGCTTATTTTAATTCCCTTATCTTCTCTTACAAATTTTTTCATTTCTCCTAATATATATTTATAAGCATAGGTTGTAAATTTAGTATTAAAATTTGTATTATACTTTTTATAAGCGGTAGTTAAACCCTTTGCACCTGCTTGAAATAAATCCTCTTTATTAGGATAATTTTTAAAATAGTTCAAATGTGAGATAGAATAAATTAGATTTTTACTTTCTTCTGTAATTTGTTCTAAACTTTGATTCATTTAGCCTCCTCATACATTAATTAATTGTAAAGCAGTTAATTCATCAGTTATTTCATTAGCGTATTTAAGCAAACGACTATTTTTAAATTTTTTTCTAACTTCATCGTTATTAATCCCACATACCATTAAATTTCCTTGATTGTTCCTTAAAAGCTCATAACTATAAAATAAAGTACTAATACCTTTAATATCAATATAGTTAAGATTTTCAACATTATAAACAATATTTTTAAAGCCATTCTTGGCAATTAAATTTGTAACCTTTTCATTTAAAATACCAACTGTTTTTTTATTTAGAACCCCTTTTAAACGGATGAAAAAGATGCCACGTCTAAACTCTGTTTCTACCTCTAACATATATCACCTCGCTATTCTAATTTAGCACATATTTTTTTATTTTATACAAATTCGACAAAACTAGATTGTTTTTTAAGTCGACACATTTTGACTTAATAATATATTATATAAAACTACATTATTTAATTCTTTTCAGCATTTTAGTTTCCTCTAATAACTTATTAGTTTTAATTAAATCCCATTTTGGTGTATCAAAAATAAATGTATTAATATCACTAATATTAGTACCATTTATATTTTCATAAACAAATGGTTCTTCTTTAAAATTATCAGTATTAGATATTTTTAGAGAAAAAATAGAATTAAAATTATTAATTTTTATTTTTAAACTAGACAATGGATAATAATTTTCTAAATCAATAATATAATAATCTAAAAAATTATAATTGAAATCTAATTTTTGATCAGCTATATATATATCAATATTATCAATATCAAAAACCTCTAAATTATAAAAATAAATATATCTAATTTCTTTGACCATTCTATACTCATACATATAAGTTGGTTCCTTAAAAAAATTATTGATTGTATTTAAATGTAGATTAAATAATAAATTTATAAATAACAATATTTTCAAAACTTCTCACCTCTAAACATAAATATAGTTTGTAAATTCAAAAAATCCTTTAAAAAAACAAAAAAATTGCGAATTTCTTCACAATTTTAATTTTATATTATGAAATGTATGATTTATTCACCGTTATTACAGGGCGAATGCCAATTTGGGAATTAATCACAGTATAATCATCTAAAGAACCAGCTCTACGTACTGGCCATGCACGATCTAAATCAACAAAGCTATTAGTCCAATATCCTCTCATATTACTGATATTATTTCCTGTCGCATTATTAATACAGCCATACGAAACACAGTCATTAGATGTATGATCATACAGCCAGCCATAATTTCTTTCAGTTGGTATTTCTTGCGTTAATGTATCAAAATAATACCACGAACTAGTGCTAGTTTCTACAAAGTCTGTTTTTCCTGTTATAGTATTTATCTCATTAGCTGTTATTAGTCGTGGATTTAAACTACTATTCCATCCTGTTATATCACTAACTAATTGTGCATTTCTATTATTCCAATTATCTACTGTTGCTGTCGTGTTATGATCTAGTATCATCGTATAATTTTCTCCATCATCTTCGTAAGCATACCATTTCATACAACCCACTTTTGTTTCTGTAACACTATTCACATTACTTGCATCACAATATTTTATTAAATCAGTTGGATCTAAATAAACTACTGCTTTAACACCTGTATAACCATCCCCGCTTGGTTTTTCACTTGTTGGCCCTTGTACTACTGGGGTATTTCCACCATCATCATTTTGTGTACACACTGCTATAGAGTTTTTATAATTACAATTAAATCCATTTATTTTTAAATTTTCTGCTACTATATTACTACCATTTGACCTTATTTTAATGGTTCCACTCTTTGGTTTAGTTCCTTTAAATTCTAATGTTTTTAGTTCATCTAAATTATATCCTGTTAAATTTGTCGCTTGTAAATCACAACTACTACCATTACAATCAAATACTAATTCTGCACTAGGTAAAGACCCTCTATTTTGTAACATAAAATTCGATACATAAGTTTCTGCTGACTCAATTATTCCGTATGTTGAATCTTCTGCAGCGCTTAATCTTGCCTTATTTAATATTTTTAATATTTGTGGTACTGCTATTAAAGCTATTACTGCAAGTATTACAATTACTGCTAATAATTCTATAAGGGTAAAACCATTTCTCTTTTCCATATACTGCTCCCTTGTCTATTATATAAATTGAAATATAACATTAACTATTATCTATTCAATACTTCTCTTTTTATTCTTTACAGTATTTATTATATATTTTTTCATTATTTTATGGCTAATTTTAATGTTATATTTTTTGAAGATAATTTATTAAAAAGACAAAAAATCTTTAAAATATTTCTATCTTAAAGATTCTATTTCTTTTACTGATAAATTCGTATACTTTGAAATTAATGAAACATCAACATTTTCTGTTAACATATTTTTAGCTATTTCTTTTTTGTTTTGAATAACGCCTTGACTTATTCCTTGACTTATTCCCTCTCTTTTTCCAACTTTATAAGCCGTATCATAATGCTCTGTTTCATTCATCATTAGTCTTTCAATATCTTCCATTTTCTTATACTCCTTACTATCTAAATTATATCTTTTTATTTCTTCTAATATTTTTTTACAAATATCACTTGTAATTGTCTTATCTAATTCATTTATATTTTCTGTATTAAATAAATTTACTAATTCATAATATTTATTTTCTTTATTATTTTTATTAACTTTGGTTAAATCAAATATTTCATATTCTAACTTTTTAGTAAATATTTTGTTTTTTACTTTCAATCTAACACTATTTTTGATTTTACTATTAAATAATGGATAATTAATTATGGCATAGACTTTTATACTTTTTAAATTCTCGTAATCTTCACCTTCTTCTAAACAATGGTTAGTTATTATATTAGATGAATAAAATAGTAATCTATCTTCAAAATTATGTCTATCGATATTTTGTAACTCTAATATAACAATTTCACCATCAACATTGAGTAGCATATCTACAATTCCTACTTTTCCTTCTTTATGAGTTTTAATTAAATAGGTATTTAAATATTCGATTTCTTTAGCTTTAATATCAAAAAAACTAAATAATAATTGTTTTAAATATCCTTCTTTACTAAATATTTTTTTAAATAAGTAATTATTTTCTAATGTGTATAATTTCATATTTGTTAACTTATAATTAAATTATACTTTTTTTATGTTTCTTAGTCAATAGTATCGTATTTTTTATTTTGACAATTTTTATAAAGTAAATTTAATTTTAGTTGTTATTTGCACCTCCATACTTTTAATATAGTATAAAAGTTCTTAAAATCCTTTTTAAAATGCAAAAAATTGCGGAAAATACGCAATTTTATTTTATACTATGAAATCTTATTTTTTGGGACTGTTATTACAGGGCGGACACCATTATTGTAATTAACCATGCGTCCCGTTAAATAACCACTATATGTTATATTCCAAACACCATAAGTTTGATAAAAAACTGTTGAACTAGTCCAATATCCAATATCACTTGTTCCCATTGAATTATTTAAACAACCATATAATTTGCAATCTGAATTTGTTCTGTCGAATAGCCAACCGTATTTACTAGGTGAAGGCCATGGACTTGGTTGAGATTCAGTTTTTGTTTCAAAATAAATTGAAACACCTGATGTAGCAGAATTCCAGTTATCTTTGCCTATTATTTTAACAATTTCATCAGCTGTTATTAATCTTGGACTTAAACTACTATTCCAATTAGATGTATCATCTGCTAATGAAGCTGCAACTTCGCCCATACTGCTATTATCTCCACTTGAATTCCAAGCTACTAATGCTGTCGTGTTATGATCTAGTATCATTGTATAATCTGCTCCATCATCTTCGTAAGCATACCATTTCATACAACCAACTTTTGTTCCTGTAACACTATTTACATTACTTGCATCACAATATTTTGTTAAATCATTTGGATCTAAATAAACTATTGCCTTAACACCTGTATAACCATCCCCACTTGGTGTTTCACTTGTTGGTCCTTGTACTACTGGGGGATTTCCGCTACCATCATTTTGTGTACACGTTGCTATAGAGTTTTTATAATTACAATTAAATCCATTTATTTTTAAGTTTGCTGCTACTATATTACTACCATTTGAACTTATTTTAATGGTTCCACTCTTTGGTTTAGTTCCTTTAAATTCTAATGTTTTTAGTTCATCTAAATTATATCCTGTTAAATTTGTCGCTTGTAAATCACAACTACTACCATTACAATCAAATACTAATTCTGCACTAGGTAAAGACCCTCTATTTTGTAACATAAAATTCGATACATAAGTTTCTGCTGACTCAATTATTCCGTATGTTGAATCTTCTGCAGCGCTTAATCTTGCCTTATTTAATATTTTTAATATTTGTGGTACTGCTATTAAAGCTATTACTGCAAGTATTACAATTACTGCTAATAATTCTATAAGGGTAAAACCATTTCTCTTTTCCATATACTGCTCCCTTGTCTATTATATAAATTGAAATATAACATTAACTATTATCTATTCAATACTTCTCTTTTTATTCTTTACAGTATTTATTATATATTTTTTCATTATTTTATGGCTAATTTTAATGTTATATTTTTTGAAGATAATTTATTAAAAAGACAAAAAATCTTTAAAATATTTCTATCTTAAAGATTCAGAATAATAACAAAAATACATTATCATTATATTAATTAAAAATCATAATTTTATCTTTAGTATTCTCATTTACCTTAACAGTAACTTGACCACCAAATAAATAATTATAATTATATACATCATGTTCCTTTAAATCACAAATAATAATATTAAACATTTCACTTAAATTAAATCTTTTTTTATTATACGGATGAATTTCTAAATTAATATTTCTTGTACCATGACTAGTATATTTTACTACTTCTGTTAATTTACTATAATAATCGATTGATACAATTACTTCATTGTCTTCTAAAGTATCATCAATAACAATTTCGTTTTCATACATGTCATGGATACGTAAATTATTTTCTATTTGAATAGTCTCTGTATAATTATCAAGTTTAATATCTGGCAATTTATCATAAAAAGTAAATTCAAATAAGGTTGATATAAAGATTATACCTCCTATAATTGTAATAACAAGACTTGTAAAAAAAGGCCATATATAAGTTCTTTTCCGAGTAATAATAAGGCGATTAAGGGTATCAAATAACCAACTACTACCAATACTTAAGCCTAAAAAAGCAATAAATATTCCTAGAATTGGTACACCTTTAATTAAAAAATATAAACTTATACCTGTTGCTGTAAAAAGACCAACAATAACTGAACAAAGAGGAATCATAATAACAATTATAAAAAATATTTTTAGTATGACTGAAAAAACACTACTTGATTTTTTTTGTTCATTTTTTTTATCATCTTGATTATATAACGTATCAATATTAGAATATTTATTATTATCTATTTTATTAACGTTTTTTTTTACATCATTTGGTGTTTCTACATTGTTTATTGTTTTTTCACTATTAAAATATTTCTTAAAGAAAATAACTCCAACCAATACACAACATATAATATAAAATAACCACATAATAATATTCCATACAATATTTAATCCAAAGTCAAAGGGATCAAAAATACCTCCTAAAATAGAGCTACCTAAGCCTTTTAATAAATAGAAAGGAATTCTAAGAATACCCAAAATAATTAAAAAGACAAAAGCCTTAAGAATTATTTCAAAAATAGTTTCTAGCGTCAAATTATTACCTGAATTTTTAAAATCGTTAACAACATTAGTTGTTGTATCAGCTAATTTTTTAGCTCCCCTTTTAATAAAATCTTCAGTCGTATTAGCAACTTCCTTCGCTTTTTTACTAAATCCATTATCATAATCAGGATTTATTTTATAAGACTCTAATATTTCTTTTACTAATGAGTCAATATTTCCAAATTCTAAAACAGCTTGTTCTTCCGTTTCGCCATTTTTAACTTTTTCATTTATAATGTCACTATATTCATTTATGATATCTTTTCGCTCATTTTCATTTAAAACTTTTAATCGTTTTTCTAATTCACTAATAAATTGTTTTTTAGTCATTAACCTTACACTCCTTTATAAATTTATTTACTGATTCTGAAAATAATTCCCAACTTTTCAATAACTCATGCATTTGCTTAATCCCAAGTTCAGTAATTTTATAGTATTTTCTAGGTGGTCCCTCCGTTGATTCTACTAAATATGTATCAAAATATCTTTCGTTAGTTAATCTTTTTAATAATGGATAAATTGTCCCATCATTAACATCAACTACTTTAGAAACTTCCATAATTAGTTCATAACCATACATATCGTGTTTACTAACCGATAATAGTACAATAAGTTCAAGAACACCCTTTTTAAATTGTGTATTCATGCCTCACCTCAATATAATTCTATACCCACTACTTGGTATTGTCAAGTACTAAAATATTTTTTATAGTAAAAGTTCTATTTCTATGATAAAATAACCTTAATTTAGGTGGTGAAAAATATGTATACCTATAAGGAATTAGATTTGATTGATACTAATGATAGACATTTCTTCTACTTTGAAGATAAAATAACACCTTTAAAATTAGAACTCGAGAAATTAGTGCAAAGTTTAGACTATATGCATAATAAAGAATTTGCTGATAAGGTTTTATTTCCTTATGAAGTTAAATTTAATAATGCTGCCGAAACTTATAATGATGATGTCTCTTTAATAAATGAAACTATTAATAATAAAGATATTGCAACAACAGAAAAAGAAAAAAGAATTTTAAATTTATATAATGGTTATAAATATATTTTAAGAAATAATATGGCTATCAATAAAGAAAACTTAAGGCATCTTTATACTATTTTATCAAATGGCCTAATTAATGACTATGATCGAGTAAATATGGGAGAATATTATCGAAATGGAAGAAATACCATTACCTCTCCCTACTTAGATAAACCCGATATAGAATGTTTCGATTATAAAAAATTATCTAAATATATGGATATTTTATTTAATTTTATAAATACAAATAATAATTTTGAATTACTCACTAATTATTATATTAAATCACAAATTATCCACTTTTATTTTGTTTATTTACACCCCTATTTTGATATTAATGGGAGAACAAGTCGTACTACTAGTATGTGGTATTTATTAAATAATAAAGCCTATCCTTATATTATTTTTAATCGTTGTGTTATGTTGCATAGAAATAAATATTGTATTGCTATCGAAGATGCTATAAAGTATCGAAATCTTACTTTTTTTATCAATTATATGCAACAACGAGTAATTGAAGAATTGGAAAAAGAATATCTTATTGATAGTATTAATAGTTCTAATAATAATCTTAGTACTACTGATATTCAAACATTACAATATATTATTTCATTTAATGGACCAAAAAATGTAAATCATTTTGCTTATATGTATAATAATTACAATGAAAAAAGAACAAAAAAAGAAATTTTGGAAACAATGATTAATCCTTTAATAGAAAAAGATATTCTTAAAATAATTCGAACTACTAATAAAAATATATATGGTAATAAACCAAATTTTATTTTTGATATTAACTATAATAATATTGATATAGATAAAGAAAAAGTTAAACATTTATCTTTAGATATTTAACCTTTTCTTTTTAATTTTATTATGGACAAAATAAATAAGTTTTTTTGAAACATATAATTATTTGGGATGTGATTTATGTGTTAAAAAAACTTTTTAAATTGTTATTTAAAGATTTTTATCTTTTTACAGCTGCCTACTCTAATAATGTTTTCCCTGATCCACTATCTAAAGAAGAAGAAGATTATTATGTTGAAAAATGTCGATTGGGTGATGAAGATGCTAGAAATAAATTAATAGAACACAACTTAAGGCTAGTCGCCCATATTGTAAAAAAGTATGAACATAAACGTGATGATGCCGACGATCTAATTAGCATTGGAACAATTGGATTAATTAAAGGTATTGATAGTTTCTCTTATAAACATGGCACTAGAATAACTACTTATTGTGCAAGATGTATCGAAAATGAGATCTTAATGCATTTTAGAAGTGATAAAAAAAATAATAAAAATGTTAGTATTAATGAATCAGTCGGTTTTGATAAAGATGGAAATGAAATAACTTTATTAGATATTTTAAAAACACCAAAACCTGATTTTGCTACTGATTTACATAATAAACAAAACTTAGATTTACTAAAAGAATATTTTGATATATTAAATGAACGCGAGAAAGAAGTTATTATCAAACGTTATGGTTTATTTGGAACTGATGAGGTAACACAAAAAGAAATCGCTAAAGAATTAGGTATTTCTAGAAGTTATGTTTCACGTATTGAAAAAAGAGCACTTACTAAAATGCTCCGTGAATTTCTGAAAAATAAAAATCATACCTTTTAGTTTGCTAAATAATAAGCATAGTATTCATCAAATGTTATACCTAAATTGTGAATTTTAGTAGCGACTTCAACACCAACATAACGATATCTGCATGGTTCAAAATCATAACCAGTAATATCCTTCTTATCCTTAGGATATCTTAAAATAAACCCATATTTATAAGAGTTATCCTCTAACCATTTAAACTCTTCAGTATCCGCAAAAGTATCTTTGGTGGCATTATTAGTTGTAATATCAATTGTATATCCTGTCTGATATTCTGAAAAACCAGGTCGCGCAGCTAATGTGTCGGCTTTTTTTACACCATATCGATCAACATAACGATTATAAGTTTCTTTTTGTTCATCATAAGTTCGATAGCCAGAAGAAATAATGAGTTTTTTATCACTATTTTTAGCGGCATCAAACATTTCAATAAATTTTTGATAAGCCTCATTTTTCATTTTATTTTCTCCATAGCAATACCAATTTTTAACATCAACAATATCACTTGGATCATAATTTTCTGGTAAATAGTGATATTTATTAACAAGCATTAATTTACCATCATCTATTTTAGTTTCAATTGCGTTATCATAGTAATCGTAATTTGCTTTAACATTAACAATACTAACAATATGGTCTAATGACTCACTATCATGTTTTTGATAATATTCTAAATAGGCATCTAAATTTTTTAAAATAAAATATTTCTGTTTAAAAAAATCTACTAAATGTTCATTATAATCTTTTTCTAAAACTAAATCTTTGATTGTATCATCCTGACTTAATAAATACTCTAATGCTTCATCTTTATAGCCATGGTTTTCTAATTTATATTCATAGCTAGCAAGGAGTTTTTGATGTTCTTTATTTTTCTTAACACCAATGATAATACCTGTTGTAATAACAACGGTTCCCGCCAAAGCAATTAAACCAATTTTTACATTTTTTTTAAGTCGACGTTTTGCCATCATCTTCCCTACTTTCACTATACTACCTATTGTAATAATAGCATTATCATGTTTGAATGTCAATATGTGTAAAGAATACTTTAATTTTTAAATATAGCTTGACTTTTTAATATAACACATATAATAAAATTGAGAATCGAATATAAGTAAGGCTACTTCTAACATAAAAAATAATTTATATAATCTTTTATGTTAATGGCAATTTATATTATCCAAAAGATTTTAATATCCTTATTAATTTATAGCTTTTTTATTAAACGATTTGTATTATCGTAATAAGCCTCTAATAATATGTTCTTTATCTACTATATAATAATAAATTCCTGCATTTTTAGCACCAATTTTATCAATCTTAATACTGTCTCCTATCATTATACAATTTTTTTAATTCATATCACCAATTGCTAGTTCCAATGATTCTAAATCAATCTTTATTGGCATCTTCCTTTGCAATCTGGAAAATAAAATTATTTTAAATACGAGTTTTCTATCCATTAATTCATCTTATTTGCCCTAAATACGTAAGTAATCATATCTTCTAAAAAAAACAAACTTATTTATAGAATTATTTATTAAAAAAATCTGAAAAAAAAGAAATTATTAATCAAAATAATTTCTTTTTCATAACATGACCTAAATCAACTACATCATTACTATTACATAATAAATTATTATAAAATACAGTTAAATACTCTAAATTGGGCATTATATCATTTTGTCTATTATAATAATTACTTAGAACCAAAGCATTTCTAAAATAAGCGAAATTGGCTTTAAAATTATCATTATTTATAGTATAACCAAGACTATTTAAATACTTAATCATAAAAACAGCTATTGCTCTAGTATTACCATCTCTAAATGGATGCGTTTGCCAAATATCAGATGTAAATTTAGCAAAACTTTTGGCTTTTTTATCTAATAATAAATTTTTATAATCTTTTTCTTTTTCCACATTAAAATCATAGAATAATAAATTTTTTATTTCATGATAATCAGCATATATAACCGTTTCATTATTTATAATTGGTTCTTTTTTAGTTAAATTACATAAACGAAACTGTCCAGCAAAATCATAAATATCATGAAATAAATATATATGAATGTTTTTAATTGTATCAATATTAAAGGAGAAATCATCATTATTAACCAATTCAACAATTCGCTGACTTACCAAATTTAAATTTTGTTGATTGTTTTTTCTTGATTTTGATTTAAAACATCTAGCATAATAATCCCCCTTTATGGGGAACTATTATAGCATTAATTTATTATGTAAGTAAAGTTATTTTTAAAGTTTTATATTACCACCTAAAATATCAGTCGCATATTATTTTTGATAGCAATTGCTATTAAACAATACCCATCTTCGCTAGTATAACCAGTCTTTAGTCCATTTGATTCATCATAAAATTTAGCTAATTTAATTGCATTTACATTTTACAATAAAAGCGTTTCGTTGGATCTTTTATTATTTTTTCAATAACCAATCTACTACATTTATTTTTGTTATTCCATCATAGTCAGTTTCTAAATCCATATCTAATGTTAATAAATATTTTGGATAATGATCTCCTGTTTTTTGTAATGATTTTAATTCCCGTTCTAATACCCTTTCATCTCTAACTGTTAATGCGACTTGATAGTATTTTAGACCATCTCCATTTTCGGCAACAAAATCCACTTCTAAATCATCAACCTTCCCGATATAAACTCTATATCCTCTTCGCAATAGTTCTAGATAAACTATGTTTTCTAATATATGTCCCATATCACTATTAGCCTTTTTACCTAGCAAGTAACCTCGGAGCCCTATATCAACTGAATAATACTTATAATCTCGTGCTAATAAATTTTTACCCTTAACATCAAATCTTTCAGCTTTATATATTAAGAAACTTTCTAAAAATGCGGTTATGTAATTTTCAACAGTATGATTACTTGTAGAAATTCCCTTGCTTGTTAATGTATCACTTATTTTTTTTGTTGATATTGGGCTACCTATACTATCAAATATAAATTTTAAAACATTTTCTAATAACATTTTATCAGTTATATTATTTCTAGCCATAATATCTTTATATACAATAGTAGAAAATATTCCATCTAAATATTTATCTAAATCATTGGGATTTGATTTTAATATAGCTATATTTCCTGGCATACCACCAAATTTCATATATTCAAGAAATAATTGTTGATAGTTATTATCATTAAACACGGACACATATTCTTTAAATGATAAAGGTAACATTTTTATTTCTATATATCTACCAGATAATAATGTTGCAAGTTCTCCAGATAATAAATAAGCATTTGAACCAGTTATATAAACATCAACATTTTTCTTTATATATAAACTGTCAACAGCCTTTTGAAATTCAGCAACATTTTGAACTTCATCTAAAAAAACATAATATTGTTTTTTAGAATCTATTTTTTTATTTATATAATTATATAATTCTTTATATCCTTCAAAATTATAATCTGCATCTTCTAAATTGATTTGAATTACTTGATCATCTCCTATTTTATTTTGTTTTAAATAATTTATAAATAATTGAAACAATGTAGATTTTCCGCATCTTCTTATACCAGTAATAACTTTTATTAAATCCTTATCTTTCCATCTTTTTAATTCTTCAAGATATTCTGTTCTCTCAATCATTTTTCTCACCTCTTATATAAGTATATATTAAAATCAACATAAAGTCAACTTTTGGAAAAGTTTTTCCAAAAGTGATAATTATCGACATTTTTTGGAAATTATTATAAATATAAGAAAACATGTTTAGTTTGCAAAAACTTCAAAATTGACCAATTTATAAATAACTAAAGAGTTTTTATATATGATTATATTATCAAATTATTATTTGACAGTAAACAAACCTGATGATGTTATATTAATAAAGTTTTTTGTTAAATTAAAAACATTACAGGAGGATTTATGTTAAAAATAATAATTACCGATTTTTTTGGAACACTTATGCCTGATGACATTCAAGCTGCAGAATATCAATGTGGCTATAGTAGTAATTTAATAAATGATGCATTTAGAATGTCTAAAATCCTAAATAATACCCAATATAGTAATAAAATATTAGATAAAACAATTGGTTTAATTGATAACAGTATTAATGATTTTTTAGATGAAGGTAATATCTTAAAAATCATTACATCGAATGCTGGGCGTGCTGAAGGAATTAACTTTTTTCTAGAACAAATTGTTCCAAGATTTAAATCTATAGAAAAATATAATAATCAAATTAAAATATATTTTGCTGATATGGAAGAAGATTCAAATAATTCTATATTAGAAAAAAGTAATTTATTTAAGGAAAATAATAAAACTTCCTTTATCTATAACAATATTAAATTTGGTTTGCTTAATAAAAAAGAGGATATTTTTGATATAATTCAGCAACAATATAATTTAATTGATGTTAACTTATTTTCTCTTGGCAATGATATTAAAGATTTACCTATGTTAATTAAATGTATTGAACTTGGTGAAATAAGTTTAATAATAAAACAAAATTTATATATTTCACCTGAATATGTAAATAAGTCACTTGATGAAATCATTAGTTATAAAGTGTGGATTGATTATTTTATTATGATTGCAAATATGGCATTTAAAGAAAAAACTAATTTTTTAACTTATGGATATAAGGACAAACGAATGTTTATTAAGAATATAGAAAATCAAATATCTTATAATAAATTGGTAAGTTTTAAAAAAATGGAATTATATCATTCTTTAATTAATCAACAATTGGATATTGCTCAATTACTAAAAGAAAAAGTAATTTACGATATAACAAATCAACCATTTTATGATATAGATTATAATGCATATAAACTTTTTATAGAATGTTTAATTAATAAATTAAAAATAAATCCTACATTTAGAGATTTTAAAGATAGAACATTAGCAGTATCTAAGAAAATGCTAAATTAAAAACTTATAACTAACAAAAAATTATCAATTAAGATAATTTCTTTTTTATAAATTTTTCTAAAGTTTTATATTACCACCTAAAATATCACATAAATACCTTAAAAACAATTCAAATATATTACATTTTTCAATATCTTCTTTAACAGTGATATTTACTTCTTTTTGTTCATTATCATCAAACTTAACAATCAATTTTCCTACTATATCACCTTTTTTTAGTGGTGCCTTTAATTCATTTAATTTAATTTCATAAGTGGCATTTTTAGCATTTTCGGTTTTTCTATTTAAAAATGTAATATTTTCAGTTGGAACAATTTCAACATATTCCTGTTTTCCTTTATCAACTAAAACTTTATCTAAAATACTATCAGTTGATAAAACCTTTTCAGTTGAATATTGAGCAAATCCATAGTCTAACATTGATGTAACTTCAGCATTTCTAGTTTTACTATCTGGTTCATTCATTGCAACAGCAATAAGTCGCATATTATTTTTAGTAGCAGTTGCTGTTAAACAATACCCAGCTTCGCTAGTATAACCAGTCTTTAGTCCATCTGCTCCATCATAAAATCTAACTAATTTATTTGTATTAACTAACCAAAATTCTTTATCAGTACCTTTTCTTAAATAATCTTCATAAATGGAAGTATATTCTAAAACTGTTTTATGTTTTATTAATTCCCTAGCCATCATAGCCATATCATAAGCACTTGAATAATGATTAGCATCATCTAGTCCATGAACATTTTTAAAATTGGTATCAGTTAAGCCTAATTCTTTAGCTTTATCATTCATCATATTAACAAATGCGTCTTCAGTACCAGCGATATATTCTGCCATAGCTACAACCGCATCATTTCCACTAGCAACAGCAATTCCCTTAAATAAATCTCTAACAGCCATCTTTTCATTTGTTTCAAGTAATATTTGTGAACCTCCCATACCAGAGGCATTAGCACTCACCGTTACAATATCATCCCAACCAATCAAACCTTTATCAATATGTTCCATAATAATTAACATTGACATAATTTTCGTCATAGAAGCTGGATGTAACTTTTCATGGGAGTTTTTTTCAAATATAATTTCACCAGTTTCAAACTCGATTAAAATCGCACTTCCGGCATTAGGAGCCAAATCTATTTCTTCTGCCCTTATATTTAGGGGTAAAAACATACATAAACATAATATAATACTTATTATTTTTTTCATAATTCACCTCTAATAAAGGTTATGAAAAATATGTCAAGATATGAAAAATATTTAACTATAAAAATAAGTATATACAAAATAAAGTGCGTAATTACACACTTTATTCTAAAATTTATCTAATTCATCTAAAGTTTTATCTATCTTTCGATCATTTATCTTATTAACAATTACTATAATGATTATTAAAAGAAATAAAACACCAAGAATAATGCTACCAATAACAATATATTTTTTATCAATATGAAAAGTTTCTTCTTTATCTGTTATTAATTTTTCAGTATTTTGTTTTTTAGCATTAATTACATAAGTTGTTTTTTCATTATTTTCAGCCGTTACTTCAATCTGTACCGTGTAATTGTTTTTCTCTAAATCATCAGCACCAATGACAGTATAACTAGCTTTACTATCTTCCAATTCTAATTTTAAATCTAACGTATTAACATCATCAGCAATTTTTATATTATAATTATATTTTTGTTTATCGAAGGAAATTTCATAACCTTCTATTATTAGAGATTTTAAATAACTATTACTAGATTTATCTATTTGTGAATTAGGGTTATTAGGTACCACTATATCTGGTTGTTTATTAACTGGCTTATTATCACTTACGATATTTTCAGGTTCTTTAACAACTTGATTTTCCGCTTTATTTATTTTAATTGTCTTAACATCATAGACACTACCTGTGATAAGACTGGGACTTTCAAAGTTATATTCTTCACCAGGATTTGGAACAATCAATAAACCCGCTTCTACATCTTTAAGTCCCACATTAGTAACATTACTTTCTGTATTCTTGACAAAAAACTTAGCATTTACTTCATAATTAGAGCAATGTAATATAGAGTCAGAGCATTTGTTTGGTGAAGTTGGATTATCAGCAATTTGACTTATAATATAATATTTTCCATCCTCTTGATAAACTTCGGAATCCCAATCATTTGAAATAATATTAGTTATAACAAGATCGTCATCGTCAAATAACAATTCATAGGTAACTAACATAATGCCTAATTCATTAGTATTTTGTCCATTATGATTTTCAAAATTTATATTGAATGTTAATACAATTTCCTCACCTATTTTAGACTCTTCAACGCCATTAATACTTGCTTCTTTTATCGAAAGGGCCTTAACTTTAAATGGTATTAATATAAATAGTAATAATAAAATACTTACAATATTTCTTTTCACGACTTTACCTCCATCAATTACGAAAAATTATAAACTACTTACTACACATTAGTTAACAAACTATTTACTACCTATACAAATTATAACAATTATTTAATATTCTTTCAAGTATAATAAAATAATTATTAGTTATTTTAGTTAAAATAAACTACAAATTAAAATAATTAACCCAATTAATAAAATTAAAATTATAATAAGTGGAATACATAATAATAATTTTTTATATAAATGTTCATTATTTTTATCATTCATGTGTCACCTACTTCCGAATTTAGTTATATATTTATGCAAAATAGGTAGTGACTATATTAATAAAAATTAAGTTGTTTAAAAACTATTGTTTATTTCCATCACTATATTTCCATTTATCCATTTTAGTAGGTTTAAATTCTTTTTCAAAAAATTTAATTCCAATTGATTTTAAATATTCATATTCTTCCTCATTATCACAATAAATAAAACATAAACTTTCGTGTGATATTGTTTCTAAAAAACAATAACCATCTTTAAAAAAGCAAATATCTTCTAAAGAATCAGGATAGCCCCAATCATATAGTGATTTTTTATTTACTAATTCCGATTTTATACTATCAGTTAATTTTATTGTATATGTATCGCTATGATAAACACCAGGGTTTCCAAGAGCATTATCGTTTTTTTTACAATTAACAATATTTACTTTGTTTTTGTTCAACCATTTTAAAGTCATTTCATTATAATAAAGCCATACTATTGCACCAGAAGTCATACCCCATCTATTATGATAACTTATCATTTTACCAATTTCATCACTTTCATATTTTTTTATATAATTATCATTAAAAATTTGTTCATCATTCTTAAATTTTTCATATATTTTTTCCAAAAATTCATCAGAATACTGTTCTATAATTTCATCTACAGAATAACCACTACTAGATAATATAATATTGATATTTCGTTTTGTATCAACTTCATGTTGATTATATCGTTTTATTAATGATATAAAATTACAATTTTTAAATATGTAATCCATTAAAACTTTATATGTTTCTCCTATTATTTCTTCTTCAACTAACATTTTATTAATTCTCCTCTTTTGTTTTAAAAAAATTTAATATTTTCTTTTTTATTTATATCAACGATATTTGAAAAATTATATTTAAGGGCATTTTCTTTTATTATATTTAAATATTTAATATCTTTAGAATAAACTTCTACATATTCACAATCAGTAATGTTTAATATTAACTTACAATTGCTATTTAAAAAGTCATCATAGTTTTTTATATTATCATCATAATCAGTATTTTTATCATATAATTTTAAAGTTAAAAAGATTGGATAATATTTATTTGATTTTATTAAATCTTTAAATTCTAAACCAGAGT
The DNA here is from genome assembly GCA_947056845.1 of uncultured Mycoplasmatota bacterium. GTDB lineage: Bacteria > Bacillota_I > Bacilli_A > RF39 > UBA660 > CAJLIR01. The sequence goes on from CAMSCJ010000001.1 coordinate 34,670, forward strand.
AAATATCTTTATTAAATAAAAATTCATTATTTCTTAAAAAGACTTCTTCATAACCAAGTTTGAAAATAAAATCTTCTAATTTAATTCCTTCTAAAATCTCATTTAATACTGTTCCCCAAACATTTGGGATTTTAAATTCTATTCCTATCATATTAAATCCTCCTACAAAAATTTATTATCTAATAATCATTTGCACATTATTATTATATTTTTTATTATTTTATCTTTAGCTGTTGTTAATTAAATCTTCTCTTACAGAAATATAACCTTCGTGAGTCGTGGTGCATAATAGAATTGAATCGTTAGTATCAAAAAACGCTATATCATCATAACCAAAATCTGTTATTTCAAAATATTCTTTATTATCATTAGAAATTGAATATATACAAAAAGTTTTTAGATTATATAAATATTCAAATAAACGCTTTGATGATTTTATTTTAAATAGTTTATTTTTAGCTATAGTTCCTGTTTGCCACCATTTTGAAACAATTGCTTCAGAAATAATATCATCCTTTAAATAATCCAACATTTTATTACTATTTCTTTCATCTAATAATACAATTTCTATATAAGCACATTTATTTTCTATTTGTTTTAATATTTTTACATAATCTTTATGATTATTAAGTTTAGTTGTATAATCTATTAAATTATTCAAATTATAATTTTTCATATAAAATCCAACTTTCAATTTTTAATATATTTTAACAATTAATCTAATTTTTTTTATAATTATTGTTTATTCCCATCACTATATTGCCATTTTTCCATTTTGGTAGGTTTAAATTCTTTTTCAAAAAACTTAATTCCAATTGATTTTAAATAATCATATTCTTCTTTATTTTCACAGTATATAATACATAACTTTTCATGAGCAACAGATTTAAGCCAACAATCACCATTAGATTTAAAAAAACATATATCTTCTAGCAATGAATTGGGATATTGCCAATTATAAATTGATTTTTTTAAAATTATTTCCTGTCTAAATTTGCTTGTTAAGCGAAAATAATAAATATCACTATAATGATCAATACCATCATCATCAGTATAATAATACTCTTGTTGATTGCAAATCATATTATCTTTATTCTCTTGTAACCATTTTATTTTCATTTGATTATAATAAAATATTTTTACTTTGTTGGATGTAAATGCTCTTTTATAATTTTCTTCCTCTATTTGTGAGCCAAAAACTCTTGGTTTATCAAAAATTTGTTCATTATCTTTAAACTTTTCATAAACCATATTTAAAAAATCATCTGAATAATTTTTCATAATATCATCTGCAGTATAATTTTCTGTTGATAAAATGATATCTAAACTTTTTTTTGTAGATTTTGCATGATAATCTCCTAAATCAAACAATGAAAAAATTGCACATTTATTAAAAATATAATTCATTAATTTCTCATAGATACTTCCAGCTATTTCTTCTTCAACTAACATTTTATATCAAACCACCTAAACTACTTTTTAATTACTATATCATATATTATAAATTTTTTGTCATTATATTCTTATATTTTATCACTCAATTATTTCTACAATTTGCCCTATTTCTATATGTTTATAATAATATACTTTAATTTTCAATCCTTCAGATATAAGTTCCCCGTAATAACTAAAATGTATAGTATCACCATTATCATTTTTACAATATATAGATTGTTCTTCCAGTCTATCTGATTTTGTATAAGCATTTTCAACAATACATTCCTCAATTTCATATTTATTTTTAATTATATTTGGTAATTCTTTAAGATACATTATTATTCCAACATATATCACAAAGAAAATCCATAGTGACATTATAATTATGATAGCAATATTATACCGCAATGGATATTTTTTCATCCACTCTTTTGCAAATTCTGCAGCTTTTTTATCTGTAAAAATATTTTCTTTCTTTATAATATATTTTAGAATTTTTATTATAAAATATATTGCGAGAATTAAGCCTATTATATAAAAAATATAATGTTCTAATATAAGCAACTTTGTAATTAAATACATAATTAAAATATCACCTCGCATCTATTCAGACCAACAAACTCCTAATTGATTATATTTAACTTCATTTATTGCATTTTGTATATAACTGCTAATACCACCTATGCCTATTGAAAATAGGTCACCTGATACATTAGATATTAAACCTTTTTTCATTACATTAAAACTCATATTTTTAACCGTATCATTTTGTAATTTAGTTAGACCTGATTGATAAATTGCACTATAACTATTTCTTTCAGTCGTAATTCCAGATATTTTAACTGTAATAAGGCCAGATACACCCACAATAGACGAATCTATAAATACATTTGTAATAAAATTTTTCTTCTTCTATTTTATTATTTATTTTTATAATATTCAACATTTTTTAATGTTAAATTTTCTAAGTTATAATTTCTTAATTCGTTATCAAATTCTTTTTTGTTATATGGACCATATCTTTTTTGTTGTTCAGTATCTAAAATCCAGTAATACACTTTGGATTTATCTGGTATTTCATAATCATTGTAATCATTTTCTAATTTTAAACCATATTGTTTAGCTATGACATATCTATCATTCCACGCAACTTCAACTACCTTAGCTGATATTATTTGTTCATCGCTTTGCCATCCATCCTCTGGAACAATTACAATTTCATGCTTGGAACTTCTAACTAAAATATAGCCATTAATAAGATTATATCTATAATCGGAGTATCCTGGAAAACAACTAGTCGTTAAAATAGAAACATATACAAGTAGCAACAACAAAATAAATCTCTTCATTCTATATCTCCTCCTATTGACACGGATTGTATTGGAAGTCAACATATATTTTATATGAATTTATGACATCAAAATATTGATCACTCCAAGCCATATTATTACCTACAGTAAATACAAAACCCTTTAATCCGTCGTTAAAATATCCAGTTTCGAAGTCAAAATCATATTTGTCATAAACATTTATATCTAATAAGCCACAACCATTAACAACATTACCACTTATATTTACTGTTGCTTCATGAAAAGATCCTTGTAAATCTAATGAACTAAAAGTCACTAGCTCTGAGGCATCAACTTTTCCTGTGTTTACTTCATTAGTTATTTTCTTTACCTTTTCTTTAAATTTGGTATCATTTTTTATTTGTTTAGCAACATTTGAATCATCTTTAAAATATAAATCATTTGGATTTTTTTTAGTTGCATGTTTTATGAATTTTGCAGAAGTATTCATTCCCACAACTTCTAAAGCTTTGGAGACATCACCCCATGCCTTTTTAGCAAGCCATTTTATTACAAAATGTCCAGTATAATCAGTTGAATTTATTGAATTATTATTACAGTATGCATATAGATTATTTCCTAGCAACATATTATTTTGAATAAAAATATCATCACTATTCAAAAACCTACCCCATAAAGGATTATAATATCTACTATTTAAATAATATAATTTTGTTTCTGTATCATAATAATAACTTCTATATCTAAATGGATTAATATTAGCTATATGATTTAAATTATTTTGTATATCATTACCTATTCCATCTGTAATTTTTATATTTACTCCCCAGGAATTATATTTATATTTTGCTACAATATTATAATTCCTATCTAATATTCCAATAATAACTATTATCATTATATTTAAAGCCAATTAAATCATTTGTATTATCTCGCATAAAATATAAAATATTATTATCTTTTGTTTCAAAAACAATATTAGTTCCTTCTAAATAATATTTTGTTTCTTTATTGTTTACTATCTTACTTGTTCTAATACCATCTTTGTTATATTTAATATAACATTTTTCTATTTGTTTTTAAATTATTATGTCATATAATATTTGGAAAATTTAATATTATTTTTAGATAGCGTAATTTTTCAATTCAATTATATTTTTATTATCTAAAGATTAACTAAAAATAGTATTCACAACCAATTAAAAGTATTACATAACCATAGATATTGCAAAAATTAATATGAGAAACAAATCTATTATAAGTAAAGCAATTGGAAATAAAATTATAGCAATGATAATATCTTTAATCACATTTAAAACTATTTTTGAGAATTTCATTTATTCACCCATTTCTACTATTTGCAGTTTACACAATAATCAAAATCTATATAAATGTAATAATTGTTTATAACACCATCCTCTTGTTGAACCCATGCAAAATTATTTATAAAATTTGTTGGCCAACTTTTAATTGAACTAAAGGAATCTAGCGAATACTCTGCATAATCAAAATCATATTTATCTATTATAGTAATTGATAAATTGCCTGTACCATTCTTTAATTCACCATTAATAAACATTGAACAATTATGTAATCCTAACTTTAAATCGCGGTCATTAAATGATAATGGCTCATAATAATTGTCAAATTTTTTATCTGGATTAAATAAGGCTATATCATGCATCGTATTAGTAAAGTCATCAGATTTTTTAATTTTATTTGCAATTTTCGAATCATTGCCATAATATAAATTTTTAGGATTACTTTGTAATGAATGATTAAGCAATTTAGAGGCTGTAGGTGCTCCCATGAAAAATCCAGCAACAGTAGAACCGATTTTTCCAAAAAATCTTTCTATAGGATTTACTATGTTTTTTTTAATGAAATTTAATATAGGTCCATGACCTTTAGTATCATTTAAATTTATTGGATTATTGTCACAATATAGATATATATTATTTCCTAACAAGTTATTATTTTGAATAAAAATATTATCACTATTCAAAAATCTACCCCATAAAGGATTATAATATCTACTATTTAAATAATATAATTTTGTTTCTGTATCATAATAATAACTTCTATATCTAAATGGATTAATATTAGCTATATGATTTAAATTATTTTGGACATTATTACCTATTCCATCTGTAATTTTTATATTTATTCCCCAGGAATTATATTTATATTTTGCTACAATATTATAATTATTATCTAATATTCCAATAATATCATTTTGGGCATTTTTTATATAATAATAAATATTATCATTATATTTAAAACCAATTAAATCATTTGTATTATCTCGCATAAAATATAAAATATTATTATCTTTTGTTTCAAAAACAATATTAGTTCCTTCTAAATAATATTTTGTTTCTTTATTGTTTACTATTTTACTTGTTCTAATACCATCTTTGCTATATCTAATATAACATTTTAATTATTAATTTACAATTGTTATGATTTATTTAGATTGTTCAACAATTCTAGTATTACAAATCATATCCGCAATTGTTGTATTTTTTTAAAATATCAATAACCATTCTATAACTAAGGTACTTGTTAAAGGCCAATCGCATATTAAAACAACTATCAGTGAAGGAATTTTATTATTTTTATACTTAATATTATAAACTTATTTTGTATAAAATCCAATTGTTTATTAATAATCTTTAAACTTAATATCTAATTTTTATTATGATCTCCATATTCCCATTTACCCATTTTTGTTGGTTTAAATTCTTTATCAAAAAACTTAATACCAATTGATTTTAAATATTCATATTCTTCTTTATTTTCACAATAAATAAAACATAATTCCTAATGTGCTACTGTTTCCAAAAAACAGTAACCATCTTTAAAAAAACATATATCTTCAATGGAGTTTGGAAAACACCAATCATATAACGATTTTTTACTTAATAACTCTTTTTCTGTTTCAGTATTCATTTTTAGATAATACGTATCATAACGACAAATATCACCAAAATCATATTTATGAATAACCATTTTAATTTTATCAATATTAGATTCATTTTTAATTTTCCATTTTTCAACAACATTATTATGATAAATATGTTCTACACTTTGTGTAATAGATATCCATCTTTTAAAATAATCTGGATGCCCATTTTCATATTTTGCCATATATTCAGTATCAAATATTTCCTCATTATCTTTAAATATTTCATATATTTCATTTAAAAATTTATCAGAGTATTTATCAATAAAATCATCTATTGAATACCCACTAATTGATGACATAATATTTATGTATCTAGATGTAATTTCTTCATGTTGATCATGACGTTTTGTTAATGATATTGAATCACATTTTTTAAATATATAATTCATTAAGTTTATATATACATTTCCTACTATTTCCTCTTCAACTAACATTTTGTATCAAACCACCTAAACTACTTTTTAATTACTATATCATATATTATAGGCCTATCTTATATAAACAACAATTGTTTTTTTTTGATAATTTTTAAATTTATTGTTTATTCCCATCACTATATTGCCATTTTTCCATTTTAGTTGGTTTAAATTCTTTATCAAAAAATTTAATTCCAATTGATTTTAAATATTCATATTCCGCTTCATTATCACAATAAATAAAGCATAAGCCCTCATGAGCAACTGTCTCTAAAAAGCAATAACCATCTTTAAAAAAACATATATCTTCAAGTGAATTAGGATAATGCCAATCATATAATGACTTTTTACTTAATATCTCACTTTTTAATTCATCATTTAATATAAGATAATATATATCATTAAGATAAACTTGCTCATTACCAAAATTATGAATATTTTTAGTATGATTAAAAATATTTTTCTCATTTTTTATTAACCATTGTTTTGTAATGTTATTATAATAAATTCTTCTTATACTACCGGAAATAGTTAACCATCGTTTAAAATCGTTCTTGATACCATCTTCAAATTTTTCTTTATAATCATTATTAAAAATTTCTTCATTATCTTTAAATTTTTCATACATTTTATTTAAAAAATTATTAGAGTATTTTTCCATTATATAATTTATTGAATAGCCACTTGTTGATAATATAATATCTATCTTTCTATTTGTACTTTCTTCATGTTGATCATGCTGTTTCATTAATGATATAGAATCGCATTTTTTAAATATATAATTAATTAACTTTTCATAGGTACTTCCCAATATTTCTTCTTCAACTAACATTTTTCCACATTCCCTTCTTATGTTATGGTAAATACCATATATGTGGATGGTTATAGCCATCCCAAGGATGATAATGTGGATAATAACCTGCTGCTCCACCTCTATGTGCTGAATGATGATAACTATCATCCCATTCTGATGCTACAAGTTTAGCATATAATTGATTATCGCACATAATATCTCCCCAACTATTTACATAGGATATTGATTCTTCAATTGACAATCGCTCACCTCTCATTACATCATACTTTGTTCTCCATGCCACAGTACATGGTTTATACTCATCAATTGTTGGAGCATACGGAACAACTGTATCGACTTTAGTATCTTCTTGTACTTTAATAGCGTCTCTTTTTGGTTCATCTATAGTTAATGTATGTTTTTTTAAATTTCTAGCAGCACTAATTGCTTTGGGAGCAAGAATTTCAACTGTTTTTGTTGCTGCGTATGCACCTACTACTGCTGCTATCACCTTAAGGGTACCTTCTACTATTTTGGGAAGTGCAAGTTCAAGCAAATTGCCAGATTTATCAGTATTTACAATTGGATTATTTAATGTATAGGCAAACAGATTATGCATTAATGGATTACCACCGAGTTCTCCTCCATAAGAATCCATATTCAAAAACCTACCCCATAAAGGATTATAATATCTACTATTTAAATAATATAATTTTGTTTCTGTATCATAATAATAACTTCTATATCTAAATGGATTAATATTAGCTATATGATTTAAATTATTTTGGACATCATTACCTATTCCATCTGTAATTTTTATATTTACTCCCCAAGAGTTATATTTATATTTTGCTACAATATTATAATTACTATCTAATATTCCAATAATATCATTTTGAGCATTCTTTATATAATAATAAATATTATCATTATATTTAAAGCCAATTAAATCATTTGTATTATCTCGCATAAAATATAAAATATTATTATCTTTGGTTTCAAAAACAATATTAGTTCCTTCTAAATAATATTTTGTTTCTTTATTATTTATTATCTTACCTGTTCTAATACCTTTTTTACTATATTGTATATTGTAACATTTTAATAACAAGTTTTCAATTCTTATATAAGTTAATATCAATCTTCTTTTTCAATAATTTTTGTCCTACAAAGCATATCACCAACAAGTTCTTTTTTTAATAATATTAGCACTAAACCTATCGGCCAAGTTGTTACTATAAAAAAGTTCCTCATTAAAATAATAATTATTGATGGAATTTCATCATTTTTAAATCTTATTTCCAATTTCATAATTTTTTTACCAATACTAGATTTATATATTATATCGCTAAATATTAGAAAACCCATTATACTATTATATAAATAATACACTATATCAATATCATTTGTATTGTGACACGATAAAATGAATATTAATTTTATAATTGATAAAATTGTTACTATAATAAGGTCTATTAGAAAAGCTATAAATCTTTTTTTTGTCATTTTTTTCACCTTATATCCTTAATACTCAATTATTTTTACAATTTGACCTATTTCTATATGTTTATAATAATACGCTTGAATTTTTACGTCTTTAGTTAAAGGATTTCCTGCATAAACAAAATGTATAGTTTTTCCATCATCATCTTCGCAATATAAAGACTGTCTTTGAGTATTATTTGATTTTGTATAAACGTCCGAAACAATGCATTCAACAATTTCGTATTTATTTGTAATTATATTAGGTAAATCCGCTAAAAAAATTGTGCTAACATATATAATAAGAAAGATGTATGCTAACATAATTATAATGTTAGCAATGTTATACCGTAATGCATTTTTTTCATCAACTTTTTTTGTAGAGTGCGAAACATCCTTATCTACAAAAATATTTTCTTTTTTGATAAAATATTTAAAAATTTTAACTATAAAATAAATTGCAAAAACCACAGCTATTATATAAATAACATACTCCTCTAATATAATCCAATTTGTAGTTAAATGCATATATAATATCACCTCGCATCTATTCAGACCAACAAACACCTAATTGATTATATTTAATTTCATTTATTGCATTTTGTATATAACTGCTAATACCACCTATGCCTATTGAAAATAGGTCACCTGATACATTAGATATTAAACCTTTTTTCATTACATTAAAACTCATATTTTTAACCGTATCATTTTGTAATTTAGTTAGACCTGATTGATAAATTGCACTATAACTATTTCTTCCAGTCGTAATTCCAGATATTTTAACTGTAATAAGGCCAGATACACCGCCAAGAGCTGCATCTACAGCTACATTTTTTAAAAAACTATCTTTACTAACTTTTTCACCTTTAGTAACTTTATTTAAACCTTGAGTAACTACTGAGGATGTACCTCCTCCAATAACTCCACTTATTACAGGACCAAATTTAAGTGAATGACTTATCATCGTAGCACTTCCACCAACCCCAGATCCAACATATTCTTGCCATGGTGAAAATTTAGGCTTTCCAGACATTACACTATTTACAATATCACTTCCTAGTTTTCCAAGTACCCCAGCCACAAAACCTATGCCACCACCAATAAGTAAGGATCCAAATATTCCTTCTCCAGTATCATCAGTAAAAATAATAGGTTTGTTGCTACAATATGCATATAGATTGTAACCAATAATATCGTTATTTGCTCCTATTGTTCCATCACTATTCAAAAATCTACCCCATAAAGGATTATAATATCTACTATTTAAATAATATAATTTTGTTTCTGTATCATAATAATAACTTCTATATCTAAATGGATTAATATTAGCTATATGATTTAAATTATTTTGTACATCATGACCTATTCCATCTGTAATTTTTATATTTACTCCCCAAGAATTATATTTATATTTTGCTACAATATTATAATTACTATCTAATATTCCAATAATATCATTTTGAGCATTCTTTATATAATAATAAATATTATCATTATATTTAAAGCCAATTAAATCATTTGTATTATCTCGCATAAAATATAAAATATTATTATCTTTTGTTTCAAAAACAATATTAGTTCCTTCTAAATAATATTTTGTTTCTTTATTGTTTACTATCTTACTTGTTCTAATACCATCTTTGTTATATTTATAATTAATAGTATTATTTGAATCTTGATAACTATTTAAACTTCTTCCATTAATCCAACTTAAATTAATATTCCCTATTGTTATTGGATTACCTATTTCATCATAAGTTATTTCTTCGTTATTATATTTTGTTAATTGGTCTTTCCAATTTAAATTATTATATTGATAATTATTTGTTTCTAATAAATTATCATTTAAGTCATATTTTTTAATTGTTTTAATATTTCCTAATGTATCATAGTCATAAACAATTTTTTCATTTGTTATATAGTCTTCTTCACTAATAAGTTCATTATAATCATCATAACAATATTTATTTTCTAAGATATCATTATGATATATATTTGTAATATTATTTAATTTATCATATTTATAAGAATATTTATCAGCATTATTACTAATACTTTTTAAAATTAATGATGTTCTTTTTCCATTAGTTACATATTCATAATTAGTATTATAGTTATTATTAATGTTGCTATTATTTAATCTACCTAAGGCATCATAATTATAGTTTATAACTGTATCATCTAAATTAATTTTTGTTATTTCATCATCACTATTAAATGTATTTTGCATATTATGTTCGATATTATCTAATTTATATTTTTTATTTACAACATTATCATTAATATCATAACCATATTTAATTTTAAATTTATCAATACTATATTCATATAATCTTTTAGCTACATCATAGGTATATTTAATTGTATTATTATTAGATATAATTTTGATTAAATCGCCATTATTATTATATTTATAGTTATAACAATCATCCATTTTGGTAAATTTTTTAAGACGATTAAATTCATCATAATCATAACTTATTGTGTGACCATTACCATAAGTTGATGATAATAAATTGCCATTATTAATTTCATAATTATTAGTTATTAAATTATTACTGTCAACATTAATTGTTTTCGTATTTAAAAATTCATCATAGTTGATTTGATAATCGCGACCATCTTGACTAATTTTCGATAATAAATTATTGGCATTATATTCATAGTTGACACTTCTATTACCTATAGATACTTGTGTTACTTGTTTTGAATCATTATATGTATAATAAGTTGTTATGTCGTTAGCATTAGTTACTGAATTAGTTAAACCAGTTGTCTCATCTATATCATAAAGAGTTTCATTAAAATTAGTATCAATAGTTTTAGATACAAATTTACCACTTTCAGTATATTCAGCTCTATTTTCAATAAAATAACTATCAGTAATAGCTTCAAAATAAAATTCAAAACTACTAGTATTATCTGTTAGTGTTGATAAAGTTAAATTAGTTCCATTATAATTAAGATAAGTATCTGTTACTTTATTTTTAATATAATAACTACCATTATCATTTTTATTTAAAGTAAATAATGTATTATCGCCTTTAATTTCTGATGTTATAAAATTATTTTCATTAGCTGCTAAATATTTTTTAGTGATTATTGAGTGTTTAATTCGATAATAATCTTTATTATCAACTGTAACTTTTTCTAAAATCCATTTATGATGACCACAATCATCATCATTTAAAGAAACAGAATCTTTAATAAGTCTTAAATCTTTATTAGTACCCTTAAGTCTAATTTTATATAAAGAATTAGTGTTAATTTCACCTATTCCACGATTAGTAATCCTAGTTATAATTGGATTACCTTTAGAATCATACACATATTCATTAGATACTCCAGTACTTGAAATACCTTTAAGAACACGATTGGTAACAAGATTATCATATTCAAATTTGAAATTTTTACCTTTAGGATTAGTCATTTGAATTAATTGATTATTTTTGTCATAATTAAACTTATCTACATTATTATTTAAGTTTTTAGCAAATATAACATTTCCATTATCATCATATTCATAATCAACACTACGAACATCTTTAAATAAATTTAAATTTGTTATATAAAAAGCATTAGCATTTAAACCTTGAATAAAACTCATACGTATTTCTTTAAAATCCCAAAGGGCTGTAAAACTATATGAAAAATATTGCCATTCATTTTCGTTTGGATTAAAAGTTTTATTGTAAATTGTATCAGTAGCAATTTCTTGAACGGGCATAAAATTGAAAATAACATTATTTTGGGTTGGTGCCCCTAAATCTTCTATACCAATTAAACCTTCATTTTTATACCAAAATGATAGTGTATAAGTGTCTCCTGCTTTACCTTTTATATTGAAAAATTGCGAAAAATCAGTAAAATAAGCAGGATTCATATTAACTTTTAAGGCTTTTTGATTATTATTGATATCAACAACTTGGAAGGTACTATTTGTTTCAATCTCCATATTGGCCTGTCGATCGAAAACCCTTAAACTCCAATCACTTAGACCATTAGAAAAATCAGAATTTTCTAAAATATTATAGTTATTAGCAACCTCACCTATTTCTAATTGAATATCATCGACATAATAATGACCTACTTTACTACAAATAATAGATATTTTTAAATCACTAGTAGCTGTTTCTGGATAAAAAATGGTAACGTCACCACGTTCAAATTCATTATTATTTAAAATTTCATCACCAATTTTTTGAATTATTTTTCCAGTTGAATCTTGGTAACTTACTGATAAATAGATGGGATTATTACTAGTTTTTAAATAAGCACTAAATGTATAGTAATTGCCTTTTTTTACATTTATATTTTTATAAATAGTAGCATTATCTTTTTTGGCATTTATATGTAAACTTTTAAAACCACTATTAGCGCAAGTTTCACTATCAGTAGTAATTGCCAAACTAACATTAGCGTCTCCGACAAAATTTAAATTACCATTTTCAAAACTAGTATCTGTTAAATAGTTTTTAACATATTTTAAAGGTATTTCATTACTCAATAATTTATTGGTATATTTAGTATAGCCATTAAAAGTCTCACCATATTTTAGCGACATTCCATAAGCATTATTTATATCATTACTATTTTTTAGATTACTAATTGAAACAGGATTACCATAATTATTAAAAGTTATAGTTTTAATTTTGCCTTTAGGATCTGTAAAAGTTGTTGCATTAAATCCATATTCTATATTATGAAAATTACCTAAGGTACCATTAATTCCGTATTCTGATACTTTTTTTAAACGATAAGGCGATTGTGAATAATATTCATAACCAATTTTTTTACCACTTACATCAGTTATACTTGATATCAAATTATTTTTATTTGTTAAAGTCGTTGTTCCTCTTAAACTAACAATACTTATTAGATTATTATTAGTATAATTTAAAGTTACGGTTTGTTCAGGACTAGTAATTATAGTAGTGTTTTGATTATAAGTAATATTTATAGTAGCATTATCAGCATCAACAATTTTAATTATGCGGTTGTTTGTATCATAATTGATGGTATTTTTACTATTATCAGTTTTTATAATTTCTGTCAAATATCCTACATTATTTTTAATAGCAAATTTCATTTTGTTGTTGTCTTTATCAATTAAAAGATATTGATTAGTACTTTTTTCAATTCTAAGATCTAAACCATCTTCATCAAAGAATGTATTTTCATACTCAGTTGTTGTAAATCCACTACTTTCATCATATTTCGTTTTTTGATTTAAAAAATAATGTATCGTTCCATCACTATCAACATATTCTAAATATTTTCTATCATCAATAGTCGTTTCTTTAATTGTTTGTGATAAATTTAAGCGGTATCCAAGCCCATAGCCTAAATTACTATTTAAAACGACATCATTAGTATTATAAACAAGATCTAAAGATACTGGTAAATTTCCGCCTATAGTTTGTCCAATATTGAATATACCTGTAAGATTACCATTATAGTTATTATGATAAATAGTTCCAGCTGTTAGGGGATGATTTTGATAATACATGTAGTCTTCTAAGCCATTTTGATTTCGATAAGTGATTGTTAAAAGTGGTTTCGGATTTCCTCCTGTTACTTGATTATCTTTAGAAAAGAACATTGGGATAGCATCTGTTCGATAAACCTCTTTATTCAATTTCAACATAATGCCAAAATTTGGTGTATCTGCATACCACTTTCTAACTAAATTGGTAATTTCTGCACCTACAACTGATAAAGAAATACTTCCATCAGGTTCACGACTATATAACCTACTACTTTCAAAAGTTCCCTCAACTCGAGAATCAAATTTTGAATTCATAGTACTCCAATTAGCAGATACTTCATCCCAATCTTGAGTTACTCTATATACGTTAATAAAATCCTTATCAAATGTATGTGTATAATCTGGATAACCCCTTAATGATAAATCGGCTCTAATAACCTGGCTACCAGTTCCAATCGTTGGTAACTCAAACTTGATTAACGAACGATTAACAACATCCTGATTATTTACTCTTTCTACACCTACTTTTAAATAGTCACGACCATTTCGGTTGACATTAGTATCATTTGGGTAGATATATGTATCATAAACACTATTATTATTACCGTAATTTATAATTGTTGGATCGATATAAATTGGATATATACGATTTTCATCATTTATCCATTCTTCATCAATCAATAGTTTTAAAATATATTGATTATCCCTTAGTTCTAAATTGTAAGAAATATTATTATTAATGTTTTTAGCGCCATCTATCATATAAGGAATATCAAATGTAAAAATAGTATTTTCATTAGTTTTGGCACTAATGCTTCCATCACTATTTTTTTTAAGGACTAAATTAGTATCAATTAAAAAGATAAAATTTTTTATATTAGCTAATTTATTATTTAAAATAATATTTTCTTTTATCTTATTAGCTGATATATTATATTCTAAATCAATGCCATCATAGACATTTAAATATTTGATAATATTTTGATTATTAATTAATGTATAATTACCAATATTTAGTAATTTTAAATTTAAATAATAATCCTTATCTTCAATTGTCATTAAATTTTCTTCTAATAACTTATTAAATTTAACTTTAAAATTATTACTTCTATTAGAAAAATAATTACTATTTTCTATTAATGTATTATCAATTTCTTCATATTTTCCATCTTTTAAATAATGAATATCTTGATCATACACTTTAGCAATAATCTCACCATTTTCTTGTAAAAAATGCTTTTCTCTTTTTTTTCGTTTATTCACTAACTCAATTTCACGCATAATTATCCACTCCTTTTAAATTAAGTTTTATAAACTCATTAAGATAAAAGAAATGATTTTATGCAGTTCTACGCCATGCGTATACTTCATATCTTAATGGGGTAACACTATGCGTATGGTTATTTAAACTATGAGTATGATTATTTAAGGTATGGGTATGCCCTTGACCATTACTTGTGTTATTATTACCAAGCCAATATTCATTAGCACTACCTTTATTTTGCCAAACATAATTGGCGCCAAATTCTCCAGCTGTAATACTACTTTTTGCACCTCTATCGATTAATATATTATTTGGAAGTTGACTCGTTGATAAAACGGTACTACTTGTATTGCCATTTGCTCCACCTGTAACTCCATTAGAACCTCCAGATGTATTACTTCCAGCGGTTGTTCCACCTGTTCCTGCATATAAATAATATCCATTTATTCTCACCCAAGTTCCTCCAAACAATGTTGCTGGACTTGTATTATTTTGAGACATATAAATACTACCAATTGGATATATAAAATTGCAAATATCCTGCTTTGTTAATTGATTATTACCACTATTAGTTGTTATACTATTGACGATTAAATTACCATTACTATCAAGACTAAATTTATTATTTCTTGATAATAGGCAATCAATATTAGCGTTATTAACCTCTAAATTAAGTTTATCACCTGTTTGCGTAAAGGCATCCTTAAAATAAATATCATCTAGTGAAAAGTCAGAATTTTCCTGTATAGCATTTTCTTCCTCATTTAATGCATTAATGACATTTTCATTATCATTATAGGCCAATGTTATAATCGCATTTTCATAATTTGTATATATATAAGATGTATCATCAAATAGTTCGATACCTAAATTTGATGATAATATATTCCTATTTTCGTCTAAAGTTTGGTTTGTATCTTTTGTGTTATCTATAGAAGGTGCAACCAAACTTTCATTGTTTAAAATGTTTAATGTGATTTCATCACCAGCTTTCATAAATGAATTTTGATAATCATTTACATGAACAATATACTCCTTTCTATTTAAAGTTTGATTTTTAGAACTATTATTATCAACATAAATAATAAGTTCCTCATTTTCTGGTATAATTGTGTCAGAACTAATTTCAATTTTTAATTCACAAAGTGAATCTTTTTGTATTTTATTTAAAATAATTTCGTTCTTACCACTAATTATTTGTTTATTCGTATTAATAAACATCAACTCCTTTTCTTTTTTTACAGTATATTATATTTCAAAATGTTAAATCGTCTCATAACACTTGTCACTCTAAAATCTGTAAAAAAGAAAATATACAATTTATATAATAAATATATCCAATATATTTATTATTATAATTTAGCACAGAATTGCATTAAACAACCTTTTTTATGTTTGAATTGTTATAATACAGTTTAAAATACTGTTTTAAAGAAAAAAAAAGCACAATCAAATCATATATGTGCTTAAAACTAAATAATACGAATATATTTCTATTTATGTTTATGATTATTATTAACTAAGTAATCTCGCATATTATTTTTTATTTCATCAATATCACCTTTTTGTTCTAATAACTGTTCACTAGATAGATTATATTGACTCATTAAATCATATTTTTTATTTATGTAGCTAATGAAGGCATCAAAATTATCTTTACCAAATTTTTCATAAAAGTATTCTATATTTCCACTTTCTTTTCCTTTTATAAAGGTATCAAAATTTTCATCAACAAAATCATCTATTAAAGGAAACAATTTATCATAAATAAGATTATTTTTTAAAACATCTAGACCTAAATATGAATATTTAACTAATATTTTTTTTATTATTGAATTATATATTTTCCAAGCTAATTTTTCTACTAATACTTCATCCAATATACCTAAATTTTTTTGACAATTTATATTATCACTAATATGAATCATTTCATGAATCAATGCTTGGATATAATCACTATTAGCATTAAAACAGTATAAGGGAGCAAATTTTAAGATTCGAATATTTGGTTTATTATAATCCAAACAAAATGTTTTAATGTTACTACTAGTACTTTCATACAATTTGCCATAATCGTCTAAAATTAAATTTTTTAAGAAAAAAACTAAATATTCTAATGTTATATCAAAACCAGCTGAGGTAAAATAATTATATATTTTTTTTAATATTTTATTTATTTCAGGCAATTCTCCAATGGTAGATAATAAATATTTATCACGTAATGTTTCACGATATTCTAAAACCATATCTATCTTTTCATTTATATTTTCTTCAGAAATATTACAATCATTAAAAAGATAAGTTTTTGTTGCTTGTACATTTGAAGAATTTTTTTTGATTTAATAAAATCAATTCCACCTACTTTAAATGAAGAATCGGCATATACAGTATTTTTAAATAATTCTAAGCAAAATAAATCCGAATAACTTTTTATACTAGTACTTTCATTAGTGCCTAATTTTTCTTTATCACTATTGTTAACTAAACCATTATCTAATAAAAATTTAATAAATTTTCTATATAAATTAATACTTGTTTCTTCTTCTCTTTTAGCTAGACTTTCTTGATTTCGATAAAATTTATTATATCTTGTATGAATATAGTTTCTATAATTATTAAATTCTAAAGCAAGTGTCATCCGATAGTCATTTATATCTTTAAAAACAGAAAATAATTTTTGATCAGTTCGTATCTTAGTTAATAAATCCTCATCGCTTTCTAATTTAAACCCTAGTTCTGTATATAAATTTTTAACAACTTCTTCAGTTATAGAATTTCTTAATTTATCGCCACTATCAAATATAACATCAAAAGGTAGCGAAATTTCAATACTGAACATATATAAATCTTTTTTTTTATTTTTAAAATTATCATCATCATATTTAATATTAAACTTATCAAATAATTTTTTTATCAATTCATCATTTTTCTTATCAATTAATCCATCTAAATAAGTGGATTTTTCTTTATCTTCATCATAAAATACGATTAAAGCATCATTAAATCTTTCCTTAATTTTTTCTTGTTCTTCACTATCATGATATTTTAGAATTTCCTCAATAATAATATCTTTGATATTTAAATAAAAATCATCAAAGTTACATAATAAATCAAATTCATCCATTATTATCACCATTTTTATAATAGCAAATTTACCTATAAAATTCTATAATCTTTACATTATATTATAGATTATTTACATTAAGTTATATAATAAAAAACGATTCATAAAATTTATTGGTGATTAAATTGAATAATAATTTTTATGAAAATATTTCTTTAATTGAAAATCCTGATGATTTATTAGTTTTAGTTAATAAAAATCATAAATTATATGAGGATTTTATTCCTAATAATTTAGAAATGATTAATTTAAATTATGCGGTTGGTAAAAAATTTTTAAGAAGTGATGCAAAAGCATCTTTTGAAAAATTATGTGAAGACGCTAAAAAGATAGGTTATGATATAAAAGCCGAATCAACTTATCGCGATTATGATTATCAAGAAAAGTTATATAGTAATTATGTGAAAGAATATGGCAAAGATTATGCTGATAAATGTTCAGCAAGACCCGGACATTCAGAACACCAAACAGGCTTAGCAGTTGATGTTCGAGGTTCAGTTAGTGATTACAACGATTTTGAAAAAACAAAAGAATTTATATGGATGAGGGATAATGCTTACCAATATGGTTTCATTTTAAGATATCCTAAAAATAAAGAACATATAACAGGTTTTAAATATGAACCTTGGCATTATCGATATATTGGTGAGTATGCTAAAGATGTTTATCAAAAAAAATTAACGCTTGAAGAATATTTAAAAACTAGATAAAAATTTTTATCTAGTTTTTATAAGTCTCTTATTAAAATTACCATTTTCAAATATAGTGACTTCTTCATTGTCAATTGTCTTACCAGTAATAGTTAAATCATTTGTTCCAATCATAAAATCAACATGACCATCTGAATTATTTAAACCTAATTTTTCTTTTTCATTATCATTTAAATCAGTACTATTTAAAAGACAAGTTGGAAAACCTTTTCCTAAAGCTAAATGACAAGCGGCATTTTCATCATATAGTGTTTCATAAAAGATAAGACCAGAATTCGATATTGGTGAATCGTAATCAACAAGTGCTACCTCACCTAGATAGTCCATATTAGGAAATGAACTAATAATGCTATTTAATAAATCTTGGTTTGAATTAGAAACCGCTTCGATAACTTTCCCATCTTTAAAAACTAATTTTAAATCATCAATAATACCACCATTATAAACAAGAGGTTTTGATGAATAAACTATTCCATTTGTTCCAAATTTATCAGGAGAAGTAAATACTTCTTCAGTTGGAATGTTTGCCACATAATCTCGTCCATCTTGTAATTTTTCTAGTCCACTAGACCAAATGTGATCTTTTAATAATTTAATATTTAAATCAGTTCCTAAACTATTTTGATAATGTAAACTCTGTAATTTTAAATTATTTAAAGCAATACATCTTTCTTCTAGTGTTTTTAGTTTTAAATTCCAACTATCAATTGGATTTTCTGTATCAACTAAACAACATTTAAAAATAGTATTCCACAATTTTTCTAATGCCTTATCATCATTTGGAAATATTTTATTAGCCCAAGGTTTTGTAGCAACACTAGCTATACACCAACCAATTTCTGAATTTAGTTGTCTTTTTTTATATAATGGTCGACTAGATCTAAACATTTTAGCCGTACTAGCTAATTTATTTTCATCGATATCAACCATTAAATCAGAATCATCAGCATATAACATTAAAAACGCGGCATCTTTTTTAGCATATTCATCAAAAACTTTTTTATTATAAAATGTTGTATTATTTAAACTATCAATATCCCATTTTTTTAATAAAGTATGTTGTATGTAAGCATCTTCATAGTCGAAATAGATATCGGTTGTACCAAATTCTATCGCTTTTTCCACCAATACTCTAACAAAATCAATTGCTTCAATTGGGAATGAAATTAAAAGTGGTTGATTTTTTTGTAGATTAACACCTTTTTCTAATAAAATACGAGCATATTTTTCATATAATTCATTCATTAAATATTCTTCCTTTCTAGATAAATTATATATATTATTATGCGTTATTTCAAGGAAATTTATTAAAATTATTTAAAAAATCAAAATTATAGTGTATGATTAATTTGGATGTGATTATAGTGAAAAATTATTATATTAATAAAGAATATATTCTAATAGAGTACTTAATGAATGATTTAAAATATTCACATAAGGAAGCTAAAAAGAAATTAACAAATGGCAATATTTTAGTTAATCAAAAAAAAGTTACACAATATAACTTTAAATTAAAAATTAATGATGTTATTACTATTACTAGCTTTAATTCTAAATTAAATGATAACATAGATATCATTTATGAAGATAAAGATATTATTGTCGTAAATAAACCATCAAATTTATTAACCATTAGTACAACAAAGGAAAAAGAAAAAACACTATATCATATAGTAAGTGCCTACTTAAAAAAATTAAATAAAAATGCTAAAGTTTTTATAATCCATCGTTTAGATAAAGAAACATCTGGAATTGTTATTTTTGCTAAGAATGAGAAAACAAAAAAATTATATCAAGATAATTGGGATTCTTTAGTTAAATATCGCGGTTATGTAGCACTTGTAGAAGGAATAGTCAAAAAAGAAAATGACATAATAATTCAATATTTAAAAGAAAATGAAAATTTTTATGTCCACCCAACAAATAGCAAGCTAGGTAAAAAAGCCATTACACATTATAAAGTATTAAAAACTAATCAGCAATATTCATTATTAGATATTGAAATAAAAACGGGAAGAAAAAATCAAATTCGTGTAGCTATGCAAAGTATTGGTCATCCTATCATTGGTGATCAAAAATATGGGTATGATAATAAATTCACAAATATCTTTGGATTGCATGCTTATAGATTAGTAATTTGGAATCCAGTTACTAAAAGAATAATGACTTTTCAGACAAAGATTCCAGCGACATTTGAAAAATTAACTAATTAATCTTCTTTTATCTCACCAAGTAGCTTTTCAAATTTAACATATTTTTGCAATAACAGATTATCAAGCTCGTTAATATATTTACTATAAATCTTATTTCCTGACTTCTTATCTAAATTAATAATATCATTTTTATAATTATCTAATTGTGATAATATCTTATAATACTTTTTTATAAAATAATTCATAAAATCACTTCTCTCTTTATTCATTATAACACAATTGTCGCATGTAAGGGACAAAATTTACGAATATTCTTTTTAATGAGAAAATTATATATAGGTGAAGTAGTATATGATTTTCGAAAAAATAAAGGAATTAAGAGAAAATAGCGAGCTAACCCAAAGAGATATAGCAAAAATATTAAATGTCAGTAAATCAACTTATAATCGTTGGGAAACTGGTGAAGCTTTTATTCCTCTCCACCACCTAAATAAACTATGCATTTATTATAATGTAAGCATGGATTATATAATAGGGCTTTTAGGTTATAAAAGCAAAAATTCTAGTACCTTGCCACTAAATAAAACTACTATAGGAGCAAGATTATTAACATTTAGAAAAGAAGCAAAATTAAGTCAGAATGCTTTAGCAAAAATACTAAATACATCCCATTAACGATTAGTGCTTATGAACATGGCAAAACTTTACTACTTACTGTTTTTGCATATCAAATTGCAACACAATTTAATATTTCTCTTGATTGGCTATGCGGTAAAAGCGAAAAAAAGAATAGATAGTCTATTCTTTTTTGATTTAAACAAATTTACAACATGGACCGTTATCTATGTTACAAACTTGATTTTCTTCTGAACATGTATATTGTGGAGTATAACTATGATTGTAGATGTGACGATTTATAACATGAGTATGTATTGGACATACGTGTGATTGCCCTTTTTTGATAGACTACATTTCTATTATTCCATTGATAATATCTATAATTTCTTCTAATTCTTCCTCTTTTACTTTTTCAACAAATGATAATTTACGCGCTTTAAAGTCTACACTTCTAACATGTTCACACAAAACAGAACCTTTAACTTTTTTCGTGTTTATTAATTCATAATGAGTAAAAAATTTCTTTGTATTTGTAGTAATAGGACACAAAACTACTAATCCAGTATATTTATTGTAATTATCTCTACTAATAACTATTGCTGGCCTTGATCCTGTTTGTTCATGACCAATTGTTGGTGCGAAATCCATGTAACAAATATCCCCTTGCTTTGGTATATACATTAGTCAAATTTTTCCTTTCCTAAATCTTCACCCCAATCGAATGGCTCGACACTACCTTTTTCATTATCAGATAAACTATTAAACATTTCAAATCTTTCTTCCAAAGTTAGATGTCTTTTTTTAGGTTTTGATATAATAATTCTGTCTTTTTCTTGTATTAAATCAACCTTATCATTTGTTTTTATATTTAGAGTTTTTAAAATACTACTAGGAATTCTAATTCCATCTGAATTTCCCCATTTTTGAATTCTTGCTTCCACGACATTGCCTCCATTCATTTATAGTATATACAAAGTTTATACATTTGTCAATTATATTTTACCATTATTATACCCAAATTAATAATTATTACTAAATGTTACCTTAATATTTATAGTTTTATCTTCAAATATTTCAATTTTATCAATTATATTAATTATTAATTCTCTACTAAGTTCTTTCATAGATAAAAATTTATTAATATATTCTAATATTATTTTATTTCTAGATTCTTCATTTATAGTATTATTAATATTATTATTTAATTCGTTATATTTTTTTTGTTTAATTTTTAGTTCTTTTTCTAGTTTTAATTTAACTCTTTCAAATTGTTCTTCAGTTATTTTTTTGTTTAATTTATCAATATAAATAATGTCCAAATTATCATTAATTTGTTTTAAATCATTAGAAATTATTTTTAATTCTTTTTTATTATTAATTTTATCATCATCTTTTAAATTATTCAAAGCACTATCTTTAATTTTATCCTGATTAATATAATTTAAACATATTTCAGTTAAAGAATTAGTAATTGCTTTTTCTAGCTCATCATAGTTATTTGAATGAGTTGTACATAACTTTTGCTTCATATTAGTTCTATAATAATTACAAATTGTATAACATCTATTATCTTTTTTTCTTCTTGATTGAATTGATATTCTATGTCCACAATCCCCACAATATAATAATCCATCTAATAAATGGTTTTCTTTTTTTTCATTTCTCCCTTTATTTTTAGGTATTCTTTTTTGAACTTCATAAAATATCTCTTTATCAATGATTGCCTCATGAGTATTTTCAACAATTATATAATTTTCTGAATTATTTTTAATCACTTTTTTTACTTTATAATTTACTTTGCTTCTTTTATTTTGAACTAAATCTCCTAAATACATTTGATTGGTTAAGATATCTCTTATTGTTTTAGAATGCCACTGTCCATACTTTAGATTATAATTATTTCTCCATTCAAAGTTATAATACTGAGCAGGCGTTTTAATTCCTTCATTAGTTAACTTTTTGGCTATTTTAAAGAATGATAAACCTTCTAAACACATATCAAATATTCTTCTAACAACACTTGCTTGTTCAACATTCACTACTAAGCGATTTTTATTATTCTTATCTTGATCATATCCAAATGGTGTTCTACCTCCTACCCACTTTCCTTCTTTCATTTTTGCCTTTAAACTAGATTTTATTTTTTTTGAAATATCTTTAGCATACATGTCATTCATAATAGCTTTAAATGGAGCAATATCATTATTTGAACTATCTAAAAATGTATCTATATTATCAGTAACGGCAATATACCTTACATTATGTTCTGGAAAATACTTTTCAATTAAATTTCCTGTCCCAATATAATCTCTACCAAGTCTAGACATATCCTTTGTAATTACCATATTTACTTTACCTAGATCAATATCATTCATTAATCTATTAAAATTTGGTCTATCAAAATTTGTTCCAGAATATCCATCATCAATATAAATATCATAAATTCTTAAATTATTTTCTTTAACATATTGAAGTAATAAACTTTTTTGATTTGTAATACTTTCGCTCATCTCATTTTTATCATCATCTTCTCTAGATAATCTTATATAAAGTCCAACATTATATACCTTATTTAAACGCTCTAGCAATTCTTATCATCTTCTAGAGAAAATCGCATACATAATGGTACTTCGCATTTTTCATTTTTACAAATCATTTCAATATATTTTTTTAATTCCTTATTCAAAATTTTTATTAATATTTCATTTATATCTTTATCTTCATTATAAATATAGTTAATTTTGTACTTATCCATAAATTTTAAGCACCTCAATTAAATTTATGGATAAATAATTAATTTTAGTAATAATAAATTAGATAATTTTTAAATTATACATAATATTTAGTATTATAAGCATCATTCTAAAAGTTCCTAATACATATTCTATTATATATTTAAATAAATAGTTAACCATGATAAAAATTATCCTAAAATTTTCAATCTTATAAAAATATAGGATGATTAATTTTTTATTTAATGATTTTTAATTTATCAAAAGAGTAATATATAAGCCTATATTAAATATTACTTTTTATTTTTTTAAATAGTTCCTCTACTTGCTTATCTAGTTGTTCATCTGTTTCAATCTCAAAAAATATTTTATCAGCAGGAAAAATAATCTCCTTGATTTCTTCTTCATAATCAAAATAATCTTTTTTAGTTGCTCTCGAATAATTATCATCTTTACCAAATTGACTCTCACTATAATCGATCCTTCTTAATATTATATCCTGATTACAAACTAAATTAACATAATAACATTTGACATTTTATTTTTTTGCCTTTTTTGAAATAACATTATGTTGTCTTATAGTGTTCGCATCTACGATAATATTTGAATGATTCTTAATCAAATATTCCATTTGTAAATATGCTAACTTGTGAACAATATCTTGATTAGTAGAATCAATCCCTATACTATCTAAAAATCTTCGCGTTCTATCATTCGATATAATTGGTATTTGCTTTTTTTCTGAAATTAGTTTCTTATTCTATTTCAAAATTTAATAGTTTTTCACACATTGCTTCATATAAATCTTGTTCATGTTTAATAGTATCAATTAAAAACATTTTATCTTTTTCGTATTCCTTTAAGCCTCTCATATAATAAGATTTATCATCATCTAAAACTATGAATGGCACGATATTATTTCTTAAGCATTCTTTAAACATAATAATTCTACCAACTCTACCATTTCCATCTCCAAAAGGATGAATTTTCTCAAACTTATAATGAAAATCAATAATATCTTCTAAAGTAATTTTAGTTTTAGAATTATATTCGTGAATTAACTCATCAATTTCTTTTTCTACATCTGCCGGTGCAGTTGTATTGATAACATTAACAATCCCAATTATATTAGGAACTATTTTAAATCCTCCAACATTATATCTAGGGTTTTCTTCATCACTAGTATTTCTCTTTAATATCTTATTCATTTCGATAATCATTTCTTTAGTTAATAAATCATCTACATTATCTAACATATAATCAAATAATTTAAAATGATTTTTAGATTCTGTTAAATCATCAAGTTTAATCAAATCATCACTTTTAGGAATAAAAGATGACGTATCAAATATTGCCTCTGTCTGATCACTAGTTAATCTACTACCTTCAATCTTATTTGAATTATAAGAAAAATTAACTTGTGAATAATGGTATATATTTCCTTTAAATTTAGATTCTTTTTGACTAATTAATTCATTTTTAATTTTAGCTATCTTCATAAATTATCTCCTTTTAATATCAATATTGATTAATTTTTCATTATAATAATCTACTGCCTTAGTAACTAAGTCCTCACTTAATTTTTTAATAGTCTCTTCAGATTTTATTTCTATTAAAAAGTCATCATTCCCTAAAGTTTCTATTAAATAACTAACCATCAAATAAGCATAATCATAACTATCATATTCATGCATCCCAAATTCATAAATTAACTCATGCATTGGAGGTATATCTATTTTATTAACATATTCATCAAGTAAGTATTTAAGCCCTTTACTATAAGTCCCATCCAAATATTTTGCAACTCCTTCAGTTAACCATTCTGGTTGTCTGCCATAGATAATACCTTGAATAGCGTGAATTTCTTCATGAAAAACAACATTTTTATATTCCTCTTTACTCCATTCATTTTCATTAGGATTATCTTTTGGTTCAAAAAAATTTAAAGAGTTGTCTTCATCCTTATAACAAGCACACATATAATCAGGCATACTATCAAAACCTCTATTTTTCATTCCACATGCCAAGTCATCAATAGTATCATAAATATATATATTGAAATTAAATTGTCCATTATCTTCTACATTAAAAAAATCTAATATTTCTTGTTTGTTAGAAACTAATATTTTTTCTACTTCCTCTTGATAATTTTTATTTCTATTTGTACAAATATATTTATTCACAAATATCACATCCATAATAATTATATCACACAAAAAGGCATTCCTTTTCAAAATGCCCTTAGTTTATACTTATTTTCTTCAATTTATCTGGTCTATCATAAATTATCACACTTGTGGAACTTCATGATAGAATTCTTTTTCGATACATTTATTAATAGTAGGTTCAACAATACATTGTTCTCTTGTTTGGTTCATATTACAGCAATCACGTCCCATTTGTGGCATTGGTTGAGGAGCCATCATACCACCATCGCAACATCTGTCAAATTGTGGCATAGGTCCACAACAATTTTTATTAAATAACATGAACATATTCCCCCTTATCTACCTTTATGATATGAAGGTAAATATTTTTTGAATATGGTATTTGCCTTAATAAATCGATTTATTACTAAAATGGCATTTTAAAATTACCATTTTTCATTTGCTTCATCATAGTTTTCATTTGTTCAAATTGTTTTAGCAGACGATTAACTTCCTCAACAGTTCTACCAGAACCTTTAGCAATTCTTAATTTTCTAGTTGCCTTAATAATTTCTGGATTTTTCCTTTCTTTTGGCGTCATTGATAAAATAATAGCCTCTAAATGAGCCATATCCTTAGGATTTATTTGAACTTTATTTAATCCCATTTTACTAGCTCCAGGAATTAATTTCAATAAATTCTCTAGTGGTCCTAATTTTTTAATTTGCTTTAATTGACTTAAAAAATCTTCTAAATCAAATTTCCCATTTTGCATTTTTTTAGCAGCACTCATGACTTCATCTTGATCAATAACAGCTTCTGCTTTCTCAATCATAGTCATAATGTCACCCATATCTAGAATACGAGTAGCCATTCGATCAGGATGAAATTCTTCTAATCCATCCATTTTTTCACTAACACCAATAAACTTAATTGGAACATTAGTTAAATGTCTAACAGATAATGCAACACCACCTCTAGTATCACCATCTAATTTTGTCAAAATAGCGCCTGTCAATTTTAAACTATTATTAAATCCTTCAATAACGTTAATAGCGTCCTGACCTGTCATACTATCAATAACCAAAATTGTTTCGTGAGGATTGACAGTACTAGTAATATCAGTTAACTCTTGCATTAACGTTTCATCAATGTGAAGTCGCCCTGCTGTATCGATTAATACATAATTAAATCCATTCACCTTAGCGTATTCTACCGCGTTTTTAGCGATATCAACAGGATTATTTTTACCTTCTGAATAAACCTCAATATTTAATTCTTTACCTAACTGTTTTAATTGATCAATAGCCGCTGGTCTATATACATCACAAGCTACTAATAACGGTTTTTTATTATGTTTTTTTCTTAAAAAATTAGCCAATTTGGCAATTGTTGTAGTTTTTCCACTACCTTGCAACCCTACTAACATTAATATAGCGGGATTACCCAAAGTATTTAAAGGCGCACTTTCCCCACCTAATAAATCGACTAACTCATCTTTAACAATTTTAACAAATAATTCACCAGGTTTTAAACTTTTTTGAACTTCCTCACCTAATGCTTTTTCTTTAACATTATTTATAAATTCCTTAACAACTTTATAGTTAACATCGGCTTCTAATAAAGCTAGCCGAATTTCTCTTGTTACTTCACCAATATTTTCTTCGGTTATTTTACCATAACCTTTAATTTTTTTGATGGCATTTTGTAATCTATCTCCTAAACTTTCAAACATTTCTATCACCTTTTTAAATTATATAATAAAATTAAAAAAAAGACTATATTTTATGTCTTTTTTGTATACTTTTTTGACTATATCTTTCTCTTATATTAGAAATCAAATATATAAATTCACTATCTAATTCATTATTATCAATAAATTCGTCATAAGAACTAGCCTTATATAAATCTTTTCTTTGTTCAAATTTTCTTTTTACGGTTTCAGTCATTTTAATATCACCTTTATCTAATAAAACATTAGTAATTGTAGCTATGTTTTTTCTATTAATATTGGCCTTACTTAAAACAATATAATTTATCGCATGAAAATATATCAAAACGGAATTGGATTGATCAATAATTGTTCCTTTGATTATGCCATAATTTATATCGTTAGCTTCAAAATTAATAATATTAGTGTTACTTTCCATAAAAAATTTTACATACGGATTAGCCATATATTGATCACTATTTTTAAATTGGCTATATATATTATTTAAAACTTCATTATAATTCATATTATCACCCATATATAATATATGAGTAAATTTATTAATGGTTTTTCTATATTTTATAAAGTACTTATTTCTTCGTTGGTTAAACCAGTTATTTTTGAAACAATGCTGATATCTATATTTTCCGTTAACATCAATTTTGCAATTTCTATTTTCCCCTCTCTTTTTCCCTCTCTTTTTCCTTCCTTTTTCCCCTCTTCCTTACCATCAATATAAGCATCCTCGTAATGTTCGCTTTCCTCCATCATTAATTTTTCAATATCTTCCATCTTCGCATACTCCTCACTATTTAAATTATATCTTTTTATTTCTTCTAAGATTTTCTTGTAAATTTTACTTTTAATTATTTCATTTAAATTATTAATATTCTTAGTATTGAATAGATTTATTAATTCATAATATTTATTTTGCCTATTATTTTTATCTACCTTTGTTAAATCAAATATTTGATATTCTAACTTTTTAGTAAATATTTTGTTTTCTATTTTTAGTCTAACCTTATTCTTTATATTTTTATTAAATAATGGATAATTTATTATCGCATATACTTTAATACTTTTTAAATTTTTATAACTTTCACCAACTCTCAAGCAATGATTAGATACTATATTAGATGAATAAAATAATAATCTATCAGAAAAATTATGTCTATCCAAATTCTGTAGTTCTAATATTATTATTTCATTATCTACTTCTAATAATAAATCTACTATTCCTGCCTTTCCATCTTTATTTATCTTTTCTAAAACAGTATTTAAATAATTTATTTTATTTACTTTAACATCAAATAAATCAAATAATAACCGTTCTAAATATTTTTGATTACTAAATATTCTTTTAAATAAGTAATCGTTTTCTAATGTATATAATTTGCTCATTTGTTAACTATTAATTAAATTATATATAACATAATTTATATTGTCAATATATAATCAATTTCTACTCCTTTCTATATATATTAATATATTAGAAAAGTTTTAATAATCCTTTTTATCTTGAAAAAAATATAGCAAACGCTATATTTAAAAGTTAAAAAAATTAAATCTACAAAAATTTATAGATATTAATCTATAAATTTTTACTAATCTTTAATACATAATTTTTCAAATCATTATTTGTTTTGATAAAATCTTCTTCCAAAAATCCTAAATATCTAGCCATTCCACTAATATGAGGTATTACAAAGTCATTATATACTTTTTGTTTCACTTCCCCGCTTACATTCTGTTGCATAGTATCACCAATATATATAATATTACGAGGTAAATTATCACATAACAAGTTAAAAAATTCATAATAATCGAAATTGTTTTTAGTTTTTTCATTTAAATATGCTAAAGTATATTCTTTATAACTACCACATATAAAATTAACATCATTATTTGTATATCTTTTTATTAAAAATAACATTAATTTTAAATATTTTTCAAAATTATTCTCTGAAAAATTTGATATTTTAAATCTTACACCAACCGAATATTTTTCATTTGGTCTATAATCTTTATAAATATTATCCAAAGTTTTAAACATTATTTTAAATGGTATTTCTCCTCTTATTAAATATGTATCAACAAATATTGGCAATGTATCATCATTAAACATAACAAAATCATTACCACCTACAAGCGAAATACTTGGATCTTTACCAAAATAATCATAATAAGAAACTCGCAATATATCTAAAGCATTTTTATGCCCAAGTTTTATATATCGCATATCTCCAAATTCTGGTTTTTTAGGGATGTATGTGCCGATTTTTTTCTCTTCTAATATTTTAATCTTTCGTTCTAACTCCATTATGTCATTTTTTATAGAATTTAAAACATCTTCTTTATCTATGTCTGGAATTCTTTTACTAAGGTCATCAAGCATATATTTTTTAAAATCAATTATCTTTTTACATTCTAAAATTTCATCATCGATATTTCTTTTCATAAGTTTTCACCCATCTTTTTAAATATATTATCACAAAATTAATAAATTCAAACAAAAATATTAAAAAACTATCACAATTTTGTGATAGCAAATATTATATTTAATTTCCCCATCTAGCAACCACATCACAGTTAGAACTTTGTGGTTCAGGATTTGGCATTTCCATCTTTATAATCATTGGAATTTTAAAGGCCTTACCGAATGCCACACAAGTACCTGGTTGTAAACTTTTTTGTTTTTCAACGACCTCTGCACTAATATTAGGTAACATTTTCTTAATATATTCTAAATCCCTTGGATGATTCATTTTAAAAATGATAAAATTTGAACATTGAGAAATAACTGTTTCCGAAATCTCAACTGGTCTTTGAGAAATCAAGTTAAATATAAGACCGTATTTTCTTCCTTCTTTAGCTACACGGTCAAAAATATTATATCCAAGTAAAAATTTATCATTATCATTTTGAACATAACGGTGAGCTTCTTCTAAAAAGATATGAAAAGGAATGGATGCTCTAACATTTAAGCGTTTTGTAAAATCAAATAACATTCGTGTATAAATTTTTGTTACACTTTTAGCAAATGCATCATCAACATCCTCCAAATTGAAGTTAATAATTTGGGCTTTTCTGCCATCTGGACAAGCTACTAGACTAGAAATATATTGTTCTACTGTCATATATTTATCCATTTTAAAGTATTCGGAATTTTCACCAATAACTAAAGCATGTAATCTAACTTTAAGCATAATTGCTTCATCATACATTTTTTCATTTTTTAAAAGTCCTTCAGAAATCAAAGTGAAATTCATTGCGCGTTCCATATCTTCCAAAGTATAAAAGGTTGAAGCAGTTGGTTCATATTTTTCTAATTCTTCATCAATAAAACTACTTATATATTCTGTAACTAAAATACTTTCAGTAAATTGACCATCTTTATTCATTGTAAAGCATTCACGAAATTTTCGAACGTAACCAATACCTTGAACAGGCGCTTCTAAATTAAACTGAGCGGTTGAACAAGTGGCTAATATTGAGAAAATATCATTTCTTTTACTTGGTGAGGTTTGATTAGTATATAAAATATTCATAATTGCTTTCGCAATTAAATGATTACGATACTTAATTGATTGTTCATCTGATTGTGAAAAAATTTTAACAAGTTTTAACATTTTTTCTATGATAGTAAGTTGTGAATGACTAGTAGCCGCTAATAATAAAGCCAAGTCATCAACATTAAGAAGCCATAATGGAATTTTAAGTTTTTGTTCTCCTGCTTCTGTTTTATTAGTTGTATAATATTTAAAATGTAAGTTTGGATTTATTTTATTAATATCTTTAAAAGCATTATGATACTCACCATAAGCATCGAAAATAAAAAAATTAGATTTATATGGAAGTAATTTATTATTAGTAAAAACATTTTGCAAAAGTCTAGCTACACCGCAGGATTTACCACTACCAGTATTACCAAAAATAGCCATGTGATTACTAAATAAATCGTTAATATCCACCCTGATTTGACAATCATCATATAGTGGAGATACACCTAAAACCATACTACCTGGTGTATCATCACCAATAATAAGAGCTAATTCTTCTTTCGTTATAACCCTAATCTTTGATGATAAAGTCGGCTTTCTAATAACACCGCCAACAAATCTACCATTTACAATTTCTCCTAAAAAACCAATCTTAATAATTTTTTCACTAATATCTTCTATTTCACCTAGTATTTTCTTTTTATCATCTTCAAAAATAACATGCATATTCATTAAATTTTCAGCAACAGGAGTCCCCGCTGGAATTTCAATATGTGCCACGTTATCACTTATATAAATAATTTTCCCAAACATTTTAACACCCTTTTCATATTAAATTTTCTATTTCAAATTTAGTTTCTTCATCAATATTAACTAATATTTTTTTAATCTTTTCAGCCTTACTATATAGATTTAACTTTTCTTCGTATTCCATTAATTTATTTTCAATTTCTTTTAATTGCTTATGGACTGCATTTCTGCTGACACCATAGTTTTCACTAATTTCAGAAAGAGATAAATTATTAAAATAGTATTCCTCAAAATAATTTTTTTGTTTCTCTGTCAATAACTCTTTATAATAATCATATAAATGCGTTAAATATAATTGTTCTTCCATTAATTAAACCACTCAATTATAACACTCAAAAGAATAATAAAGCCAAATATAATGTATAAAATACTAATACTTTTTCTTTTATAAATTGAATAACTTGTATAAGCCATAATAAGTGAGAGCATTACTAGGTATATATTCATTAAAATTTTTAATTCAGGGATAAATCGTGAAATAATAAATGAAATTATAATGGCGCATATTATCATTGCTTGGCCTAGTAAGGCAATTTCTTGAACTTTTTTTAATTCAATTTTAGAATTATTTTTTTTATTATTTTTTAGTGGTTCTAAATTATTCTTCATTATTTTCACCTACCATATCTTTAAATAGACCATAAATATATTTTTCAATATCGAAGACTTGTAAGTCATCTTCTTTTTCACCTAAGCCAACATACTTAACAGGCAATCCCGTTTCCTCTTTAATGGCTAAAACAATACCACCTTTTGCTGTACCATCTAATTTTGTTAAAACAATACCCGTTATATTAGTAATATCCTTAAAACTTTTAGCTTGACTGATACCATTTTGACCGGTTGTAGCATCAATTACCAGTAAAGTTTCATGTGGCGCATTAGGAATAATATTGCCAATCACTTTATTAATTTTAGAAAGTTCATTCATTAAATTAACTTTATTTTGAAGACGCCCTGCGGTATCAACTAAAACAATATCAATATTTTCATTTTTGGCTTTTGTTATTCCATCAAAAATAACACTTGCTGGATCAGCAAATTCGTTTGATATAACCTCACAACCAACTTTACTAGCCCACTCTTCTATTTGTTCAATCGCGCCTGCTCTAAAAGTATCACCTGCTATCATTAAAACACTTTTACCTTCGTTTTTTAACTTTTTAGCTAATTTCCCAATTGTGGTTGTTTTACCTACACCATTTACACCTACAAATAAAATAACGGTTGGTCCTGATTCTGCATAATTTATTTTATTAACAATAACTTCATTATTAACATAAATAATAAACATTTCATCAACAATTATCTCTTTTAAATCTTCAACATCCAAAATATTTTCTGATTTAACACGTCGTTTTAATTTATCGATAAAATTCATAACAGTATTAACACCGATATCAGCCATAATTAAAATTTCTTCTAGTTCTTCAAAATATTCATTACTAACTTTTTTGTATTTTTTATTTAAACTATTTAATTTAAAGACAAAATCAGCTCGTGTCTTTTCTAGGCCCTTGTCATATAAATCAATAGTTTGCCTTTCAGTATTATCTTTAGTTTTAAAAACAGTTTTTAATTTATCAAAAATTCCCATATATCCCCCTACTTAAAAATAATCGACATAGTCTCCAAAATCAGTTCCTTGACTTACCTTTTTATCAAGAGCAATTTTGTTGGTAAAAATACAAAAATCAATTATCCCAACTTGGATAGAAATATATCCATAGAATGTTGCTGCATTGGCAACAAGGCCAATAATTGATGCCCAGAATGCTACACTTGTTCCACCTAAATTATTAATAAAATAAATAAGGGAGAATATAACTTCAGCCATTGATATTAAAACTAGTATTAACATATTATAGTAAAGTCGAGGATATCTTTTAACATAGCGATTTTTTTTAGTGGTATAAATAATAAAATTAGGTACTATTACCATCAATAAATATAAAATAGGAATAAACCAATTTTGTTTTAAAACCGTAACTACTGAATTTAAATCACCTAAATCTAAAGAATTAAGATTAGTAGAAATAATAATGGCTACTGAACAACATAGTTTAACAAAAAAAGAATTAGATGCTGTTAAACAACCATGGTCAATTTTATTAAAACCAGGTTCGGAAATAGTTTCCATTTTTTCATTTCGAAAAATAGTTGAAATAAAATTAGGCCCCCATTTATAAGTAAAAAATCTTTTAAAAACAGACAACATATTTTTCATTGTATCACCTATTATTCATTTTACACTATTAATCATTAAATTACTAGTATTTAGAATACTTATTGACACAAAAGAGTAAATTAATATATAATGTTTTTTTAAGAAAGAAGGTTTTTCATGGAGAACAATCATTATCAACTAGTTAGTAAATTAGAAAAAATAATTAAAGAAGAAAAATTTAAACAAAATATTCTAAAATTAATAACAAGCTTTATAAATCAATATGGTTGTAGTTGGCAACTGCATAAAAGATATGCGATATTTACACATCAAGTTGGAGATTGTACATACGATTTAAAAATAATATTTACTGCCAATAAAGTTCAATATGTATATTCTTCTAGTGATATAGTAAATAATGAAACAGGTATTTATAAAAAATTAAAAACACATATATTTACCAATATTATTAAATATACAATTGAAAATTATGAGCATCAATCAAATTTAACAAAAGAACATGCTATATCAGTTTTTAATAAAAATATGATTGAACAGTTTAAATATACAGCTAAAGATTATCAAAGTTATTATATAAGGGATGGTCAAAAATACTTTACACCAAATGATTGCTTAGCTTTTCACAATATGCTAAATATTCGAAAACAAATTAGAACAAGAGAAAATAATATAATTGATATAGTTGAAAAACGATATTATAATGATAATATGAAGAAAAATGATGAAGTGTCATACGGTATTGCCCCTAATATTAATAATGACCCTTACTCGCAAATAATTAGAAGTGAAAAAGTTGACGACCGATATATTCCTTTTGGTGGAGAATATAACAGCATATCACATGAAACATATATAGATTATATGAATGGAAAAATTAGTGATGAAGAATTATTTAAAAATTATAAGTCTTTGAGACGTTTACCTTTTATTTAAATCCATTTATTGGATTTTTTTCTTTATATGAAAGACTAGACAAAATTTTAAAAAAAAGATATAATGGTATAGTTAGATTGCAAAGAAAAAGAAAGGAGTTTTTAATGAAATTTATAAATAGCGATGACACCAAAGTTTTTGCGCTTGGCGGTCTTGGTGAAGTCGGTAAAAATATGTATTGTATAATGCATAATGATGAAATTATAATTATTGATGCGGGTATTACTTTTCCAGAAGGAGATTTGTTAGGAGTTGACTATGTCATTCCTGATTACTCATTTCTAAAGAAGAATGAAAGTAAAATAAAAGCTTTATTTATTACACATGGTCATGAGGATCATATTGGTGGTATACCATTTCTTTTACAAACAGTAAATATTCCAGCTATATATGCTCCAAATCAGGCTGTTGGTTTAATCAAAAGAAAACTTGAAGAAAAAAATATTCAATATAAGAATTTATTTATTTATACGGAAAAAACAATTGTTAAATTTAAAAATATTCAGATCGAATTTTTTCAAACTACACATTCTATTCCTGATTCACATGGTATTTGTGTAACAACACCAAACGGAGTAATTGTAGCAACTGGCGACTTTAAGTTTGATTTTACACCAATTGGTCCAATTGCTAATTTGCATAAAATGGCTGAAATTGGCTCACGTGGTGTTACTATGCTTTTAAGTGACAGTACTAATGCTTTAAATGAAGGAATGTCTGTTAGTGAGTCGAAAGTTGATGAAGCTTTAGGTGAAATTTTTACTAGACATAATGGTCGTATTATTATTGCAACCTTCGCTTCGAACATTTATCGTTTAAAACACATTGTTGATACTTGCAAACGAAATGACCGTAAAATTGTAACATTTGGTCGTAGTATGGAAGCAAACATTGAAATATCTATTGAAGGGGGATATATCAAACATAAAGAAATTTTTATAACACCAGAAGAAAGCAAAAAGTTACCCCCTAATAAAGTTTGTATATTATGTACAGGAAGCCAAGGCGAGCCATTAGCTGCTTTAACAAGAATTGCTAATGGAAGTCATAAACAAATCAAATTACAAGATGATGACCTTGTTGTCTTCTCTTCTTCGGCTATTCCTGGTAATGCTTTAAGTATTTCAAGAACAATAAATAAATTATATTTAAAAGGTGTATCTGTTTATACCAATACTTCCCTAAATGATATCCATACATCAGGTCATGGTAATAAAGAGGAACTAAAATTAATGATTAGACTTATAAAACCAAAATATTTTATGCCATTCCATGGTGAATATCGTATGTTAAAAAGTCATGCTGATGTCGCAATTGATTGTGATATACCAAAAGAAAATACTTTTGTTTTAGGTAATGGTGATATCGTTTCTATAAATAAAGGGGTAGCTAAATTATCTGGCTCTATTCAGGCTAATGATATTTACGTTGATGGTAATCGTATTGGGGATGTCAGTAGCGCTGTTATTCGCGACCGAAAAATAATGTCTAGTGATGGAATTGTCGTTGTTATTTCTAATATTGATACTATTAATAATAAATTATTAGGTAGTCCCAATATTACAACCCGTGGGTTTGTACTAGTTAATGAAAATGAAGAATTATTAAAAAAATTAGAAGAAATAAGTAAAAATGCAATCAACTCAAAATTAAAAGAACAAATTAACTATGCAGATATCAAAAATGAAGTAATTACGCAATTATCTAGTTATATTTTTGAGAAAACTGGTCGTAAACCAATTATATTACCCGTTATTATGGATATTAAAAAAAATACCAAAATTGGTAGTAAATAATTTTTTAATTATTTATGCCATATTGGTATTTTTTATTTATTTTGATTATTAACTTTAGCATAGACATGATTAAGTTCTGTTATAGCCGCAAAAGTTTGATCAACTAATTGATTCAAGCTCGCTTTTAATAAAACACTTACCTTTTTAGTTATATCTCTTACTTCTTGCTCATCTATACCCATAAATTTAGCTATAGCTGATGTTGAAAATTCTCTGCCTTCAGATAATTGCAATCGTAATAATGCAAAAATAACTAATTCTGTTGGTGACAAATTCTTTAATTCACTAAAGTCTAGTAACTGAATGATTTGAGAAAAAGCATTGTAATTGTTATTAGCGCAATCATTAGATGAACTATTAACTGCTTCAGGAAATGAACCTTCGTCTTCAAAATTATTTATTTCTTCTTTTTTTAATATTTGCTCACCTTGATTAGGTATTTGTTTATCATTGTTTTCTCTAAGTTCTTTCAAAAGAGCTCGTAATTTTGGAGATATATTTTGATAAAATATAGTTCTCTCTTTTTTCTGTACACCTTTCTCACTATATAATCTTTCTGCAATGTCACAATATTTATCACTTAAATTTGGCATTATTTGTGTTAACTCTTGTTCTGAGCATCCAAGATACTCGCATAAATTTTTACTTCTTTTTCCCTTCATATTTTTATCCCTCTTTCCAATATGTACTTCCTCTTTTGATAATTCATCAATAATATTTATATCATGTTTTTTTATTGGTTGCATAATATCTTCATTAATTACTTTATGCTGTTCATTATTTGCGTTTAGATTATTAATACCAATAACATTTTTATTAGTCTCAACCATATAATTATTCTGATTAGAATTATTGCCATGAATATTATTACCTCTTGCAGTTCTTCGCTTAGAATTAGCTCGTTCAGGCGATTTATTATTTTCATCTGTACTTCCTTCTTTATTACTTTTTAATAAACTATAATAATCATCTTCCACCACATCATCATAATAAGGCCTAAGTCTTTTTTTAAATGGAGAATTTTTCAATCTTCTTAATGCTTTAGCCTCAATCTGCCTTATCCACTCTCTAGATACGTTATACATTTTGCCTATTGCTTCTAGCGATTGTGGTTCATTTCCATCTAACCCAAATCTTAGAACCAAAACTTTGATTTCTTTTTCTTTTAATCTAATATTTTTTAAAGCTACTTGTAACATTTCCTTTAAAGAAGCATCTATTACAACCTTATCTGGTGTATCAGATAGATCAGGAATAAATTCTCCTAACTCTGTATCGTCTTCATTACCTATGCACTGATTAATGCTAATGGTATCATATTGTAAAGAATCAAGTTCGAAAATTTGGTCATAGGTAAGATTTAATTCAGCTGATATTTCTTCAATGGTAGGTTCTCGACCTAATCGTTCGGTCAAACTATTTTTAACTTTTTGATAATGCTTTATCTTTTTTATCTTGTGAACAGGTATTCTGATATTCCTAGCTTTATTAGCAATTTCCCTAGTAATTGATTGTTTTATCCAAAAGAATGCATAAGTTGAAAATTTTACATTTTTTTTCACATCAAATCCTTCGATGGCATTAATAAGACCAATATTACCATATCCAATCAAGTCATCAAAAGTTAAGCCTCGGCCTCGATATCTTGCGGCAATTTTAACAACTAATCTTAAATTTCTAGAAATTAATTCCTTTCTAGCTTTTTTGTCACCATTTTTAATCCTTATAGCTAATTCATATTCTTCAGTCTTAGAAAGTAATGGTAATTTTGAAATTTCATTTAAATACAATTTTGTACCATCATATCGCTGATAATCACTTAAGTCACTCGAATCATTATTTTCATTAACATCATTATCATTTATTTCAATATCGTTCAACATACAATAGACTTGAATAATTAAAACAAAAAATTCGTTCTTAAAAACATTTTCAATATTATTTTTTTGAATATCATCAATATTTCTATCAACAATGATTTTCATAATCGATGATAATATTGTATTACTTTCTAATAATTCCATATATATATTAACTGAAATATTATTATTTATTTCATAAATAAAATCCGATAAAATTTTTAACTGTTGTAATGCATGACTATAATCATCAGGTATTACCATATTCGCATTAATAAAATCTGATAAACTAGACCGAAATTTATTTGGTGTTTTTAATACGTTTTTTATATAAAGATTTAATTTTTTAACAAGCTCAACACTAAATAAATTTGCAAATTACTTTATATCATTTTCATTGCATTTATTTTTACAATCTTTTATTACTAAAGCTAAATATTGTTTATATAAAACATCACTTATAAAATAGTTATATTTTCTATAGTTTTCCTCTATAATATGTTTTAAATTATTAAATAAATTATTAGATATATCTAGGTTATTATTAAAATCCATTGACAACCACCTATAAATATTATAACATTAAATTTTTTATTTTTATATATTTTATAACATTAAAAAATCATATAAATAATATATGATTTTTTATGCAGCATCTGAATAAATTTTCCAAGCATTAGAGTCAGTTTTTTTTGTTAATGTATGCCCTTTGCTTACTCCACTATCATTCTCTTTAGCTAAAGAAGGATTCATCTTTAAGACAATATCTTTTCTTATATTAGATTGGGGCAATCTTCTTTTTAAAAGTTCATCTACATATTGTAAATCACGCTCTAAATACATTTTAGCAGTTGTTCTTTTTTCACCCATCGCTATATCAAATGATTGGAATAATCTCTCAATATATAATAATAGAGGTAGAGTTTGATTATTTTCTAACAATGCTATCTTATCCTTAATATACTTTTTTTCTACATCACTAGATATACTAGCTTCATTTGCATAGTATTCGATTCTAGACGTAATTGAACTAATTATCACACTATCATCCATAAACTCACCTCAAAAATTTCCCTTTTATTCTTTATTAAATATAATTATTCATTGCTACATTATCTTTAAGTTTGGCATATAAAAAGATATTTGTGCCATCATACTTTAAAACATCACGATTTAATTCATCGATTCCTGCCAAAACTTTAGAAAAGTGTTTCATAACCTCAGGACTTATATTCTTTTTTTGTTTTGTTCTAGTTATATTTTTTACTTTTCTTTCTAATTCTTCAATTTGCATACTTAAATCTTTCATAAACTTCCTCCTAGCTTAATTTAATTTTACATCCAAATTCAAAAATGTGTCAATATAATTGATATAGCGTTTACATATATAAATGTAAACTATATTCATTATTATTATTTGTATTTTTTAGTTTTTTAATACAAAAATTAACCATAATATAAATAATGGAGGATTTTTTATGAAAATTTTAACATACTTAGCTATTTTTATAGCAAAAATTATTGAAAATACACTTTCGACCCTTCGTTTAATTGTTGTTGCTAAAGGGAAAAAATTATTTGGGGCTATCTTACAATTTATTATTGCGTTTGTTTGGGTTATTACAACAGGAATTGTTGTTGTTAATATAAAAGATGATCCTTTAAAAATCGTTTTCTTTGCTTTTGGCTCTTTAATAGGTTCTTATTTAGGGAGTTATATTGAAGAAAAAATCGCTTTGGGTAATGATATGATTAAGGTTATTGTTGATAAAGATAATTGTGAAAAAATATATAATGCACTATCAGAAAAATATCTAGTTACATCTATAAATGGAAAAAAGAAAAATCAAGATATTGCGATTTTATGCATTATAGCTAAGAAAAAAGAAAGAAGTAAGCTTATATCAATAATTCAAAAATTGGATAAAGAAGCGATTATAACCATTGAAG
Organism: uncultured Mycoplasmatota bacterium; assembly: GCA_947056845.1. Classification (GTDB taxonomy): domain Bacteria; phylum Bacillota_I; class Bacilli_A; order RF39; family UBA660; genus CAJLIR01. The sequence goes on from CAMSCJ010000001.1 coordinate 76,062, forward strand.
CAATAAAAAATGTTTCCTATAATGAATCTTTAAAAAGTAAGTAAGAGTTATCGCTTATAACATAAAAGTCATTCTTTACTTTCTTTTTTATTTTAGCTAATTTTTCTTTTTTATCAATGGTAAAAATAAAAATTTGTTTATTATAATTAATTAAATCAATATAATTATAACTATATAAATAAAAGTCTAAATCATCATTTATATTATTAGTATTCATTAAATAACCAACAATTAATCCGCATTTATAACTACCATATTTAGATTTTATTTTTTTTATTAATTTATAGTTAAAACTACAAATGTATATGTTTAAATGGCGATATTTTTTCAATAAATTAAATAGAATAATGATAAACTTATCATAGTCATCACGTTCTTCTTTAATTTCAATAAGTAATATTTTATCAGTTCTTACACTTGAAAGTACACTTTCTAATGTCGAAATATCTGGATTACTTTTTTTTATTTCCTTAAAATTCTTACTATAAACAGGATAAAGGTTTTTATTATTATCAAAAATTAACATATTATGATTTATGACAATTTTCTTATCCTTAGTTAATCGAATATCAAACTCAACCCCAGCAATGTAGTCTTCATTTAAACAATTTATAATTGCCTCTTTTGTATTTTCTTTAAAATTATGATTATCATTTCCTCTATGAGCTATTAGTTTCATATTCCACCTAATTAAATATATTAGAATAAAAAAAAATAATTCTATAATATACCTTATTAGAATTATTTTAGTAATTTAATTATATCTTTTAGATATATAATCAATTAAAATATTTTTTTTATTTTCTATTTTTTCACTTAAAATTAAATGCTCAATATCTTTTATAATATCGTTAATTTTATTACTGCTTTTATCATTAAGCATATCTTCTATTTCTTTATAATTTATTTCTATATCACTACTATTATGAATTGGCAGTTTGTTATAATTTGCTTCAATTATATTAGGGTCTATTTTTCTAATTTCAGCAGCTAATTTTAAAACAATTAATTGATTATTATATAAAATATGTACATCATTTAAATCTTTTTCCTCTAATTTTTTAACAGCTTTCATTATATATACTTCTGATGATGAAAAAGGATAAATATCAGTTACATCTAATTGCGTCCAAATACCGATTAAAGAGCTTGTTAAGACGGTTTTCTCTAAATTCTTTAATTCTAGGGAACTATCCAATCCTAAATCTAAAATAAGTTCAATCCCTTTTTTTATATTTGGACTTAAAAAAATTTTTTCTAATTCTTTCTTTTTATAAAAATATGACAAATTATTTACTAAATGACTATTTTGTTTAATGGCGGTTTTTAAATTTTCTTCTAATTCAAAATCTAATGTTACTGAAAATCTTATAGCTCTTAAGATTCTTAATGCATCTTCTTTTAACCGTTTATCAGGTTTACCTATCATCCTAATTAAACGCTTATTAATATCTTCCCTACCCTTAAAAATATCTATATAATTAAGATCACTAGTAAGACAAATAGCATTCATGGTAAAATCACGTCTTTTTAAATCTGTTTTTAAATTGTTAACAAATTTGACTTTAGTAGGATGTCTATTATCTAAATATTTAGATTCGCGTCTAAAAGTTGTGATTTCATATTTATTGTTATTCTCTGTCAAAATTAATGAACCATATTGGTCTAAGGAAATATTATCGCCAAATATTTTTCTCAGATCACTTGGTTTAGCACTAGTACAAATATCAACATCAGAATTTTCTTTATTAAGATAAAAATCTCTAACAAAGCCACCAACTATATAAGCTTTAAATCCAGCATTCTCAATTTTTTTTAAAACCCCGACTATATTATTTAAAATAAACAGCACCTCCCAAAAGAAAAAAGGCTAAACGCCTCTTAGTTTAAAGCTTCTTTTAATTTAGAACCAGCTTTAATTGTAACAGTTATCTTTGCAGGTACTGGAACAACTGCTCCTGTTCTTGGGTTACGAGCTGTTGTAGCAGCTTTTTTCTTAGCAGTAAATGTACAGAAACCTGTAATTGTTACTTTACCGTCTTTTTTTAACCCTTCTTCTACACTTTCCATCATTGCTTCTAATGCACGAGCAGCATCAGCTTTTGTTAACCCTGCCTTTTCTGCAATAGCATTCACTAAATCTGTTTTTGTCATTAATATATACCTCCTATATAAGCTATCTTGCCTACAATTAAAGGATACCATGTTTTTTTAGTTAAATCAATACTTTTTTTAGTATTTCTTATCATTTTAAGAAGATTTTAAGAAAAATTTTATCATAAAAGTAAATATTTACCTATTAATTACCAATTATACTATATTTTATATAAATTAAAGTAATAGGCATCCTAGAATTTCTATTTTAATATCTTAACTTTTTATTTAAATATTTCTCAATTGACAATTCGCTAATATCTAAATTATTATTTTTGCCTAAGCCAATTTCAATATCGGGCTTAACAGTTGGACCATGATAATCACTACCACCTGTTATTAATAAATCATATTCTTTAGCCAAATTAAGACTATTATTAATACCCGATATACTAAAACCACTATGATAACATTCTAAGCCCATTAGTCCATGATTTTTTAAATCACATATATACTCTCTTAATTCTGTATAATCCTTTTTTAATTGATAATTGTGAGCCAAAACAGGAATACCACCAGCCTTATTAATAATATCTATACATTCATAAGCTGAGAATTCTTTTTTTTCATCAAATGTCATTTTTTTAGATGGTATAATGTATCTTTTAAAAGCATCATTTATTGAATCACAATAACCCAATCTAACTAACATTTTTGATATTTCCACATTATTAGTAGAGCCTTTTTTTATAAAAAGATGGTCAATATCTTGTTGTGTAAAATTCAACTTAAAAACATTTTTTAAACATTCTGTAATAAGCAATATATTATACTTATCCATTTCTTTCAATTTCTTTAAATGTTCTATTAAATATTCACTATATAAATCAATATTATATCCTAAAATATGACACTTGCCTTTATCTATTTTGGCTGATAATTCAATTCCTGTTACAAATTTTAGATTATTTTTTTTATGCAGATTGTTCTCAATAATTTCTTTACAACCATTGATTGTATCATGATCGGTGATTGAAAAAAAATCAATTTCTTTTTCTTTAACTATATTAATAATTTCTTCAGGTGTTAATTCTCCATCGGAATAAATCGTATGAATATGTAAATCTTTCATTATATAACCTCATTTCAATATTAATTTTTTGCCTTCTTCAGCTACTATTGTATTTTTAAAAATTTCTCTAGCTTCTTTTCTATATAATTTCTTATCGATAGTCGGCCAAAAATGTGTTAGCATAAGTTGCTTTACATTAGAAAGTTTAGCTAATTTTGCTGCCTCATAAGCATATAAATGATTGTTACCCTTTTGGTGTTGACCACGCAAGAATGTTGATTCACAAATGAGTAAATCAGCATTAGAAAATATTTCACATAAACTTTCATCATAACCTGTATCACCTGAATAACATAGTTTATAACCATTATACTCCAATTTTATCGCATAACTAGTAATATTATGTTTAGTCTTTTTAAAACTAATGTTAATATCACCAATTTTTAAATTACGATTACAATTATATTCATTATAAATTTTTAAATCAAAATATTGTTCCTCTCCAAAATTAATTAAATAATTATAATCATATAAATCAGCACTTATTTTATATTCTTTTGGTATATAAATATTTATTTTTTGTTTTAAATAGCCTAAATTATGGTAAACATGTGATGCATACCCTAGTTCTAATAAACCACCATAGTGATCTTTATGTAAATGTGTAATAATAACATTTAAATTTTCTAACATTGTTTCCATATCTATTAGTCTAGGTACACCTGGCCCACAATCTAATAAAATTTTATTTAAGCCATCAGTAACTAAAAATCCTGGACAATTTTTATCCAATCTACAAAACGGGGCAACACTACCTAGTATTTGTAATTCCATCTAATCACCTTCTTTTTAATTTCTTCTGCATACCAACACTTACAATTGGATGAACATAATCATTAATATCTTTACCTAAATTAAATATTTCTCTTACAACACTAGATGATAGAAATTGATAAGCACTATCAGCAAAGAAACAAACAGTATTTATTTTACCATCACTAATACTTTTATTTATAGTAGCAAGCCCAATTTCTGAATCAAAATCCGTAACACCTCTTAAACCTCTAATTAATGCCTTACAACCATATTTAAGTGCTACATCAACTGAGGCCCCACTTCCTAACACAACTTTAATATTCTTGGCCTTTTCATATATTTTTTCGATTAAGTACTGTCTTTCTTCTAATGTAAAAAAACCGCTATTTTTTAAAGGATTTTGCATAACAGCAATAATAACTTCATCAAATATGTCACTAGCTTGTTCAATAACACTCATATGTCCATAAGTTATAGGATCAAAACTACCTGGATATAATACTTTTGTCATATATTTTTTTCACCATCACTTTCGTTTCTTCTTTTACCTTATTTTCAATGACATAATCAAATTTATTTTCATCAAAGTTTAATGTCGCTTTTTCTCTTTTCTCAAATTTATCAGATGTAATATTATCCCTAATTATGGCCCGATTAATTCTATCTTTAAAATCAGCCTTAACTAATATATTAATATCAGAATCGTTAAAATACTTCGTTTTAGGAATTAAAATCCAATCTAATATAATAATTTTATTCGAATTAAGAATTAAATAATCGTCTATTTTTTGTTCCATATATTGCCATGTAAGATTAGATAATTCTTGCATTTTATCTTGATTATTAAAAACGATTTCGCCTAATGCTTCTCGATCGATTTTATTATCATTTAAATTAAGATTAAACTGTTTAATTATTTTAGACTTTACTTCTTCTATTTCAAGTACCTCGTGTCCAATTAAATCTATATTTAAATGTACTATATTTTGATTTAAAGTCGTTAAATAATTAGCAATAAAACTTTTACCTGAACCCGATGCTCCAGTTATCGTTATTAACATTTTTATCCCTCCTCTACTTGTATTATATTATTTTTTAATATATAATTAAAATACATATTTGTCATACTAAATATAACTGGAGGTTATTATGAATATTGATTTTGAGTTATATCGCATTTTTTATGTGGTTGCAAATAATGGTAATATTACTAAGGCTAGTCAAGAATTATTAATTTCACAACCTGCTGTTACTAAAAGTATAAAAAAATTAGAAGATGCTTTAGGTGGTCAATTATTTGTTAGAACTAAAAAAGGTGTTAATCTAACTAATGAAGGAAAAGAAATATATTATTATATTAAAAACGCCATTGAATATATTAATAATGCTGAAAATAAATTTACTAATTTAAAACAACTTAGTACTGGCAATATTAGGATTGGTATTAGTACTACCTTAGCTAAAAATTTTTTAATGCCTTATTTAAATAAATTTCACACTTTATATCCAAATATAAAAATAGAAATTAACAATAGCCTAACAACTGATTTAATTGAATATTTAAGAAAAGGTACACTTGATATTGTCTTTTTAAATTTACCATTTGAAGAAAAAAATGATGTAATGATTAAACCTATCAAGGAAATTCATGATTGTTTCATTGTAGGAAAAAATTATGGTCACTTAAAAAATACTATTTTTAATATAAATGATTTAAATAATTACCCATTGATATTACAGCGTAAGAAATCAAATACTAGAACATTTTTAGATAATTTTATGAAAGAAAATAATAGCATTTTAAATTCTGATATGGATATTGCCAGCTATAATTTAATGATTGAATTAGTGAAGATTGGTTTTGGTATTGGTTTTGCAACGCGTGAATATATAAATAGTGAATTAAAAAATGGTGAGTTAATTGAATTAAAAATTAAACAAAAAATTCCTCCGCGACATATTGCTATCGCTACTAGTAAAAATACTATTCCTAGTTTTAGTACTAAAAAATTAATAGAAATAATTGAAAAAAAATGACATAAGTCATTTTTTATTTTATAATATCAGGATTAATATTCTTAGGTATAACAATATATTGAATAATTTCAACAATTGAATAAATAATTAAAACTAAACCAATGATTTTATATGCTGTATTAAAATTAATAACAACATAAAGGCCACATAAAATCATAACTATTGATGTAATTAAGACATAAATCCAAGAATCAACTTTAAATTCTTTCAAACTAAAAGCAGTCATTAATTTCATAATTCCAGAGTATAAAATCCAACCACCAATCGCAAAATTAATGATAAAAGCAATTGCTGATAAACAAATGATAACAACAAAACCGATAACAATAGCAATGATACCTAATATTAAATCGCCATTATTTGTAATATTCATTTTCTTACTCATTCGATAATATGAAAATATTTTAACAATTCCTGTTATAATAAACAAGGCCCCAATTACATAAGATATAAATTTAATTACACCATCAGGATTAGAAAATAATAACACACCAATAATTAAAAATAAAATAGCAGTTATAATACTCATTGTATCTTTTTTTAAATTTTTTGCCATATAAACCTCCTATAATTTATATATATTATACTACGAATGAAATTATTTTAAAAGCAAAATGATTAATTTTCGATTTTAATATTTTTCATATCACTTTCCATTGTATTTAGACTATTTTGACCATTATTTGCGTAGGTTCCATTAATGACTCTTACCATTATATTATAACTCTCATGGGTTAAGTTATTAAATGTATATTCGTCTGATTCTTGAGCTGGTGTCCAGATGGTTCCATAATCACTACTAAATTGGTATCGCATAATTCCCGATTCATTATCATTCCCCATGGCCTTTACAGTAATACTATTTTTGTCTTTGGATAAAACAATAAAATCGGCCATAGTTGGCGCTGTTATATCAATATTATTTATGGTTAAGGATTTCATATCATAAAATGTTTTGCCATCATATATTCTTGTTTTAATAGTTCCATTATTTTCAAAGATGATTTCTGTTTCTTGAGTAGTCTTATACCAAACATTTTGTTCTAATCTTGTTCCTATATCAATTTTCTCATTGCATATTATATCCGTAAAATCAAAACACTTATATACAATATTATTATTAATAATATTACCACTAGCATTAAACATATAGATAGGGTTTTTTATCTGACCACTATTGTATATAATATTCACATTTTTACTTATAGCATAACCACTCAAATTTGAAATTATCTGTGTATCTATTTCACTTTTCGTTTTTATAAATGTGCTATATATAATCGTATTTGTCTTGTATAGATTGAATATAGGTTTATTAACATTTTCTACTATAACTTTATAATAATGATCACTTTTTAAGTTGTCAAAGAGATAGCTAATATCATTAGTTAAAGTTTTAATTACAACTTCATCTATTAATACATTTTCATCATATAAATATAGTTTAAATATTGAAAAACTAGGACCAAAATTTTTCAATATAATATTAATCTTTATCGTTCTTGTTGTTGTTACTTGTGATATATCTAACTGGGGAGATATCGAATTTGGAATTTGCTGTTCTGCTACTATACTTTCTAAAAAATAATCATTATTACCTTTTGTATAATTTTTAATTGGATAAGAATAATTGGTTGAATCACTACTTAAATGTATAATAATTAATGATACAACTATTAATATAACTGAGAGTTTTATTAATTGACTAAGTATAACTCTTATTTTTTTTATCTTTCCCAATTTTACTCACTTCCTATTATAGTAATAATAGCATTTTAAGAAAAAAACTACAATATTAAGTTTTAAATTTTGGAAGTATAACTTAATTTTAATACTAGTACTTAAATCCTTTCATTTCATATATTTCGTTAAATAATATCATTTAATCCCTATTACAATAATTAATAGCATAAAAAAAAATACATTAGTATTTTTTTATATAACTATAGCAAATAAATTACCAGATCCTTTATTAACAAGTTTTGATAAAGTCTGTTGCAATTTGTATCGTGCATTTTCTGGCATCATTGATAATTTAGCTTGAATTCCTTCCTTAACAATGACATCTAAACTTCTACCAAAAATTTCACTTTTCCAAATATTTCCTGCCTCACTATCCTTGTCTTTCATTAGATAGTCAATAAGCTCTTTACTTTGAATTTCTGAACCAATAATCGGTTCAAAGGTTGATTCAACATCGACTCTAATCATATGTATAGAAGGAGCAACCGCTTTTAATTTTATACCATAACGACTACCTTGCTTAATAATTTCTGGTGTATCTAATTTCATATCAGCTAAACTTGGAGATGCAACTCCATACCCTGTTGTCTTAACCATTTTTAAAGCAACTTTAATTTGATCATACTCCTGTTTAGCTTCATTATAGTCTTGAAATAATGTTAGTAAATCGGCCCTATTTTCAATATTAATTCCTATAATATCTTTTAATACTTGGTTATACAACTCATTAGGTGCATCTAGTGTTATTGTCACCTCACCAGTTGAAGTATTAACTTCTGATAAATATGCTTTACTAATATATTCACAATCAGTAAAATATGATGTTATATTCTCAATATCACGTAACTTATCAATCTCAATTACACTCTCACGTATTTTATCCATATAAACTTTTTTTAACCAATTATTTGGAGCTAAGCATGCTATCCATTCTGGCATATTAACTTTAACTTCCATAACTGGGAATTCATAAAGAGCTTCTCTTAAAATAGAATAAATATCTCTTTCAGTCATATTTTCAATACTTATTGGTAACACAGGAACACCATATTCCGTATTAAGTTTTTCAGCCAAACGTTCTGTTTCTGGTAACATTGGATGGGTAGAATTCATAACAACTATAAAAGGTTTTCCTATTTCTTTTAGTTCCATTACTACACGTTGTTCAGCTTCAACATAATCACTACGGTTTAATTCGCCAATTGAACCATCAGTTGTTACCACAATTCCAATCGTCGAATGGTCTTTAATAACCTTTTCAGTTCCAATTTCGGCTGCCTCTATAAAAGGTATTTCTTCATCATACCAAGGGGTCTTAACCATTCTAGGACCATTTTCATCCTCATAACCTTTGCAATTAGGTATTACATACCCTACACAGTCAACTAACCTAATATTAGCTGAAAAATCATCAATAAAAATTTTAGCTGCATTACTAGGAACAAATTTAGGTTCAGTTGTCATAATCATTTTTCCTTGAGCACTCTGTGGTATTTCATCTAAAGCACGTTTTTTTTCATATTCATCTTCAATATTAGGAACAACTAAATTTTCAATAACTTTTTTTATAAATGTTGATTTACCGGTTCTAACAGCTCCAACAACACCTAAATAAATATCTCCACCAGTACGCTCTGTAATACTTTTTATAATCTCTATTTTTTCCATATATTCCCTACTTTCCATAATTCACTTAATTATATTATAAGCATAAATAAAATATGAAAAAAAGTAATTAAAATTTAATTACTTTATAACAATATTAACAATTTTTGATTGAATGACAATAATTTTAACAATCTCTTTTCCATCAATAAATTTTTTAACATTATCTATTTCAAGGGCTAATGCTTCCATTTCCTCTTTAGAAGTATTAATATCTACTTCTAACTTTCCTCTAACCTTACCATTAACTTGAACAACCATTTGATACTTTGTTTCTTTAGTTTTTTCAATATCAAATGTTGGCCATTCAGCATAACTAATCGTATTATGGTTTCCTAAAATTTCCCATAATTCCTCTGTAATATGAGGTGCGATTGGGTTAAATATTTTTAAGAAATTTAGGGCATAATCAATAGGAAATATTTCTTCTTTATAAACAGCATTTATAAAAATCATCATTTGACTAATAGCTGTATTAAAATTCATCGTCTCATAATCTTCTGTAACTTTTTTTACGGTTTGGTGATAAATTTTTTCTAGATTTTTATTATCGGCTGCTTTAATTTTCCCTTCCTCTACATATAAACGCCAAATACGATCTAAAAATTTCTTTGAACCTTCAATGCTATTTGGATCCCATGGTTTAGCTGCATCAATTGGTCCCATAAACATTTCATGAAGTCTTAAGCTATCAGCTCCATAAAGTTTTACCATATCATCAGGGTTGATAACATTTCCTTTAGATTTACTCATTTTTTCGCCATTAGAGCCTAATATCATACCCTGATGGCGCAATTTTTTAAATGGCTCTTTAGTTGTTGTATAACCTTTATCATATAGATAATTATTCCAAAATCGCGAATATAATAAATGCCCTACTGCATGTTCTGGCCCGCCAACATATAAATCAACTGGCATCCAATATTCTAATAATTTTTTGTTAGCAAGTTCTTCATTATTATCGGGATCAATATATCTTAAAAAATACCAGCTTGATCCAGCTGAACCTGGCATTGTACTAGTTTCCCTTTTTCCTTTAATACCATCAACACTAATATTAACCCAATCTTCAGCTTTATTAAGTGGACTTGCCCCGGTTTTACTTGGGCTATAATCTTCTAAGGTAGGTAAGACTAGTGGTAGATCTGAATCGTCTAAAACAATGTCTGTATTATTTTCTAAATGAACAATAGGAATAGGCTCTCCCCAATATCTTTGACGAGCAAAAATCCATTCTCTTAAGCGATAATTAATTTTTTTACTACCTAATTTTCTTTCTTCTAGCCAATTAATCATTTTATCAATAGCGTCTTTTTTATTTAAGCCATTTAGAAAATCAGAGTTAATATGAATGCCATCACCAACATAAGGCAATTGCGTATCATTATTATCTTGAATAACGGGAACTACATCAATATTAAATTTTTGGGCAAATTCAAAATCTCGTTCATCATGTGCTGGAACAGCCATAATAGCACCAGTTCCGTAGGTTGCTAAAACGTAATCAGCAATCCAAATAGGAATTTTTTTATTATTAACGGGATTAACTGCATAGCTACCTGTAAAAACACCGGTTTTTTCCTTACTTAATTCTGTACGTTCTAGTTCACTTTTACTTGCACATATATCTTTATATTTTTTTACATCTTCTAAATATTTTTCAGTAGTTATTTTATCAACCAAATCATGTTCTGGTGAAAGTACACAGTAAGTAGCACCAAATAAAGTATCAGGTCTAGTTGTAAAAACAGTAAAATCATAATCTGTATTATCAACTTTAAAATTAACATGGGCACCTACTGATTTTCCAATCCAATTACGTTGCATTTCCTTAGTTGATTCTGGCCAATCAAGATCATCTAATCCCTCTAGCAATCTATCTGCATATTTAGGAATATCAATAACCCATTGTTTCATATTCTTTCTAACAACAGGAAATCCCCCACGCTCACTTTTACCATCAATAATCTCATCATTAGCTAAAACAGTTCCTAATTCTTCACACCAATTAACTGGCATATCAATATTTTTAGCTAATCCATCATTATACAATTGTTTAAAGATCCATTGTGTCCATTTATAAAAGCTAGGATCACACGTGGAAACTTGCCTATCCCAATCAAACGAAAAACCTAACATTTTTAATTGTTTAGTAAAAGTCTCAATATTTTTCTTTGTAAATCCTTCAGGATGATTACCTGTTTTAATCGCATATTGTTCAGCAGGAAGCCCAAACGAATCAAAACCCATAGGATGTAAAACGTTAAAGCCTTGCATTCTTTTCATACGTGATATAATATCAGTTGCTGTGTACCCTTCAGGATGTCCTATATGTAATCCTTGTCCTGATGGATAAGGGAACATATCCAATGCATAATATTTAGGCTTACTAAAATCCCAAATATCTGTTTTAAAGGTTTTATTTTCTTCCCAATATGTTTGCCATTTTTTTTCTATTTTTTGAAAATCATACATAATTATTTACCCTCTTTCTTTACTAAAGATTTTGCCAATAAATGATATCCTATTAATATCAATGGAAATAGAGCAACAAAACCAAATAGCATTTTTAAAATAAATTTATCAATAAATAAAACAATTATAAACGTAGTTGAAATTATCACACTATTACATAAAGCTATCCTATTAGATAACATACGTAAATCAATAGTTTCTATATTGATATGATATCGATTAATTAAATATCTAACTTCCAAGCTTTTTTTTAATTTTTCACTCGCTTTTTTTCGTTTTACAACAAATAAAAAATAAATTATATAAATGAATATAAAAGTAATAATATAAGTAATTAAGTATTTCATAACTCCTCCTTAAAACACAAAAAAGATATTAATCTTTAAGGACGAGTTAACCCGCGGTACCACCTTAATTCATAATAATCTTTATGCTCTTAATATTTTTAACGCAAATATACGTCATATATTTATCATATATGAAACTCAGAAAGTAAGTTCATAATTTAATATTAAAAGTTTGCACCAACCACTTTTTCTCTAAAAATATTATAATTATTACTACTCTTTCGTTAATGTCTTTAATAAACTAAAAAGATTATAGCATATTTACCCATTTAATTCAATAGCGTTTTTTACTTTGCTACTTAATTAATCTTTTATATTTTCTACAAAATTCTCTATAATAATCACCATTATAAAATCTAATTTATAAAAATTTTATAGAAAACAACAAAAAAGAATAACTAATTATTCTTTTAAACTTCACTAATATACTCTAGTAGTTTTAAAAATAGTCGAATAAACTTTCTTTCTAAACCAACTCTTTTTAATTTACGAAGCGAAATCCTTTTTTTCTTAAGCGGTAATTCACTAAAGATAATTTGATCTATCGTTTCCTTCATTTCTGTTTCAATTTGCAAATCGTATAAAATTGACTGAATTTCTTCATTAATCAATCTAACTGCATCTATCTCGATATTTTTTCCCTTACAATTAAGCGTTAATTGACCAATTGTTGGCACATCATTTATCTCAACAACAAAGTCATTTTCTTCAATATAACTTTTATATTGTACTGGTTCATTATTAAAATAAATAATAACATCATTGGCTTCTTTTGTATTTCTAAATCTAACTTTATAATTACGCTTTTCAGGTACAATTCCACTTTTACCTTCTAAGGCCCTAATAATAACTGTATAATTATTTGGTAAATAATTATATTCAATTGATGACTTTAAATAATAACCAGTTTTATAAAGATCACTAACACCATCATCTTCATATAATTCATATTTATTACTTCGTCCAGGAAAGATTTGAATTTCCATATTTTTAGGTGGTGTTGTATCATTTATATTATCATTATCACCCAATGTAATAATTGAACCAGCCTTTGCAAAAACAGGATAATCATCATCTTTAAAGAATGATACATAGTTTTTACCACCAGGAAATTTTTTCCCTGTAACAAAATCATACCAAATCCCTTCTGGCATATAAAATTTATGAATAACTCTTTGCATAACAGATTCTTTTTTATTTATAATTGGGCAAATGAATAACTCACTACCTAAATAATATTCATTGCGATAAATTGGATCGTCATACATGTCGGGATTTTTATAGTAGATTGGTTGAATAACAGGAATACCATGTTTATGATATTTATATGCTTCTGTATATAAATAAGGAATTAGTCGATGACGCAATTGCAAATAATCCTTAACAATATTGTAAGTTTTATAACCCCATTTCCATGGTTCTCGTCGATAATATTTCCCTTTTTCACTACCAAATTTTAGAATTGGACTGAATGTACCTAATTGGACATAACGTGTATATAGTTCATCATCTTCTATACCTTTATAAAACCCTCCAATATCATGGCTCCACCAACTTACACCATTATTAGCAGCACTAGCATTATGAATCGGAATTAGTTTTAAGGTATCCCAGCTGACAGTACTTTTCCCTGAATATAAAACAGGGTAGCGATGTGGCGCAATTAAAGAATTAGTTGTAAGTAGCATTGGTCTTCTTTTATAATTTCGCATCATATCGTAAAAGTGATAATGATTTAAAATCCACAAGTCATCATTTTTTTTAGGGTTATTATAATCCAACCAAAAAAAATCAACATCTAAATTATCTAATGGATGAATAAGAAGTTTTAAATATACATCCAAAAACTTAGGGTCTAAAACATTAAAAGGAATAATTGTTCCAGGCTTAACTTGTAAATATTCACATATCTTATTATAATAAACTTCATAAGGGTAAATTCCCGAACTTGGGTCAATATTTAATCCTAATCTAATCCCCTTAGAGTGAAGATAACTAATTGTTTCTTTGGGATTCTTTATTAAAGTATTGTTAAATGTGAATCCTGTTTCAATATTTGATATTTCATCATACTTATTTAGATGCCATTCATTATTTAAAACAATAACAGAAAGAGGAATATTTTTATTTTCAAAGTTACAAACCAACTCATTTAAACTATCATCAGTATATGAAATATTACGACTCCACCAGTTTCCTAAGGCATACCTCGGAATTAAAGCAGGATATCCAGTTAGACGATAATAATCATCTAAGCAACCTTGAAAGTTTTTATAATACATAAATAGATATAAATCAATATCATTTTTGTCTTTATTACGTTCAATTACACTACCAGTCTCTTCAATTATTAAACTTTTTGAATCATCAATACTAACAAAGCCATCAATAGAATATAGGCCTTTTTTATACTTAACTCTATGTTTTTTTCCCTTATTCTCATATAGTTCTAAGCCTGGACTACCATAATTGCGCACTTCAGGATGACCATAATACCAAATACGATCACTACCTAATAATTCTACCTTTAAATTAGCTGTCGGATTTATTTTTGTCGCAGCAAATGGTTTATCTTTTAAATAAGTTAAACAAAAATATTTAGTAGTTATTTCCAAGTATTTTGCATCCTGTTTAATCTTAAAATCTGTTACACCCAAATCTCTATGCCAAGCAAATTGGGTTGGCCGATCCTCAAAAATCCCGTTTTCACTATACTCTAATCTAACTAATCTTTCTGTAATAACAGAAATACGATACTTTTGTCCTGCAATTATACATTTTGGATTAACTTTAGATAGAGCATAATCTATTTCAAATTGCTCACCAATTTTATACATAAATTCAACCCCTCATATATTTATTATTCATTCTTTTTATTCATTTTTCTTATTCTTTTTAATATAAATAGTATTATAAATAGTAACACAATTATGATTGTGGCAATTACATAATTATATAAATTAGTAGGTTCCTCTAATTTTTCTTCAACTACTTCTTCTTTATCTAAAATGTTAGCAAAAATATATTCTCCACTTTCTTTAGAATATAAGAAGTATTCTCTCGCATATCTCGCTTTATATTCATCATTTTTTAACTTAGATAATTCTTTAGTTAAATTAGTTTCAGTTTCTTGTAATTTAGTTAAATTGTTTTGTAAGGTTTGTTGTTCTAAACTAAGATTCTTAATATTTAGTAGCATGGAAAAAGCACTGAAAATAAAGTATGATATCACTACAACACTAAGACCACCAAAAATAATAAGTCTTCTTTTTGATTCTTTTGTAACTTTTCTTTTCACCACATAACCACCACCCTACCGTATAATCAGTATATCATTTTTTTATTTTTTTGGCAATAATACGATTAATACAAATGTCAACAAAAAAGCCGATTATTACCATGATAATTGAATATGGATGAAGAATGGCATTATTGATTTTTTTGATACTAATAAAATAAGCTAATATAGCTATAATTATGATTAAAAAGGATGATAAAAATTTTATAAGGCGATTAGTACTATAAATAAATTTATAATTGATATTTAAAAATATGGAAAAAATAAAACCATAAAAGAAAGAAAAAATAATTAAAATTATTTGTGTTTTTAAACTCATCATTTAAATAGTTTATTAAATACTCCATCTTCTTTATTTTTTTTAGATAAACTTTCCATATATGTTAAACTATTAACTTTACCTTTAATGGAAACATTTCCCTGATATGTATCTAATTTCACAATTTCTAAATCTTCACCTTTTAAAACGATATAGCCCATATTAGTTTCCATTAAAAATTCTTCATTATCAAAACTCTCAATTTTTTTTACACCTGTAATAATTATATTTTTACGTTCACTTAAAGTAATAACATGTCCTAATGTATTAAAACTTTCTACCTTGTCCATATAAACCTCCTAATTCAATATATGCTAAGAGAAAAAAAATATTAAAAAAAAAACCAAATTATTGATTTTTTTATTCAGCTTCATTATAAGCATCAAGAATTGCTTTTTCAAACATTTCTCTTGTTTCTTGATTTATTGGATGAGCTACATCATGACGTTTAGTATCATCAATTTTGCGACTTGGCATAGCAATAAATAATTTGTCATCACCTTGAATAATTCTAATATCACGAATAGCGAAACAATCGTCAATTACTACTGAGACAATCCCTTTCATTCTTGAGTTTTCCTTTTCTGTTTTATGAACATTTACAGATGTAATTTTCAAGTAAATCTCTCCCTTCAGTCTATCTACTACAAGTTTATTTTATACCAAAAAAAATAGAAAATCAATAGTTATTTATAAAAATGCGTATTAATAGTCGATTTTTATCGTTTTTGTGATAACATCAGAATATGAAAATGATTTAATCTCATTTTTTATTTTTGATTCTTTAATTTCAACTAAAAAAACATTTTTATAAAGTTCTTTTATTTTAGCATTATATTTTTCATATTTATTTCTCCCAAGACTACATTTTATAATTACATCTTTACCTAAATATTCATGAAGTCTACATCTAATCTGTTCTACTGTCACAAATTCCTCCTCATCTAGGGTACCCAATATACATGGTTCCCTTAGTTTTAATTCCACCCATTCCATCTTTACCATATTTAGTATTTTCTAAAATATTAATTAAATCGATATCTTTACTAATATCAGATAAACTTATGCGAGTTGCTATAATAGCAGGATCTAGAGCATGGATATTAATCCGTTTAGGGCTAGAAGCAAAGTTAGCGCCAGCTTTTATTAATTCTTCATAATCTGATTGACAAGCACCAGCTATAATAATTAATTTTTCATGACTATGTTCATATTTTCTAGCTTCTTTAATCGAAGCAACAAAATTTTGGCTATTTTTATAAGCCGACAAATCATCACGACCACCTTTTTTTTTATAATAAGCATCATGACCCGTTATAACTAATATATTAGGATTATGAAGTTCTAATAATTCACGAATTTTAAAAGGGACATTTTCTTCATCTTCCCTAACACCGATCGCCATTAAATTATCTTCTTCATAATATTTAAGACATTTATCTAAATACTCATTATCTCCATCAATATGTAATATTTTGCCTGGCAAATAAAAAAACTCACTACGGTCTAAGTCAAAATTGGGTTTTATCCGTTCTAAAAATTCTTGGTCCTCTTCAAATTCTTGATCATATATAATTAAATCATCAATAGGACTATCAGCAATTAGTCTAACATTAATACCTTTTAAGTAGCAAATATCATTGTCAATTGATATAATTTTAAAAACCATATCATTATTATAAGAATTTCTAGTAACTAAGTCTCCTTCTTTAAAATCCATATTTTATCACCAATATAATTTATGTCATTATAAAGATGTTTATGATAAAAAATGCAATAAATTCATTTCTAGCTCCATATTTTTTTGTAAAACATTCAAAAAAAATCTTTAATTTTCATTAAAGATTTTTAGCTTAATAAACTTATTATTTATTAGATTTTGCGAATTTTACACCTAATCCTGCTAATCCTGCTAAACAGATTGCACCAATTACAATATATAATTGTGAACTTACATCAGCTGTTTTTGGATTTTCAACAGTTGTAGGTTCTGTAGGCTTAGTTGGCTCTGTAGGGTTAGTTGGTTTAGTTGGTTCCGTAGGTTTAGTTGGTTCTGGTTGTACTTCTCCTTTGCAAGTAATTAACATATAGTATGTGGTTCCAGTTGCATTAAATTCACTAGTTTGTAATGTTGCAAATTGATTAGTAAAATAATCAGTTGATAAATTTTTACCTGAACTTGTTATATTATTAGAAGTAATAATTGACTCAATTGAGCTACGGTCTTTTATGTCATATAGTCTTGTATAACTAGCACCACTAGATGGAATTTTATGTGCATAAGTTTGGATTTCACCATCTATAACTTTAATTCTAAGTAAATAAATTGATTGTCCATTGTCAAACCCCATATTAAAATTTTTTGGAATGTTAATGTACATAGTTGCTGAATCTGTTTTAGAATCCCAAGTTTGTCCATCTTTAACTTTAAATTCTAATGGAACAACATCAACAATTTGTGAAGTCAAGCTATCTCTATAAAAATGTGCGATTGCTTGTTTAAAAATATCTTGCTCACCATTAGCAATACTCATCTCTAGCTTTCCATTACCACCAGTCATATAATATTCATAATATTCATTATCAAATCTTATCGTATAACTTTCTGCGTTTGCTGTCCCCATACCAAATATTCCAACTACTGTAAACAAGAATGCAAATAATATTTTCCCTATTTTTTTCATTTCTATCTCTCCTATCTTTAAGCAAATTATAGCAACTATTTTTAATATGGTCAATAAGAATAAACTTCATACCTTTTTATTATACACAATTTTACATTGTAGTATTTTTTTATTTTTTAGTTAATTGATAATATATAATAACTAGGTTATAATATATATGGTGATACTATGAAAAAACAGACAAAAAAATTTTGGATTTCATATATATTATTTACAATTATTTTAAGTTTTTCACTATATAAAATAACAGTTAAACAAATTAATTATCGAGAAATTGAGAGTCAAGAAATAGATATAAGAAAATTAGCATCAATTATAGAAATTAAAGATATAAATGATAATACAGAAATTGTTAATCCACCTGATGAAAATATTCCAGCAGAACAACCTGATATTGACATTGCTCTAAATGATTACTGGTATTACATAAATCTTCCACTTATTAGTGTTGATTTTAATTCATTAATTGAAAAGAATCACGATACAGTAGCTTGGATAGCTTTAAATGGTACTAATATCAATTATCCTGTTGTCCAAGCAACTGATAATGATTATTACCTATATCATGCCTTTGATCATTCTGATAATCAAGCTGGCTGGGTATTTATGGATTACCGTAATAATCCAATAGAATTTAGTCATAATACAGTTATCTATGGTCATGGTATGAATAACAACACTATTTTTGGAACACTTAGATATATTACAGAAAATTGGTGGTATAATAATCCCGATAATCATATCGTTAAATTATCCACCCCAAGTGAAAATACCTTATGGCAAGTTTTCAGTGTTTATACGATACCTGAGGAAACATATTATATTCAAACGGATTTTACAGATACTAATTTATATAAAGAATTTTTAAGTAAATTACAAGCTAGAAGTATTTATAATTTTAATGCAAGTGTTAATGAGAATGATAAAATTATTACTCTATCTTCTTGTTATAATAACGATTTAAGAGTTGTATTACATGCTAAATTAATTAAAAGAGAAAAAAGATAAAAACTGAAACAATTTTTATCTTTTTTATTATATTGTAGTTATAAAAACTATTAATAAAACAATAGCTATCAAAAGAATTATAATTCCCATTATTTTAAGGTATAAGATTGCAAATCTATAAAGAAGACTTTTCTCAGCTTTTTCACTAAAATAATAATTCCCACGATATTTTTTTATAATCTGTTGCATTTTTAATTGTTTGAATAATCTAAGATCGTTATTAATTTCCATCAAAATATTTTCTTTGCTAGTTGCATTAAATTTATCCATAGCGTGATATTTCAAGAAAGCTTTTTTGACCATTTCAATATTGTTTTGATTATTAGCAATATTATTAGCTTGAACTGACACATAATTTGGATCAACTTCTTGTTTTAATTTTGATATAACGCCACTTATTCCTAATATTGTAAAGAAAATAGATATAATTAAATCGTGTATAATAGCGTCTCTAAAATCTAGGTTGTTATAAATAAATCCTAAATTACGCAAATTAACGATAAAACCATTTCGATATAATAAACATAAAGGAATAATAACTAAGGTTGTCACAATAATAACGATTAAACTTATAATCACAATAATAATTGGTGTTTTTTTATCAACTATACCACCAAATTTTTTATAACCTAATAAGGCTCCAAATGCTATAAAAGCAGCTAAAATTGCAAATAGCATCTTTCCATATACATATAGAAGAATCCATGGGATTGTAAATAAAAATCCTCCTAATAAAGCACCAATAATTCCTAAAATTCTCTTATTCATAAACTTACCTCCATTATATTTTCAAATGTTTTTTTACAGCACGCCAACTACCAAACATTCCAACAATCATACCAATTGTTACTAAAGCTATAGCTACAAGGTAAATAAAAGGTTCTGGTTTTATTAATTGAATAATTTGAGTAAACAATTTGCCACCAAATTTATTATAAATAGCCACATAACCATATATAGTTATAACAACTGGCAAAATAGAACCAATAATTCCTAAAACTAAACCCTCTAGGATAAATGGAATCTTTATGTTTATATTGGATGCTCCAACTAAACGCATAATTTCAATTTCTCTACGACGTGAGAAAATTGTAATTTTTATTGTATTAGATATTAAGAAAGCCGTAACTAAAATTAAAGCAATAACAACGATTAAACTAACATTTTTAATTGAATCAAAAACAGATACTAATTGTTCGACCATACCTTCTCCATATTTAACGACATCGACATGATTTATACCCTTTATTTGATTAGCAATATCTCCAATGGTATCAATATCAATAACCTTAACTTGAAATGTAGCTTGAAGTGGATTTTCCTCTTCCTTCCATTCTGACATAATTGAACCAAAAATATCAGATGAATCCATCATCTCTTCAGTTATATCTGTTTTAGAACGATATACATAATTTTCGATATTATCAAGTTTTTTTATTTCTTCTTCAACCATTTTGGTTTCTTCCTCGGTAATATCAACATCAAGAAAAGCAACAATTGTGACATCTTTTTCTACTAAAGTAGCAAAGTTATTTACATTATATGTTAAAATGATAGCAACAGCAACAACAATTAAGGTAATAGCTATACAAGAAATAGATGCTAAAGAAAGGGAAAAATTTCTAAATACACTCTTAAAAGAATCACGTATATTTCTACTTAAAACTCTAAATGCCCTCATGTGTATAAGTTCCTTTCTCATAATCTTTTAAAATTCTTCCAGCATCTAATAAAATGACCCTCTTCTTCATTAAGGATACAATATTTGTATCATGAGTAACCATAATTATTGTTGTCCCTAATTTATTTATTTCTTCAAGGACTTTCATAATTTCCATGCTTGTTGCCTCATCAAGATTTCCAGTTGGTTCATCGCAGATTAGAAGCTTTGGACCATTGACAATAGCTCTAGCTATTGCCACTCTTTGTTGCTCACCACCTGATAGTTCAGTTGGATAATGTTTAGCCTTGTTTTTTAGGCCTACCAAATCTAAAACCTTTAAAACTTTTTCATGTATTTCACTTTTAGGAAGCCCAAAAACTTCTAGAGCAAAAGCTACATTTTCATAAACAGTTAATTTTGAAAGTAACTTAAAGTCTTGAAAGACAACCCCAAGCTTCCTTCTAAGTTTATATACTTTACCATTACGTAATTTAGCAACATCTAAGCCACCAACAATAATTTTTCCACTTGTTGGTTTTTCTTCACGATATAACATTTTGATTAAAGTTGACTTACCGCATCCTGTTGACCCTATAATAAAAACAAAGTCTCCCTTTTCAATTGTTAAATCTAAATCATAAATGGCTGTAACACCATTTTTATATTGTTTATTAACGCCTTTCATTCTTATTAGATTCATACAACACCTCTATTCTTCTAAATTCCACCAGACACTTCATAAGCATCTGTAACAATGAAAAATGCTTCTTTATCAATTTGATAAATACCTTCTTTGACCATAAAATACTCTTTAGTTGGTATAATACACATAATTACTTTCTGATTATTACCTGTATATCCGCCTCTTCCATCTAATACTGTAATTCCATGTTTCAAGGTATTAGTAATATATCTTTTAACTTCTGTCTCATGTTCAGTAATAATATAGAAAGCTTTTGATTGGGAAATACCTAATATAACTTTATCGGTCATGATACTTATAATATAAAGTGAAATCATAGAATACATCAACTTTGTCCAGCCAAAAACAAAAACACTACTAGCAATAATTAAACCATCAGTAAAAAACATCGATGTACCTAATGACATTTTAAAATACTTTGAAACGATTTGATTTAAAATATCAGTACCACCTGTCGTAAATCCAGATTTAAAAATTAAACCTAATCCAAAGCCGGCGATAACAGCCCCAAAAATAACAATAATAATAGGATCAGCATCACTTAAATTTACATATTGTGGTACCCATTCTGTTAAACTAACAAAAATAGGATATAATAATGACCCAATAATCGAATTTTTAGTTTTTTCGATACCTAATAATATAAAACTCAAAATTAATAATAGAACTGAACCAATTAAAATTACAACTGATGGGCTCCAATTAAAAAGCTGTTTAAACATAACACCCAATCCGCCAACACCATAGACAACAGAACTTGGTAACATAAATAAATTATATGAAAGAGCAGTAATAATCATTCCTAAAATAAATTGTGTATAGCGTTTTAATCGACCACGTTCATATATTTTTTTCAATATATTTTCTTCATTTTTTCTTTTAAACAACATTCTCGATTCTCCTCTTTAAATTAGCAGTTATAAATATATCTATATCACCATCTAAAACCTTTGAAACATTACTTGTTTCCACATTTGTTCGATGATCTTTTACCATAGAATATGGATGCATAATGTAACTACGAATTTGAGAACCAAAATTTATATCTTTCAAATCACCCTTTAGTTCACGCAAATCTTTTTCTCTTTTTTCAATTTCTAATTGATATAATTTACTTTTTAAAATTTCTAAGGCTTTTTCTTTATTTTGGATTTGACTTCTCTCATTTTGAACAGTTACGACAATTTTAGTTGGCAAGTGAGTTATTCTAACTGCTGAATCAGTAGTATTAACACCTTGACCACCACATCCACTTGAACGATACACATCAATACGAAGATCAGTATCGTTAATTTCTATATTAATATCGCCATTTTCAAATAATGGTGTTATATCGATTGAAGCAAATGATGTATGTCTTCTAGAATTAGAATCAAATGGTGAAATTCTAATTAAACGATGAACACCCTTTTCGTTTTTCAAATAGCCATAGCTATTAATACCATGAATTAATAATACAGAGCTTTTAATTCCCGTTTCTTCTCCGGCTTGCTCATCAACTAATTCATATTTATATCCCTTTAAATCACACCATCTAAGATACATTCTTTTTAGCATAAGTGCCCAATCACACGCTTCTGTGCCCCCTGCACCACTATGAATCTCAATCATCGCATCACCATGGTCATATAGTCCATCTAATAATAAGCCTACTTCTAAATTATTTAAATCTTGACGGAGTTTTTCCTGTTGGGCACTTAAAATCTCGATAAGTTCTAAATCAGGTTCTAACTTTAATAATTCTAATGTTTCAATATCATTTTCAATATTATGCTTATATTGTTCAATATCATTTAATTGCTTTTTTAAATAATTAAGTTCACTAATTACTTTCTCGCTATTTACTCTATCACTCCAAAAGTCACTAGCTTCCATTTCTTTTTCTAGTTCTAAAATTTTTTTTCTTTTTTTATCAGGTTCAAAGTGACCTCCATAAATCTTTTATTCGTGTTAAATAGTTATTATAAACATTAACTAATTCATTTATTTCCATAACTATCCTCCAATCTTTATTATTATATCATTTAAAAATAAATAAGTAAATTAACTAAGAAAAAAAAGATAAAATATTATCTCCTTAATCAATCCATTTAACGGTTTGTTTTTCTAAATGGTAATAATCTAAATACCATGGTTCAACATAAGAAAAATCTTCTGGCATGTGAAAAGCATATTGGGGGTATTTTAATTTTTTTAAATAAACATCGATTGCTAAAGTTCGGTCAACATTATTAATAATATTTAGATTATAATCAAAAATCTTAGAATTTTCATGATAATAATAAATACATTTTGAAAAATTAAAAATATTAAATAAAACAAACAAACCAATTAGACTATATTTAAAATAAGGTAATTTATCATTATGATATTTCTTAACAATGATAAAAATGATAAGCATGATAAGACCTAATAACCATTGTATATTTAAAATACAAATCCATAAAATAAATATTTTCAATTGATTATCACCATTATAATAACTATAAAATACATAAATTAAAAATAAAACAAGTAATGGAAAAAAGAATCTATAAGCTGTGTATTCGATTAAAATAATAGATGTTAAATTAGCTACAATTCCTCCTAAAAGTAAATATCCTAGTTCAATATTATAATCCATTTTAATGATAAAGCAAGCATAAATATTAATAAATAAATAGATTAAAAATATTATATCTATTAGTAAAGGTAATTGATTAAAATCAATGAAACGATAAATTGATATATTTATAAATATAAGGCAATTTATAATAATTAGATATATACTAGCAATTTTATTAATGTTATTTTTTGCTTGTAAAAGGTAATATGTTAAAATCATTGACATAATAAATAAAATTGGTGTAAAACTAGAAGAAAATAAGTAGCCAAAATAATCTGGTAATTTGATAATAAATTTTTCAATAATATTAGCTTCAAAAAATGTTAATTCTTGCTTCGACAAGCGATTAAGATTTCCTGGGATAAAATAACTACTAGTTAGCATTATTACAGAAAAAAACAAGAAAATTATCATTTTTTTATTAATATTCTTCTTTAATATATTATGAAAATTAATCATAAATAAAAATACGACAATTAGTACAGTTGTACTTTCCATAGTGAAATTAATAATTGTAAAAAATATAAGGCTTAAAATAAATCGCAAAACAGTATAATTTTTATTATTAATACAATAATCTAAAATAAAGTAGATAATTAATAACATTGGTATATAGGCCCATAAATATAAAATAGTTCCATCAGCCCAGTATAAAAGTTCATTAAGCATACTTATATTTAATCCTAGAATAATTAAAGTAATAAAGAAAGTTATTTGTAAAGTATTATGTTGTTTTTTAATGTTAATTATTTTAGCTATATAGAAACAGAATAAAAACAAAAATAATGGATTTAAAATTCTAAAAAACTGGATACCAAACCAATATAGGCCACTAGTGACAACCGCATGACCGATTAAACGTCCCGACCAGTTTTTAAAATAAAGTATATAAAGATAGTCTAATAGACTATTACTTTTTCTTAAGAGTGCAACTATATTATAATCATCAGCATACATTTGAACATTTTGCATTTGAATAAAAAATAATAAATAAACAATTATTAATAAAAGAGGATATTTATATCTTTTTATAAAATTAATTATTTTTGCCAAGATTTTTTTCCATCTTTCTTAATATAAAATAACGACATTCATAAGCGCAATGTTCTTTTATATATTCCTGGTGATTAGAGAAATCATTAATTTTATTACATTTTTTATTTCCAGTCTTATAAAAGCCTTTTAAACGTAATTTACTATAAGCCCAATCACCAATAATATAATCATAATCATAAAAATAGTCAGTATATTTATGCTTGGTTTCCTCATAATCAAAACCATCTTTATAATTTTCTAGTAATTCATATTCTATATTTTCTAATACATACTTTTTCATATCTAATACTCCTTTTGAAAAGATGGGGCTATATACTTATATTTTACCAAACTTGAACCAGAATTCCAAGTCATATAACCACCTTTTAATCCAGCATCATATAATCCTTGAATTTGATCAGATATTTTAGATGAATCATAAACAATATATGGGCTTTTTATTGTATCATAGGCTTGTACCCAAGTTCTGACAATTGCTGGAGTTGGAATTTCTTTTTGACGATTCGCAGCGTAGGTACCCCAAGTATACATAAGTTTATAAGGAACAGTCCAAACAACTTCTGAAATACCAAAATCATGAGCATTAAAATGATCTGGATATGGCATAGCGCTAATTACATCGACGACATTTGATATGCTTGGCCAGTACTGCCCATAAGCAGCTACATAAGTATAAGCTGACTCTCCGAAAACATCGGCCGATACATAGGCCCCAACAGAGTGTATTTCATCACAAGCATACATTAAAAAACGTTGAATAGCTTGAGCCTTTTCCTCACCATAATCATTTCGCATATTCATAGTTCCATTTTCTTCTAATTTATAAGTACGGTCTGGGAAACGTACATAATCAAACTGAATTTCATTAAAACCCATTTCTGTAACAGCTTCTTTTGCTAATTTAACATTAAATTCCCATACCTTACGTTGATAGGCACTAGGCCAATAGGAACCATTATGTGAAAATAAAGCTCCATTTCCACTATTGACAATCGCATATTCGGGATGATCTTGGGCAAAATACTGGTCTTTAAAAACAGTAATTCGCCCAATTACATAGAACCCATTATCTTTTAATTTTTTAATAACAGCTTGATAATTTTCAAAAGAGTTAATCGCATAGCGATAATTAGTTGGTGATAACTCCTCCATAATTTTTGATGCATAAGCAGGAGCTCCACTATCCTTAATATCAACAACGAAAGCATTTATATTACTCTGTTTAGCTAAAGCAATATACTCATCAATATTTCCTAAAACTCCACCATTTAAATATAAACTTCTAACTTCATTAGGCATTACGTTGTTATCAAACACAGGTTTTTGATAAGGAAAATAGTCTAAATTACCACCCGATCCTCCACCATATATATCAGCCCTATTTAAATGAATTTGATAATTACCATCTTGATCATAATTTTGATTAGCCTCTTCTATTGTTTTAACTGTATATTTTTGATAAATATAACCCTCAATATCATTATATTTTATTTTATATTTTGAAACATTTCCATCGCTTAAAAATTTATCAAAACCAATTATTTCTATTTTTTCACCCTTTTTAACTATGCCTAAAATATCAACATTTTCACTATCTTTATAGATAGAAGCTGGTGTTCTAACAAAACGTTCAGTCTCTAATACTGTATTTTGTAGTTCATCTACTAAATCATTTTTTAAAATTAAGTACTCTTTTTCGTTATAAATGATTTTAACATAAATATTATTATCTTCTTCGTTGTTTTCATTAGTTAAATCCTTAAAAAAAACTTTAACTTTTGTACCCCTAGTAATTGTCTCTACTTTGTTATATTCTAAATCATATAATTGAACAGTTAAGTCACCACTAGCAACATACATATCATTTTCAACTATTTTTTCAGGGATTATTTTTTTAAAGAATATATTTTTAATTGTAAAAAATAAACTTACTATTATTAAAATTGTTACAATAAATATTACTACTTTTTTCATAAAACACCACTCTTACTTCTTTTTAATTTGGGATTGTTAATGGAATTGAACTATTTGATAAACCTCCTAATAAATAATCAGGAACAATTCCTTGGACTAGTTTCATAGCAACAGGGATATCTGTTTCAACCGTAATTGTCTCAGTTATAAATGGTAAAATTACTCTTGCTTCAACTTGAACATTAATACTTACTTCAATTAAGGCATTATTAATTCCATAATTTGTAACTTTTGTATTAACATTGCTAACAATATCACCTACTAGACTTAATTTAACAGGTATTTTAGGACCAATGTTAGAAAGTAAAGAATTTTTAAAAATAACACCAGTTGGTATTTCATAAATAACTCCCTTAGATAATTTTTCTTCATCATAATCAATTAAAATATTATCTGGAAGCTCTAATAAATCTAATTTACCTTCTTCTAAGTATTTAAGGTTAAGCTGAATTGTATTTACAATTTTATTTAAAGTCTTATTAACTACAATAGGATCAAAATCAATTGTCCTAATTTCACCAGACTCAGACCTTGTTATTATGAACATATCTTCAACATTTAAATCCTCGGCAATCTGTTTAGAAATAGCTCTATTAATAATCAAATTTGAAAGTTTTCGTACCTGACTAGAGGCATAGCCCATTAATACTGGTACCACATTTTTATTAAGATAATTTATCGAAAAAAAAGTCATAGTTAATATTAAAACAAAGATAATAATAATTGTATTACCTATTCCAAGTTTCCATTTTTTCGCCTTTTTTAAATGAATTTTTTTTCGCATTTTCTTCACTTCCTAATATAATTATATAAAAATATTAGGAAATAAGAATTATATGTTATCGTTCATTATTATTATACCAAAAATAATAACTAATAAACCAAATTTTTGCGAATATATTTTGTAAAGTGTCAAATAATATAAATGGTGATAATATGTATATAAAAGATATAATGTCAAAAAGACTAATCATTGGTAGTATTACTAATAATTTAGCAGAAATTGCGATAATGATGAAAAAATATGATATTGGATTTTTACCAGTTAGTGATCAGAAAAAGATTGTTGGTATTATAACTGATCGCGATATTGTCGTTAATGCTTTAAGTAATAACTGTAGTCAAAATGATATTATTGATAAATATATCGTTAGAAATATTATTTCTATTGACCAAAATAAGGATGTTGGGGATGCTATTAAACTGATGGGTGAAAAAAAAGTTAGAAGAATAATTGTCACAGATTCTAATAAAATATCAGGAATACTATCTTTAGCTGATATTTTATCTATAAGTAATTATAAAGATTTAATTAATGATAATTTGCAAAAAATATTTGAAATTAATCGTAATGATGATTTATTTAAAACCGAAATTGATGAATTTTACTTATAAAAAAATATGAAATTTTTCATATTTTTTTTAATTTAAAATACCTAGATAATATAGCATAAAATTTATTATCTAATTATTTTTCATCATAATTTTTACAAAGTCTATCTTTTTATAGCTACTACTATTTTTTTTAAATTGCGATAAATATTAAAAGTCACATAATATATATAATAAAATAAGCGATTAACAACAAAATCAAATTCGCCAATATATTCAATAACGTTACCACCAAAACCTCTTTTAAACTCATAAACGCCATAATCCTTAGAACCTAAAACAAAATTACCACTAATTCCCCCAAAATCATAAAGAGGTAATTTTTTCGTCTTCGCATATTTAATCATATCAAATTGAAGTTTATATTGAGCCATAAAAGGCATATACTCTTTATAAGTTCCTCCATAAACATAGTGCATATAATATTTATCATAAATAAAAACACCAGCTGATAAAGGAATCAACTTTTCTGTTTCTGCTTTTATTTTATCGTATAATTTATCTTCCTTAAAATAAGTTAAATATTGCTCTTTATCTAGATAAACAATTAATAGTAAGGCTTTATCATTAAAGACTTCTTTTATTTTTTGATAATAAGAAATTGTACGGTCAAAGCAATTATGTCTTTTACAAGTATGTTCCATAATTTTTTTAAACTCTTTAATATTTTGACTATTTACTTCCTTGGTTATTAAAGGATACTTTTGAGCTTTTTTTAAAGATCTCCGGCATCTTTTATCCATATTTAACATTATATCTGATATAGATTTATCAATTGGTAAATAAAAAGACCAACGATATTGAATTTCTTTTGTATAACCTATTGTAAAACCATTATGGTGATATCCTAAACGTTTCAAAAAGTTAACGAGTCCATTTTTATTATGTGAAGAAACAATCACCCCATCTTTATTTCTTTGACAGTACTCAACAAATGGATCAATTTTTAAAACTATACCATGGTGCTTTTTAATATATTTTTTTATTTCTTTTGTAAAAAAGGCTAATATTTCATAATTATTATAATCAGTTAAAAATCCTCTTGGGGCATAAAAAATACTTTTGTTTCCAAAAATATGTTTAGAAATTAATAGTGCTAAACAAACAAATTGATTGTTTTCAATAACACCAACATAATGACTTTGCCAACCAGTTATTGCTTTTAAATCTCCCCAAGATGCAGTTTGACAATAATTACTATTTAAAAAATTATCTTGTAATTGCTTAAATTGTTCTTTATCTAATTTAATAAATTCCATTTTATCAACTCACTTCTTAATACTTTCTATATTAAGAATAAGTGATATTTGTATCAAGAAAAAATAATTTTTGTATCTTTTTTGTAAATTTTAATAATCAAATTCATTTTTATCATAAATGGCTTCTTTATAATAATTATTACTAATATGTAATGAAAAAATTTCACAGCCTTCAAAACATTCAGGATTAAAAGAGGCTTCAATAATATATTTGAATTTTGTATTTATATTTAAATATTCTCTAAAATCATTATCAATATTTTTAAAAGATGTAGCAAAATCTAGTTTGTGCTGTTTAATGCCTGTATTATAAACTGACAGGCTAAAAATGGTATTATCATAAGCGTCCATTAAAACATATACTTGGAAAACATCATTAGAATAAGATACATTTTTTATAGTTAAACCTTTATAATTATCACCATTTAAATAATTTTTGGTAATATCAATCATGCTTAAATGTTCATAATCAAACATAAAGTTTTCTTCATAAATGTTCGCTAGTGCTGGATTTATTTTAGCTAATTCATCTTTAATACTATTTATATTCTGTTCATAATTTTCACGAGTTGGAACTTCTAACATAGGTAAACTACTATAATTATCAGAAAATAAAATATCTATTTTTTCGTCATTAGTTAAATTATAATTATCATAAATATTCTCTAGATTAAGTTCTTTTTTACTAATAGTGTTAAGCATTTTTTTATCATACAAATTAAAATATATTTTAGGGAAATTAATGATTAAAAAAGATATTAACAAAAAGATAATAAATACAAAGATATATTTTAGTTTATTTATCATTGACTACCTCCACTGAAAAAGATATTTTTGTGCCAACACCTAGTTTGCTTGTAATTAAAAGTTCGCTTTTATGTAATGTAGCTATTTCTTTACATAATGCTAATCCAAGTCCTGCTCCACCTTGTTTTCTAGCTCGTGATTTATCAACCATATAAAATGGTTCAGTTACTTTTTTCAAATTTTCCTCATCAATGCCCTTGCCAAAATCTTGTACTGAAATAATATATAGGTTATCATTTTTAATACCACTAATAATGATTTTATTATTCTCTTCTGATGCTTTACAAGCATTATCGACCAAATTATATAAAAGAGATTTTAATAAAACAGGCTCAATAAAGATATTAACTTCTTCAATATTAAATTCAAGATTTATACTATATTTCTTTAAAAGAATTGCTAATGTTTGTGTTAATTCTCTAAATAGTTGTTTAGAATTATATGTTTTAAAAGGAAACTTGTCCTGTTTCAAAATGATTAAATTAAGTAAATGAAATGATAAATCTTCTAATCTTTTTCCTTCTTTAAAAATATAATTAGCAAGTTCATATCTTTTTTTAGGTTCAATATCATAGGTACGTAAAATATCGGCATAGCCAATAATAGAAGTTAGTGGTGTTTTTAATTCATGAGTAAATCTTGATATAAAATTTTCTTGGCGTTCATTATAGTCTTCTAACTCTTTTATGTAATCTTCTACCCTGTTAGTCATATTATTAAAATCGGTAGCTAAAGCAACTAATTCTGGTGATTTCATCGCCTTTAGAGTATCATCATTTCTAATTGAGAAATTGCCACTAGCAATTTGATTTGTTGTTTGTTGTAATTTTTTTAGTGGGCTAGTGATATAAATGGAAAAAAAAGCTATTATACTAGAACTAATTAAAGACCCAATAATTAAAAACAAACAATAAAATTTATAATTTTGGCTTCTAAGTTCATAGATATTTGTGATATCTACTAAATTCTCTAAATAAATATCTTCATCATTAATGTTTAGCTTTGTAACTACTTGAAAAAAGGATTGTTCGCCATTTTTAAATATTCGACTTGCCTGTTCATTATCATTTAACTCATTTATAAAAGTACTATTATCAATATATTTAAGATTCGCCTTTTCACCTATAAAAACTTCTCCGTTATTACTAATATTTTGAAATTGTTTTAATATATAATCCGTTATATTAAATTCATATACATATTCATTCAAATCATTTAAAGAAATACTATAGTATATCATTGTTAGCATTTTATTACTATTTATAGTACTATCTTTTTTTATTAACAATTCATTATTAAAATTAGAGTTAATAATTAAAAATCCCCCAACTCCTAATAAACTAATAACAAGAAAAAAGGATATAATAAATATTTTAAAGCTAAATCTCATTCTAAAACCTCAAATCGATACCCAATTTTATATACTGTTTTTATTTCATTTTCTAAATTTAGTTTTTTTCGGATACGTTGAATATGTAAGTCGACGGTTCTAGTATCACCAAAAAATTCATCTCCCCATATTCTTTCATAAATAACTTCTCTATATAAAGCCACGTTCTTGTTTTTTAAAAAAAGTAATAATAAATCAA
This sequence comes from uncultured Mycoplasmatota bacterium, assembly GCA_947056845.1. Taxonomy (GTDB): domain Bacteria; phylum Bacillota_I; class Bacilli_A; order RF39; family UBA660; genus CAJLIR01. The sequence continues at coordinate 108,668 of CAMSCJ010000001.1, forward strand.
ACTCTTTTTTAGTTAAATCTACAATTTTATCATCCTTTTTTACAGTATGCGATGTAATATCTATCTCAATATTTTTATAAACTATTTTATCACTAGTTTTATTATTCCTTCTTAAAACAACTTCGACTCTAGCCAATAGTTCTTGAATATCAAATGGCTTAGTTATATAATCTTCGGCACCCAATTTTAAGCCTTTTACTTTATTGTCAACATTAGAAACAGCTGTAATAAAAATAACAGGTATTTTTAGTTCCTTAATATAATTCATAATTTCAAAGCCATCTATTTTAGGCAACATTATATCTAAAAGAATTAAATCATATTTATTTTGATTTATTCTTTCTAAAGCAGTTTCTCCATCATAAGTGGTATGACAAGTATAACCAGCTTGTGTCAAACTTATTTTTAGTAAATTAGAGATTGATTCCTCATCCTCAACTATCAAAATATCTATCATAAAAAACCTCCATGTTATTAATACAAAAAAAATGTATCATAATTGTATACTAAAATATTTTAATTTTATTTTAACATATAGATACTTTATTTGTTAATAGATAACATTAATTTATTAAGGAAAAAATGGATAATTTTTTAAAGTTTTATACTTGTTTAATTAATTATTTTAATAAAAAAAATTGTAAGAATTTCTTACAATTTCGATTTAAAATTTTATTTTGTCATTAATATAATCAATAACTTCATCAACATTTAAAATAATTTGTTCCATAGTATCCCTATTTCTTAAAGTAACAGTATTATTATTTAATGTATCATCATCAACCGTTAAACAATATGGTGTACCACTAACATCTTGCCTGCGATATCGTTTACCAATATTTCCTGATTCATCATAAGTCGTCATAAAATACTTTGATAGATTTTGATATATTTCTAAGGCCTTCTCTCCATGATGTTTTTTGATAAGTGGCAAAATGGCTACTTTATATGGGGCTAGAGCGGGAATAAACTTCATAACTTCTCTAGTAGTTCCATCAGCTAAAGTTTCTTCTAAATAAGCTTCACTTAAAATAGCTAGAGTTAATCGATCACACCCAACTGAAGATTCAACTACATAAGGAATATATTTTTCATTTGTTTCTGGATCAAGATACTCCATTGCTTTATTAGAATATTCTTGATGTCTTGACAAATCATAATTAGTTCGATTATGTGTTCCCCACAATTCTCCCCATGCAAAAGGAAAATTATACTCAATATCACAAGCCTCTTTAGCATAATGGGCTAACTTCTCATGGTCTTTAAAGCGAATATTTTCTTGGGTTATGCCTAGATCCATTAAAAATTTATAAGCATAATTCTTATAAAATTGATAAAAATCACTATCAGTTCCTTCTTTACAAAATAGTTGATGTTCCATTTGCTCAAATTCTATTGTTCGAAATGTAAAATTACCTGGTGTAATTTCATTTCTAAAAGCTTTCCCAATTTGTCCAATTCCAAATGGTATTTTAGCACGCATTGTCCTTTGAACATTTAAAAAATTTACAAATTCTCCTTGAGCTGTTTCAGGGCGCAAATAAACTAAGTTAGTAGCATCCTTAACTACACCTCGATTAGTTTCAAACATTAAATTAAATTCACGAATATCTGTATAATTTACTTTCCCACATTTTGGACAAGGTATTTTATGCTCATTAATATAAGTTAACATTTCTGAATCAGTTAAAGTATCAGGATTTATTTCATCAGTAAAGCCTTCAATTAACTTATCAGCGCGATGTCTTGTCTTACAACTTTTACAATCTAAAAGGGGATCAGTAAAACTACCAACATGACCACTCGCTTCCCAAACGCGTGAATTCATTAAAATAGCGGCATCCACTCCAAAACTATTTCTATTTTCTTGTACAAAACGTTTCCACCAACATTTTTTTACATTATTTTTTAATTCAACTCCTAATGGTCCATAATCCCAAGTATTAGCTAAACCATCATAAATTTCACTACCTTGAAAAATAAAACCATATTGTTTACATACATTAACCAATTTTTCCATTGTCAACTTTTCCATTATTCTTTCCTCCTTAAATTTAAAAAGACTCCTAGAAAAATATAAGGACTCACGATATGAGCGGTTCCACCTTACTTATTCTAGAAGAATCATCTTTAACTATATTACTCCGAGTTTCCAACCTCATCATCGCATTTAAATATAAAATATTCTAAATAAAGTATACCATATTTTTTTTAATAGTCAATCAATTATTAAATATAAAAATAAAACGATTTCTTAACTGTAGATCTTTTTCAATTATTATTTTGGCATTTGGTAAATATTTTAAAGCAATATTTTTTATTTGCTCACTTTGTGTATGACCTATTTCAAAAGCAATCATACTTTTTTTATTTAAATAATTAGAAGCATATTTTAATATTTCTTCATAAAAATATAACCCATTATTTTTAGCATATAAAGCTTGTTTAGGTTCATTATTTTTAACAATATCCATTATTTCCTCATCATAAGCAATATATGGTGGATTACTTATTATACAATCATATTTTTTAGTTATATTATCAAATATATCACTATTAATAAAATTTACTTCTAAATGATTTTTTTTAGCGTTTTCTTTAGCTACCTCTAAGGCTTCAATAGATATATCTGAAGCATCTACAATACAATTTTTTAATTTTTTCTTTAACGTTAAAGCTATACATCCACTACCAGTTCCTATATCTAAAATACTAATAGTGGAAGAAAAATATTTAGCAATATATTTAAGTGTTTTTTCAACTAATTCTTCAGTTTCAAAACGTGGTATTAAAACATTTTTATTGACATTTAAATTTAAATCAAAAAAATCAACATTACCAATAATATATTGAACGGGTTCCCCGTTTTTTAGTCGTTCTAATCCTATTGCTAATTTACTAGGTTCTAAATATTTCTCTAAATATTCATAATCACTCATGTTATTTAAATATCACCTTTTAATTTACGAATTTGATCTTCATGAATTAAGGCTTCAATAATTTCTCCTAATTCACCAGTCATAACTCTATCTAATTGTTTTAAAGTAAAACCAATACGGTGATCGGTAACACGATTCTGAGGATAATTATAAGTTCGAATTTTTTCACTACGATCCCCAGTTCCAATTTTACTTCTTCGCTCAACACCAAGTTCTTGTTCTCTTTCTTGATTTTTCAAATCATAAAGCCTAGTTTGTAAGATTTTGATTGCCTTTTCTTTATTTTTTATTTGTGATCTTTCAGTTTGTGAATATACAACAAGTCCTGTAGGAATATGCGTTAATCTAACCGCTGAGTCAGTTGTATTAACACCTTGACCACCGCAACCACTACTCCTTGTGATGTCGATACGGACCTCATTCATATCAAGGGTGAAGTCAACTTCTTCGGCTTCTGGCATAACAAGGACTGTAGCAGTTGAAGTATGAACTCGTCCTTGAGTCTCTGTCGATGGTACTCTTTGAACTCGATGAGCACCACTTTCATATTTAAGTTTTGAATAAACGCTTTCACCTTTTACCATAAAACTAATAAGGGAATAACCGCCAGCTTCTGAATGTTCCTCTTCAATAATATCAATTTTCCAATTTTCATTTTCCGCATATTTTTTATACATCTCAAATAAGTCGCCAGCAAAAATATTGCCCTCATCACCACCAGCTGCACCTCTAATTTCAACAATAACATTTTTTAAATCATTAGGATCTTTTGGTAATAATAAAATTTCAAAATCACTTTCTAAATCTTGTTTATTAGTTTCTAAATTAGCTAATTCCTCTTTGGCAAATTCGCTCATTTCCTCATCTTTTAACATTTCCCTAGCAGCATCAATATCTTCCAATATTTTTTTGTATTCTTGATAAGTTTCATAAACATCTTTAATTGATGCTTGCTCTTTACTAAGTTCTGTCATTTTCTTTATATCAGTAATATTAGCAGGATCTAAAAGTTCAGCTGATATTTGATTATAGCGTTGTTCTATCGACTCTAGTCTTTCAATCATAAATAAGTTCCTTTCTAGTAAAAATTTGACCTTTTTATTATACTATAAAAATTTGATTTAAGCAAATTATCTCAAACACATATAATACGCAACTTAGAGTATACTAATAACAGGTGAATTATATGAATTTAAAAGTTTTAAAAATAATTAGTATATTTGGTTGCTTCTTACTAGCCTTTTTAACACATTTTTTATATGATTGGGTTCCAAATATTTTATTTTCAATTTTTTTCCCAGTTAACGAAAGTATTTGGGAACATATGAAAATGTTATTTACTACTATTCTATTATATGAATTAATTGAATTTATTATTTTAAAATTAAAGAAAATTAAAGTTAATAATTTTTTATTTGCTGGTTTTACATCAGCCATTTTAAGTATTCCAATATATTTGATTATATTTTTGCCAATTTTTTATAAAGTTGGTGAAAATATGTTTATAACACTTACTATTATGTTTATTACTATTATTATTGTTCAAATTATCAATTATAAAATTATCACTTATAAGGAATTACATTTAGATATACTAGCTCTTATTTTTATAATTATTACTTATATTGTTATGGGTATTTTAACTTTCTATCCACCAGAAGCTGATTTATTTTTTGACACCAAAAATGAAAAATATGGTATTAATAAATATATAATTTAAAAAAATAATTAATCTCTTAACTATTTTTTATACAACACATATTTTCTGTCCCAAAGAAAAAACTAATTTTTTTCCTTCTTTTTTATCTTCAGCATCCTTTAGAGCTTGTTTAAGAAATGTTTTAATTTCCTTATCAACAATACTAAGCTGATGAGAAAAACTTTTATTACTATCAAAATCTAAAGCACATTTAAAGTATAAAAAATCTAATACATTTAGTTTAGTATGACTATCTAGATTAGGAATATCTAAAATATTACTTGTATATAAAGTTAATTTATTAAAAATTTTCTCAGCCTGCTTTAAATCTTTTAATTTTAAACCAAAGTCTTTGATCTGCATGGCCAATTTATAATAAGCTAACTTATTAGCATAAATACCTGGATATTTTTGAATAGAATCTATCATTATTTGTCTTTCTAATGAAATCATTTCACTAAAGGTTTCGTTATTAAGATTTATTCTTTGATGAACTTTAAATACATCTTGAGACTCTACTGGTTTATCTATAAGATTTTCATAAAATATATTACAACTGTATGGACCATTTAACAAATCTTTATATAAAAAGTCTAACACATTTAGTTTAATATAACTATCCAAATTAGGAATATCTAAAATATTATTTGTATATAAAGTTAATTTATTAAAAATTTCCTCAGCTTGCTTTAAATCTCTTAATTTTAAACCAAGACCTTTGATCTGCATGGCCAATTTATAATAAGCTAACTTATTAGCATAAATACCTGGATATTTTTGAATAGAATCTATCATTATTTGTCTTTCTAATGAAATCATTTCACTAAAGGTTTCGTTATTAAGATTTATTCCTTGATGAACTTTAAATATATCCTGAGCCTCTACTGATTTATCTATAAATGATTTATAAAAATTATCTAAGTAGTCTATTTTAGAAGAATATCTTGAATTATTATCAATATATTTTTTTGATTGATAAAGTAAATATATAAAATCATTTTCTATTTGTTCTTTATTAAGGAAAAGCCCCATATCCTTTAAAACAACTGATAATTTATAATATAAATATTTGTTATTAAATAAAGTTCTAGTTCTAAAAAAGGAATTAATCATTAAATTATTTTCTAATTCAATTATCTCTTTGGGGGCAATATTAAAATTATTGATACTTCTATATACTTTTAAAACATCACCTGCAACTACATTGTCATATAATGATTCCCATATATTTACAGATATTTTATTCATATTTTTTTTATAACCTTCTTTCAAAGCCGCTTTTCCATAATATCATTCTAAAATTAAAAAGTCAACTATTTTTTTTATAATTTTTTTAGAAAAATTTCGACAAAATCAAATTTAAAAGAACCAGTTAATAATTGGTTCTTAATCTATATAAAACGCTAAAAGCATTAGCGTACTAATTAATAGATATAGATTAAAATTAAGTATTTGAAAATCAATTATTATCATCTATATCTATCGTAAACTGATTAATACTATCTTTATATAACTCTTGATATTTCGTTATATGGTTAGCTATATTTATTAAATCTAACCCATGTTTTAAAATAAACACATCTAATAATATGCCATTAATAATATCTTTAGAACTTTAGTTCTATTTTTAATATATCCAATTTTAGCAAACTATACATTTTTATAATATATTCTTTATTTTCAATCAAAACATTCTCTATAAATAATATATTCGCATTGTTTAATTTGGTGAATACATTATTATCATTTTCTAAATTAAATATTATCCAAAATCTTACTAATTGTGTGAATGACTTTATTGCAATAATTTATTTTTTGCCTATTTATGGAGGACATGTTTCTATTTCTAGTTTACTATTTTTAATTTTAATCATAATGCTTCCATCCAAATCAGTTCTATATACTCGAGATTTTTCTAAGTTCTTTAATACTTCATTATTGGGATGTCCGTATCTATTATTTTTTCCAACAGATATTATTGAATACTTTGGTTTAATATAATCAATAAATTCGCGACCACTACTTGTTTTACTTCCATGATGCCCTACTTTTAATATGTCAATATCTTCTAAATTATATTTTTTTATTAAATTATTTTCTACATCTATACTGGCATCCCCCATAAATAAAAATTTATAATTGCTGATTTTAGTATAAATCACATTAGAATTATCATTTTCATTATCATAAGTTTTATGGTTTAAAAAAGATAATTTATTATTATTTATATTTAGCTTCTTTATATTTTGATAATATGGAATATTATTTTCTTTTAAAATTTTAATAAGCTCCAATTCTAATTCGTTATATTGGTCACTATTAAGAATAACTTTATTAATATTAAAATTATCTATTAATTTTTGAGCTTCACCAGCATGATCATAATCTCCATGGCTTAAAATTAAATAATCTAACTTTGTAATTCCTAATGATTTTAAATAAGGAATAGTTTTGTTTTTTACAATTGAATATTCATTTGTTTTTAATAGTTGATTATCATACTTCAATATCCCACCTGTATCGATTAAAATATTGCCATTATTATGGGGTAAAATAATTAATATACTATCACCTTGTCCAACATCAAGTACTGTAATAATTGGATATTTATTAAATAATTGGATATTATAGTGAATTATTAAAATGGGCACTAATATTAAAATACTATAATATTTTTGTTTTTTAAATAGGAATAGTATTAATGTAATTACTAGATAATAGCCAACAAAGCAATAGATATTTATTTTGCACAAAGTGATTACTAAAAGATTTATTTTTGAAAAAAATAATGACATATTTTCTAAGATATTAATCATAATTGCTAATATAGGACTTAATACAGGAAAAATGAAAGTTATTAATGTTATAGGAAAAATAAAATATGCGACAAATGGTACAAAGATTAAATTTAATATAATAGATAATAAATTAATACTAAAAAAATTATTAATAACGATTGGCAAACTTGCTAAAAATGATATGATTGAAGTCATTAGTAATTTGATAAAATAATTATTATGTTTATTTATTATCTCATTAAAAAGAATTAAATAAAAAGTAATTATGAAGCTAAAAATAAAGCCTATACTATGAATATAAAAAGGATTAAAAGCAAGTAAAATAATGCAAGTTAAAATTAATAAATTAATTGTTTTTATATTAAGTCTAAATAGTTTATTTATAGAAATTAAAATAAAAAATAAAACGGTTCGCATTATTGATGGTGTAAAATTGGCTAAAAAAGCATAAATTAAAAGAAATGTTATAATAAACATATTATTAAATATATTATTTTTAGATACCTTTTTTATAATAAATAAAAGTAATGTTGAAAATAAAGTAATATGCATACCAGAAATTGCAAATAAATGACTAATACCATTAATTTGATAACTATCTTTGATATTATCATCTATTAAACTAGTATCTCCTAAAATAAAGGCTTTTAAATAATTAGAACCAGATATTTTGTTGATTCTAGAAATAATCATATTTTTTATTTTATAGGTAAAAGAAATATTTCTATTTATTTTTGTTATTGAAGTAGCATTATAAAGCCAATATATTTTTTGACTTTTTAAATAATTTTGATAATTAAATAAATTAAAAACAGTATTTTTACTTGGAACTACAAAAGTACCATAAATAAAAACTTTATCACCAAGTTGGTAATTATTTTTAATATTAGTTAATTCTTGTTCATCTTTTATGTAATAATTAACAAGAATTTTTTCTTTTGATTTTAATTCTAATTGGAGCTTATCTCCGTTAAATTTTAATGAATTTATAATGCCTTCAATTTTTGCCTCAGAACCATTATATTTAGATAATGGTAAATTAATATTTTTATAAACTACATAAATAGATGTAAATAAAATTAGAAAAATATATAAATATTTAGACTGTAATACTATCCTTAATTTGTTCAAATACTTTTTCACCAATGCCTGTAACATTCATAATATCCTCTATTTTGGAGAAATTTCCATGTTCTTCTCGATACTTAATTATTGCTTTAGCCTTTGATTCACCAATACCTGATAAAGATTGCAACTGTTCAAGGGTAGCTGTATTTATTGATACTTTATTAGAATTATCAATCTTATTATCAGGATTATTTATATCACTACTAATTAAACAAGCATCATTAGTAAGTTTTGGGCAATTACATTCTTTTTCAACATATTGCACCACGATATTATTACCTTTCATCGACTGGACTTCATCATGTGTATAAATGACAATAACCATCTCATCAAATAGATTTTTACTTAAATTTATAACTGAGGTATCAGCATTTTCTAACAATCCACCACTTTTGTTAATGGCATCAATCACCCTTTCCCCACTAGAAAAACTATAAACGCCAGGATTCACAACTGCCCCTTTAATATTGACTTTAATATCATTAGAGATTTTTGTTTCAATTTCTTGATCATTTATTAATAATTCTTCAAATGTATCGTTAGGCGATTTATTTTTAATATTAACTAAATAAAGAATTACTAATAATATAATTAAGGGTCCTAATATAACTAATGCCTTTCGATAATATTTTTTTATGTATATCATTTTATCACCCAATTATAAATATATACATAAATTATTGAAAACCCTTTTTTAATAAAAAAAATCTAGTATCTTATATTTACTAGATTTAATTACTTTTTAACATATTTCTTGTTATATCCCTGCCACTTTTGAATAATTTCTTCCATATCTTTATTTTCCATATTCAAATATGTATTTAAATCTCTAAAGGTTATTTGATCTGGAAATAAAATTTGATTTTGACTAATCGTAAATAATGTGTCATCTTCTGTTAAATAATCATACATAATACTGAACTAGTCCAATAATCATTATTTTTAGCTAAGTTAACAATTGGAATAATCTTACCCGTTTTAATTTCTTTAATATGATTACAATCTACGACAGTTGCTAAAATACTTCCCATAAGTCTAAATACATCTTCTAATTTTTAATCTTCAACATAATATGGCTTATTTCCATCTTTAAAACTATATAAAAGTATTTTATAAACATTTGAATAAGTGGTTTTATTTTGTGCTTTAATGTCATTTTTTTCGTTAACAATTTTGCTTAAATCTTTATTCTCATCTGTCATGTTATCACCTCTTTGCAAGGTGTATATTATCACTATAAACACATAAAGTCAAGAAAAAAATCAAATGGACATTTGATTTAAAAAAACTTATCTATATCTTTTGGAACCTTATCGTTAACAACAGCCTCAATTATTTTATTTTCCTTTTCTTTTGGAACCTCTTTGCCAGTAAGTGCTCCAAGTTCTTGAATAACTTCTCTTAAAGTAGCTTCATTCTTTAAATCATTTTGCTGAAGTTTTCTGGCTAATTCTAGGATAGTATCCTTTCCAACATTGGTCTTCTTTTCAATCTTATTAAAAAATTTATCAGAAAAATTAAACATATACTTTTCCTCCTAATTTAGTATATGTTTTAATCTTTTTTTGGTTAATATTATAGTTCTTGTTCTCCTTTATTCTTAAAGTTTAAAACAATTGGTGTTCCTTCAAAATCAAATGATTCACGAATTTTATTTTCTAAATATCGTTTATATGAAAAATGAACTAATCCTTTACTATTAACTTGAATATTAAAAGTTGGTGGGCATGTATCAGTTTGGTTAGAAAAGTAAATTTTTAAACGTTTACCTTTATAAGAAGGTGGTAAATTTAGCGCATAAGCTTCATTAATAACATCGTTTAAAATATTCGTTTTAATTTCTTTTTTACTATTGTTATATACTTTAATTACTTCAGGCATTAACGTATGAATTCTTTTTTTAGTTAGAGCTGATAAGAAAACAATTGGAGCATAAGGAATAAATTGAAAGTTAGCTCTTATATCTTTAATAAATTTCTTCATATTTTCATCTTTTTCAGCAATTAAATCCCATTTATTAACTGCAATAATGATTGCTTTACCGGCTTCTAGGGCATAACTTGCGATATGTTTGTCGTGTTCAATAATGCCTTCTATCGCATTAATAACTAGGATACATACATCAGATCTATCAATTGCTCTCAAACTTCTAAGTAAACTATATTTTTCAATCTTTTCATACACTTTACCTTTTTTGCGCATTCCGGCTGTATCAATAACAACAAATTCTTCACCATGATAAGTAAAAACGGTATCAATAGCGTCTCTTGTTGTTCCTGCCTCACTACTAACAATGACTCTGTCTTCATTTAGAATAGCGTTAACAAGACTACTTTTTCCAACATTAGGACGTCCAATAAGCGAAAATTTAATCATATTAGAGTTGTATTCATCATCAACAATTTCCTTAAAATTTTCAGTAATTTTATCTAATAATTCAAATATACCATTATTTTGTTCACCACTTATGTTAATGTAAGTATCAAAGCCCAATTCATAAAAATCGTATTGGTGTTCTAAAAATAATTTACTATCTGTCTTATTAATTGCTACAATAACTCTTTTTTGGCTCTTTAGCAACATATCTCTAACAATTAAATCATTGGAAGTAAGGCCCTCTTTTCCATCAACAACAAAAACAATAGTATCAGCTTCATCAATAGCTAATTCCACTTGAACTTTTATTTCATCATTAAAAAGGTCTTTACTAATATCAATTCCACCAGTATCAATCAAATGAAATTTATAATTTTCAAATTCAACTAAACCATAAACGCGATCTCTTGTAACTCCTGGTGTGTCTTCTATTATGGCGATTTTTTTACCAACTAGGCAGTTAAAAAGCGTCGACTTTCCGACATTAGGTCTACCTACTAGTGCAACAACTGGCTTTTTCATTTTATCACCCCTAATATTAAAAAAACTTATCTAAGTAAGTTATTTATTATAAAACAATAAATTGTTTTTTTTCATAATTCCATCTATATCATAACATATTTCTTTACAATATTCTAGTAAATTACCAAAATTTATACTATCAATTTGGCCATTTAATTTTATATATAACTCATTATCATATTTATATAACGAATAATCAATATTATTTAAACAATTTTTCGCACCAAAAAAATCAGCTATTTTATATAAAAATTTGGCATTACTATGAATCGTCACTTGTGTATCGATTTGATCAATTAAATAATCATAATATTCAATATCCTCATGTTTCATTGTAATAATAACACCATAGTTATCATCTATATATGCATCAATACTATAATAACCATTTACTTTAAGATTATAACAATTTTTAAGTTTTAGAAATAAATCATTCATATATTCTTCTAAGGTATTTAAGTCCAAAAAATCAATTTGTTTTGTATAATATTTATTTAAATAAATAATAATATCTTCATCAATTACATTAATTTTCATCTTACCACCTAAATTATTGTATGAATAAGATTGAAATTTGCGCTTACATTGTTCGTTCTATTTTTTCTAGTGTTTCATCACGACCCAATTTAGTAACATTTGAAAACATCACAAAATCGTCTCCGACAACTAATTCTAAATCTTCTAGTAGCTGTGCTCTTTGTTTTTGTTGTAATGTAATTCCTACTTTATCGGTTTTGGTAGCAACAATTGTAACAGGTATTTTATAATGTTTTAAAAAATTATACATTATTGTATCATCATTACTTAATTTATTTCGAAAATCAATCAACATAAAAACTTGTTTTAAATTAGGTCTATTTACTAAATAATCTTCCATCATTAAACCAAACTTTTTTTGTTTCTGTTTACTTAAATTGGCATAACCATAACCCGGAGCATCAACTAAATAGAAACTATTATTAACTAAATAAAAATTTATTGTTTGTGTTTTTCCAGGATTAGAAGAAGTTCTAGCATAATTTTTGCGACTTATAATGGTATTGATAAAACTGCTTTTGCCAACATTAGAACGCCCCACTAATAAATATTCTGGTAATTCGTCTGTTGGATATTGACTACGTCTTACGGCACTAATAACTAAATCAACACTAGTGATTTTCATTTTTCCACCTTTTTTCTACTAATATTATTATCTTAATTATACCCTACCATCTATTTTTAGTCAACTTTCGGTTTAATATTGACTTTTTAATTATTAAGGTTATAATATTTGAAAAAAAGGGGGAAATTTTATGGAAAGCAAAATTATAAAAGGTTTAAACCTTTCAGAAGATAATATGATAAATATAAGTTTTTATAAAGAACCGATAACAATTAGTGAAATGCAACCAATATATGAAAGTGATAAGCAAAAAGTAGAGTTAATTTCTATGGAAACAGGCATACCAATAACATATATATCTAATAATGCACTCAATTATATAAGAAATTGGATTAAAATTGATAATAAATGGTTTTTTATTAAAAAGCCAAATAGTTATTTAAAATTTTTTAACGAACTACTTGGTCAAGAAATATCTAATTACTTTGAATTAGAGAGTGTTAGTTATAAGATTGCTAAAAAATTTGAAGATTGTTGTTTTGATACTTGTTTAATGTCTGAAAACTTTTTTGATAATAATTATCGTTATTTGACTTTTGACGATTTAAAAATTGATACATCGAATAAAAAATTATCAGAACGTTTAGATCTAATTAAACAACTATGTCAAAAAAATAATGATAAAGAATATTTATTATTGCAAGATATTATAAAAATGAGCATTCGCGATTTATATTCGAATATGGAAGATCGACATCAACGAAATTTTTTCTTTAAAAAAGATGATAAAGAGATTAGATTAGCCCCATTATTTGATTATGAACTTTCTTTTATGATGCCACCTACTATATATCGAAATCCATTATTAAACCTTGATATTCATGATAACAATACTAGTAATTTAATTAAAAATGATGATATGTTTCAAGAATATATAAATAAATTAATGGATATAAATATTGAGAAATTATTAGAAATTACCCAAGAAAAAAATGGTATAAATATTTCAGATGGTCTTAGGGAAATTTTTATTAATCATGATAGGAATGCTAAAAATATAGTTAAGACTTTCTACTTAAGAAAATAGAGACAAAAATTTGTCTCTATTTTTATAGATTATTTAAAAATTCTAATAAATTTTTAGCTACTTTTTCAGGAATAATTTTTGATAATTCTTCTATACTGGCCTCTTTCATTTTAGTTATATTGTGATATTTTTTTAATAATTCTTTTTTTCTTTTCTCACCTATTCCTTCAATATTATCTAAAGTACTAGATAAGCTACCCTTACTCCTTATTTGTTTATGATAATTAATTGTAAAGTTGTGAACTTCATCTTGCATTCTTTCTAAATAGTAAAATAAATTGCTTTTTCTATCGATTGGTATTTCAACGATTGGATTATGAGCTAATAGTGCATTAGTAGCATGGTGATCGTCTTTTTTTAATCCCACAACAGGAATACTTAAACCAAGTGAATTAATGACTTCTCTAGCGACATTAATTTGTCCTAGACCACCATCAACAATAATTAAATCTGGTTTGGTTAAATCATCCTTTAAAACACGAAAATATCTACGGTAGATAACTTCATGCATCGTTCCATAATCATCATTTTTATCTAGAGTTATTTTAAATTTTCGATAATCATTTTTACTTGGCTTTCCATCAATGAAAACGACCATTCCTGAAACATTGAAGGTTCCAAATAAATGGGCATTATCAAAAAGTTCAATTCTATCTAGTTTATTTAAACCTAAAATATTTTTTAACTCTTCGTTTGCTCCAATTGTCTTTTCTTCGTCTCTTTTAATAAGTTCAAATTTTTCTTCTAATAAAATTTTCGCATTATTATTGGCCATCTCAACTAATTTATTTTTAACACCTTTTTGTGGTTTAATTATTTTAACATTTAAATATTCAAATAAAAGTTTTTCATCAACAATACTTGGTACAATAATTTCTTTAGGTAGTATTATACCTTTATCATAAAATGTAGCTATATACCTATTAACTTCCGCATCTAATTCATCTATTAAAGGCATAATTTTAGAATGTTTTTCAACAATTTTTCCACCACGAATAAAAAATACTTGCATAGATAAATAGCCTTTATCTGTATAAAAACCAAATATATCGGTATTAATATTGTCTTTTATTTCAACTTTTTGTTTTGTTAAAACAAGTTTTATATAATCAAGCATCTCTTTTAATTCTTTAGCTTTTTCATAATTCATATTTTCACTTTGAAGATACATTTCATCTTCAATTTTTTTAGTTATAAAACTATGATCACCATTCAAGAAATGAATTATTTCATTTTTTATTTGATCAGTTATTGTTTTATCAATCTTATACTGACAATATCCTAAACATTCGTGAATATGGTAATATAAGCAAGGTTTCTTATCAAATGTCTTACATTTACGTAAAGGATATAATCTATTTAATAAATTAACAGTATTCCTTGCAGCTGTAACATTTGGATAAGGTCCATATAAATTAGTATTTTTTTTTCGTTTACGATTAATATTTCTAACAATTGATAATTTTGGTATATCCTCATTTATAAATTCAATATAAGGATAACTTTTATCATCACGTAATAAAATATTATATTTAGGGTCATATTTTTTAATTAAATTATTTTCTAAAATTAATGACTCAATTTCTGATTCAACAACAATATATTCAAAATCAACAATTTCACTAACTAGTTTAGCTGTTTTTCCAGTATGAGTCCCTCTAAAATAAGAACTTAAGCGTCGTTTTAATCTTTTAGCTTTACCAACATAAATAATTACACCATCGCAATTTTTCATTTGGTAACAGCCTGGTTTTTCAGGTACTAAGCTTAATTTTTGTTTTATTTTTTGATTTATTTCATCCATTTAAATCACCAACTAATTTTATTATACCATGGCATAAGAAAAAAGAATTAAAATTAATCCTCTTTTCTTCCTATTTTCTTAACTTTTACCTTTTTAAAATCTTCTCCACCATCAGCAATACGTTGACTGCGAATTAATTTTGCAGCATCATAATAAGATATAAATGCTTCATCTATATTTATTGGTTTCATAATTGAAACCCTAACTTCACCACCATTATATTTATCAGTATCCCACTGATTATAGAGCCCATATTCTATATTAGTTAAAATATCAACACAATTTGCATTATTATTTTTTTAACTAATACATAATCACCAATAGTAAGTTTTTTTCCCTATAATTGCATCGTTATCAACTTCATCAACTATTTCAATTAAACGACTCATATATAAGTCTTTCGTACTAATATTTTTTATACTCTTGTCATTCATAAATTTATTTCCCCTTTAAAATATTACCTATTATAACATCTAATTTTAGTTATGTAAATAATATTTTATAAATAAACAATTGAAACTTTTATAAATAAACAATTGAAACTTTTTGACAAAAGTAGCTAAATATGATAATATGAATATGTCAAGGCAACTTGAATATAATAAAAAAGGGAAATACTTAAACTTAGCACGTTGAGTACTTACCCAAAGTTATTTGTTTAAGTACTTAATCTACGTAAGGTAAATTGAGTACTTTTCTTTTTCATAGTTACTAGATTACAAAAGTAAAAAGTAGGGCTATATGTAAAAGGATAATTAAAATCAAAGCAAAAATTAAAAAGTCTTTCTTAGACATAATTATCAGCCTCCTCTCATAAGAAAATCGGCAAGTACCCAACAATTAGTATTTCCTAAACACATTATACTACTTGTTAACAATCTAAATAATTAAATTTTTAATTATAAATTTATACTAACTATTATATATAATTTGAAAAAATAAAATAAATCATATATAATTATAACGGTGATTTAATTGAAAACAATCAAAAAAAACATAACTAATGAAATTATAGTAAATAAATCAAAATTTATTACTAAATTAATAAAAATTAATAATGAAGAAGAAGTTAAAAACAAACTAGATTTTTTAAAGAAAGAATATAAAGATGCAACCCATCACTGTTACTCATATATTACTGGTAATATAAAAAGATTTAATGATGACGGAGAGCCAGGGGGAACCGCTGGTATGCCTATTTTAAATGTCTTAGAAAATAATAATTTAACAAATATTTTGGCTGTTGTTATTAGATATTTTGGTGGCATTAAATTAGGAGCTGGTGGTTTAGTTAGGGCATATACTAAAGCTATAACAGAATGTTTAAATAATATAGAAATAGTTAATTTAACTAACGGCATAAATTTTAAAATTGAATTTTCTTATGATAACATCAAAAAAATTGATAATATTTTAAAAGATACTAAAATTACTTATAAAGAATATGATAACAATATTATTTATGAATGTAGTTTGACTATAGAAAATTTTGAAAAAATAAAAAAAGAATTAGAAACTAACTCTTTAAATTTAGAAATATTAAATGAAACATTAGTCGAAATTGATTAATGTTTTTCTTTCAATTTACAATATATTTTTACTTAAATAATTCACTATGACTTCCAGTTGCAAAAAGCAATAGAATTAATGAATCGTCTTCAATTTTATAAACTAAAAGCCAGTCTGGCTCAATATGGCATTCATAACAATCTTTATACATTTTATTATTTATAAGATTATGATTTTTATATTTAGACGACAATTCTTGACCATTTGCTAATACATTAAGAACGTCTAAAAATTTATTTTCATCTTTACCTTGTTTCAAAACTTTTTTAAAATCCTTTTTAAATTGACTGGTAAATTTTACTTCATACTTTGTACTTTGCAAATTAAACATTTATTTTTTTAAATCCTCAATCATTTCATACATATTATGATAGCCTTTTGCCTTTATTTTTCCATTTAATATATTTTCACCATCTTGTAGTGCTTCTAATAAATGTTCACTAGGTTTAGGATTTTTAACCTCAAATGGTAAACCATCTTTATATATCAATTGTTTAATAGCCATATTTACAAATGTACTCATATTAAGTCCTAAACTTTTTAAAATTCCATTTGCAACTTCTTTATCATGATTATCTACTTGAACACTAATTGCGCTTGTCAATGGTTCCATATTCTCCACCTCTTTTTCTGAATTAATATTACCATATAATATTGTATGTTGTCAATATAATATTATATGGTATCGATATGGCATTATAAGCATATTCAATAATATTATATGCAGAATAAAAAAATATATTATTTATGAATGTAGTTTGACTATAGAAAATTTTGAAAAATTAAAAAAGAATTAGAAACTAACTCTTTAAATTTAGAAATATTAAATGAAACATTAGTCGAAATTGATTAATGTTTTTTTCTTTTGAAATGAATTTGCACTATCATTATTCACTGTATCTTTGTCACAATTTGCATTATTTATTCGGTTCAATAATTCAGCAGCCTCACTATATGTGATATATGGTGCTGAAATAGAAATTGGAATAGTTGCATTAATGAAAAAATCTCCAATGTTACAATCATCAAATTCAAATTTATAGATGTTTTTGGTAAAAATATCTTGATAACAATTTTTTCTTATTTTTTTGACCAAGATGACTTTTTTTATAACCTCAAACTCATAGTGATATAAAGTACTGAAAAAAAAATATTTATTGGGAATCGATTGTTTTACAACACAATACCTTAAAGCAGAATAATAAAGATTTTTTGTTGATATTTTTTTATTAAACCAATTTTCAAACATATTAATCACCTATACTCATTACATTATAAAGCATTTATAAAATCAATTATCTTAGGAACGAAGATAATTGAGCCTGCAATCGCAGCTGTAATAGCAAAAACGAAAACAGCAGCTGAGGCTGTATCTTTAGCAATTTTAGCTAAAGGATGAATTTTGGGGCAAGTTAAATCGACAACTGCTTCAATAGCTGTATTAATAAGTTCAGTCGCAATTACTAATCCACATAAAATTGTACAAATAATCCATTCCATTAATGATATTCTTAAGATAAGTCCAAATATAATTACAAAACATAGCATAGTAAGATGAATGAACATACTTTGTTCATATTTATAAGCATATTTTAGTCCTTCTATCGAATAGCCAAAACTTTTAAAAAATCTTTTTAAGCCTCTTTTTTTTTGCTCATCGCGTGATGCCGAATCCATTTAATATCTCCTCCTGTTTTGCAAACATTACTTTTTCTTCTTCTTCTTTTATATGATCATAACCTAAAAGATGTAAAAAACCATGTATCATTAAAAAGCAAATTTCTCGTAAATTACTATGGCCATATTCTTTAGCTTGTTCATAGACTTTATCAATAGAAATATAAATATCACCTAAAACGCGCAAATCACTTTCAATTAAATCTTCATTATCTTCTAAAGCAAAACTGATAACATCAGTTGGTCGATCAATTCCTCGATATTCTTTATTTAATTTATGAATATATTTATTATCAACAATGATAATATTAAAGATAACATTTTTTATTTTTTCATGTTTTATGGCATATTCAATTAAATCTTTCATCGTTTTAATATAGTCTAAATCAATACCTGTTTCATTTATTATTTCCACATTATTCATAAAATACCACCAATATTTATAAAGTTAAACAAATATAAAATTATTAAAATTATTATGATAATTACACAAGAATTTAAAAACAATTGACTTCTAAAAAAACTTGGTAGATGATTTTTTATTTTATTCAAATATATAAATATATAAAATCCTAGCATGCCTCCCAAAATATTAAGCATAATATCATCAATATCAAATACTCGCCCAATTAACATCTGTGTTACTTCAATAGAAATTGATGTAATTAAACTTAATATCAAGCCAACATACCATTTTTCGCTTCGAACATAATATCCAACAAAGAAGCCGTATGGTAAGAACATGAGCATATTTCCTAAAATATTTTTAATAAACAATTTGCTCCCAAATTCATAACGCATAATTTCCCTAAATGGTACAAAATTAGAAGTACTCCAATCAACGTCCTGAAAAGTTACAACATAAAATAAAAACATGATATATAAAATGAAACCAAGGGTTAATAATTCTTTATATAAAACAAATTTTATTTTGTTGTGAATTATATAAGTAATTCTCAATGAGGAAACAATAATAGTGAATAGAAATAATGTTGGCCACACATTAGATAATAATTCGATAATTGTTTTTTGTAACACAACATCACTCCTGTTCTTGCTCCTCCAAACTAATATTATCTATAACTTGATAATCTGTTATATCTTCATAGACGGAAAAAAACATTTCTAATTCTATTTTACTCTCTTTTATATCAACTTTCAAATCTTTTGAAGAAATTATATATTCTTTGTCATTCAATTTACTTTCCATAGCTTTAATACTTTTTTCTCTAGCAATAGCAATGGCCTCATCAATTGTATATATTTTGTCGGTTTTTTCCACCTCTCGCTGATTTTCATATACAAGGCTAATTGGCAAAAAATTGTGACTTAATAACTTTTTTTCTTCAATTTCCTTATTTTCAAATTTATGAAAATTGAATAATTCAAATCGTTGATTTAAAAATTTGAGCGTTAATACCTTTTTAGTATTTGCCGTATAATTTTCCTCATTATAAACAAAAGGTATTTCAACTTTACTCTTATACCATACTTCACCATAAACACTACCTTTAGCCGATACAACATTTTTTAACGTTTCATTTAAATAGACACTGCCTGACACAATAATATCGCCTGGTTTAACATAGTCATTAATATTTTTAACAACGACTCCATTTTCCGCAATAATTGTTTTAATCACTGCCGATTTTTTTGCAACAATATTTCTATTTTCCTCCTTTTCATTAGTAATTGGTATTTTCCTTTCCTCTACTCTAACAATATATTTAGTTCCACTCCGTTCAATTTCAATCCATTCTAATTTATCCTTATATTTATTTAAAATTTCTTCTTTTATTTTTTCGATATCTTTAAAACTTTTAACAAATTTCTTTTCGGTTATTCCATATTTTTTCAGTTCACTAATCAATAACTCCTGAATTTCCTTTTTATTATGGACCACTTCAACATCAAAAATAATATTTGTGAGTAGTAATAGAAAAGCAAATCCTATAAACATAAAAAATAATAATATCTTATTTTTATTTAGTATTTTTTTTATTTTAATCAGACCATATATATTTACTTCTTGTAGTTCATATGTTGTTTTAATCTTTTCTACTTTTTCTAAATCACTTTTATAAATTCTTATTTCTACTTCTTTATAATTAATATTTTTTAAATCAAGTATTTCTATATTTTGTTTAACTAAACGATTAATAAAGCGATTAATATTTTTACCTTTAATATTTAATTTAATAGAACTTTTAAAACTAGATAAAAAAGAATTCTTCATATATTCACCTTAATTCTATTTTTTTTATTACTCCAGATATTAAAATTTCATCATTCAATAATTTGTTTAATACTAATTTTTCGCCTGTTATTAAAACATTTTTATCATCACTATTGACAGATATTTTATTATCATCAATAGTTCCTAAGCTTGTATAATTAATAATATTAATTTTATCATTATAGATATTTATTACAAATTCATTGTTAACCATATATTCGCGAAAGTTATCAATTATTTTCATAATACCACCTATATAATTTTATTATAATTTAGATTCATTATGATTTAAAATTCTTAATCATAAAAAAAATCAAACAATTTGTCTTCGTTTGATTTTTTAATTAAATAAAAAAAGGAGAAAATTACCGATATCCATACTTCTTTAGTTCCAATTAAACTAGGTTTAGTACGCTACAGTCTACATCTGAATACATACTGGTAACACATATGTATCTAATATTATTATAATTAGTTAATTTGTATCTATACTGCCACTTTTTAGCACTTCATAAGAATTACTATTGATAGCAATTCCTAAAACTAAAATATATGATAAAAAATAAATATACATCATTAAAATAATAATATTTGATAAGCTACCATAAAAAATGTCATATTTAGAAAAATGTGAAACATAATAAGAATAAATAGCAGTTGTCAAAACCCATCCTAAAGTGGTAAAAATTGCTCCCTTATTTACATATCTACTAGGTACATTTTTATCTGGAGCAATTGTATATATAAGTTTAATGTTGAAAAAAATGATAAAAAAAGCAATAGGCCATTTTAAATACACAAATAATGAATAAGCAAAATTAGAAAAGTTTTTTAAAATACCTATTTCAAAAATTGCCATTAGAATACTATTACCAAAAGCTAAAACGACAATAATAAAGATAAATAGCATTACTAATAATATGGTTAGGATTATAGCTTTTATACGTCGATTTAAGTAACTACCTTGTTCAAAGTTATAAAGAGTATTAGATGTGACAATAATTGAATGTGGTCCGTTAGAAGCTAAAATAAAAGCAGTGATTGTAAAAAATCCGACATTAAAATCGATTCCTTTTCCACTAATGAAGGTTGCTAAAATCTCAGTTACTTGTGAGGGTAGATTTTCACCAATAAAGTCAATTACAGCATCCAAAGAAAGTGAAAAAGTTGAGGCTATTAAACCAATTAAAATAAAAATAGGAATAACTGATAGTACAAGAAAAAAAGCCAAATTTGCTGGTAGAATAAGCATTTCAGGTTTTCTAATTATACAATACAGTTTTTTTAAAATCGCTTTAATCTTTTTAACCATTCTTTTTCTCCTTTTAAAAGAAGCAAATATTAATTATTCGCTTCCTCTTTATTATTTCGCATTTCTAATGTTGCTTCATTAATAGCATCATCAATAGTTTTAATGGCGTCGTTAATCATACTATAGCCTAAAGCAACACCAAAGCCATGGGCTAATTCTTTAAATTCTTTATTTAGTTTTCTTATATAGGAAATAATTTGTTTTTCCTCATAACCAACTAAATATATTAAGAATTCATTACCGTTAGTTCTAATAATCTCAGAATTAGAGATTTGGTTTTTAATTAAAATATTTGCAGCTTCTTTAATTAAATTGTCACCCTCATTATGACCATAGTTATCATTAATATAAGCAACATTATTTAAATCAGCTATAACAATAGTTTGTGGATATACTTCACTATTATCCCACTTTTCAATATTATCATTTAGATAGTTTCTATTTTTTAACGACGTTAGCATATCTATATAACGTAATTTATCCTCCTTAGTTAAACTACTAGAGGCTTTTTTAGTTTTTGATATATTTTTAATCAAAAGGAATGCTAAAACTAATAAAATGATAATTCCGCTAGTTGTAATTAATGTACGGTAATCAAAACTACTAGTAACTTCTGTAGATATAGAATTATATTTACTGTTAATTAATTTTTTATCGTTCATAAATGATAAATAAAAATTAAGCAAATTATAAAAAATCTCATTATCAGAAATATCTCTAACAATATAATTATAATCATCATTTAAATTAAATATATATTTTAAATCACTATTATTAAAATGTGTATTAAGATAATATTTATATGTAAGATAGTCAATGACAATTAAATCCGAAGAATCAATATTATTTATAATTTGATCAATGTTCTTGTGACCATTTACATCAAATCCTTGGCTATCTAAATAAGCAGCAATTTTAGTATCACTTATAACATTAATATCATGATTTAATAATGAATTAATGGAGTTTATGACTAATTCATTACTTTTATCTGAAACAACGACAAATGCCTCATCATAATTTGATGTTGTTGTAAATACATCTAAGTCGTAATCTTTATTAGCAACATTATTAAACATAAAATCAATATTATTTTGATTAAAGGCATTTATTAAATCACTATAGGAATTAAAGTGTTCAAATGATACTTCTGTATTTGAAAACTTCATAAAGTCATTTATTATCTGTGTATTTATACCATTATCATCCATATCGAATGGAGCATTATTAACATACCCATATATATATCTTTTGCTACGGAATTGAACTTTTTGTTTTTCATCTATGTCATTAGCTGAAAAATATATATCAAGTAGATAATCATTAAAAGCATTATCAAAATTCTCTGTTGACCACTTATTATAATATTTAATTAAAATATCATTTAAACGATCATTATCACCTAATTTTAACACAATCTTTTTTGAAAATTCCGTAATATTATAACTAATATTATAGTCTTTGTAAGTTAAAATCTGATCTAAATAAAGCGTTTTGGGCAAAATAATCGCATCAACAAGAGGAACAATATTGTTTTTAGGATCGTTTTTAATCGCTTCAAACAAACCATCAATATCTTCACTAGTTTTAAATGTGGCATTAACGCCCTTTAAGTAATAATCAATTTGTGAAACCTCTGAACTTAAGGTTCCAATAACTAGATTATCAATATCTTTTAAATTTTCATATCTAACATTTTTATTAGCCAAAATAATATAATTATCTTCATAGATTAAAATATCACCATCATCTTTAGTATCAACGATATCAAATCCATAATCAGATGTTGATGTTGCATCCAATTTCGTTGATATACGGTTAAATTTTAATCCTGTGACTTCTTCCATATTATCTAAAAAATCTAAGAAAATACCTTTACCTTCATAACTAAATAATGGAACATCTGTAACTATTGAAAAATCAAATCGCTGATTTTTGTTACTTTCAATCCATTGTTTTTCAATAATGTTTAATGTTGTAGTTTGGTCTTCTTTGGTTAGAAGAAAATAAATTGATATTCCTGATATAACAACTACTACACTAATAATAATACCTATTAATAATTTATTTTTTTTCATTTCCTACACCTAACTTTTAAAACGTGAATCCCGTTTTCGTTTTATGTTTATAACCAATAACTGGATAATTTTGATTTTCTGAATCCTCGTTAACTATCATAACTTGAATATCATAAAAACTTTTAACATCATCTGGTAAATATTCAAGAATTTTATCAGCAAATCCTTTAGAAGTAATAATATCAACATCGGACTTTACTTTAATTATAAAGTCTGCCCTTTTTCCAACAATATTATTATCAACACTAATAATCTGTTCTAAACTTTCTAATTCATTTTTAATTTTATCTAATTGTTCATTTGTCATCTTATGTTCTTCTATTCCATCTAGTCTATTACCAAAAATATCACCATGGCTAGAGAAAAATAAATTTTTAGCAACAACAACACCTACAATTAAAACAATCAAGATAATTACTAAAGCAATAACTAAAAGGCAATGCTTTTTTAAAAATTCTAAAAATTTCATATATCCACCTCAATAATAATAATTATACTATAAATAATTATATTTTTCAAATTTTTAATTTATTTACACAATTGGTTGTATATAAATTGTAAACAAAAATGACAACCTCTTATGAATTTCAGAAGTTGCCGTATTTATTATTTTTCAGTTCCTTCAAGTTTTTTTAAGACTTCACGAGTTACCGCAATAGCCTTTTCCCTAACGGCTACAGCAGCGTCTTCTAAAACAGGAGTGCCCTTTTCAATTGCGTAGCTAACTAATTCTTCAGCCATATTTTTTATATCATTAGCTTTTTTCTTCGCAATTTTTAAAACTTTTTCTTTATCTAAATCTTCTAATTCAGTTTTAATTTCAAAAATTTTAGCCTCTATATTTTCTTTTACCTCTTTAGCATCTATATTTTTGACCTTTTCAATTAATTCATCAATTTTTTGTTTCAATTCTTTTCTTGTTTCACTACCTTTTTTAGGTGCAAATAGAACACCTAATGTCGCTCCTACACCTGCTCCTAATATAAATTTACCTAAGCCTCTTTTTTTCTTTCCTTCTTTATTCTTCATTATCATCGTCTCCTTTTTTATTTTTTCTTTTAAATAATTTTCTAATACTGTTAGCTATAAAACTTACAACCTTATCATTAATGCTTGATAAAGTATCGGTTAGAGTATCAATTACATCAAAAGCTCCATCTAATTTACTAACCTTAGTATTTACATTAGTGACAATTTCATCAACTTTCTTTAAAGTATTAATCATTCTAAACACTAAAATAATTAATACTACTAATAATATAATCGCTAATATAAATAATATGACAGGAAAAATATCATACATTAAATCCATTTTATTCGTCACCTTTCTCGTACATTGAATCAATTAAATTAAATAAATCGCTTTGTGTTAAATCATCGTCATCTTTAGTTTCTTCAATTTTTGTATTATTATTCATAATATAATCTTCCACTAAATTATCATCATCATAAGAATTGATAATTAAATCATCTAAAGAAGATGTAGCATCTTTTTCTTCATCCATATTATCTAGAGTATTATTAATGGATAATTCTAAATTGTCTAAAGTATTATTTAAATTAAATTCAGTTTCCATTTCATCATCTTGTTCATGTTTAGCTTTATAATTTTCAATTGGAGAATTTAAAAATTCATCTACACTACTATATTCATTATCATCAACCAAATCTGTTAAAAGATTATTTTTACTCTCTTCTTTTTCTTCTTTATCATTATCAGGTTCCATGAATATTGACGATTTTGTAAATAATGATGTTTCTAAATCGTCCTCCAATGTCCCATAAGCTTTTTTTCTAACATCATCAATTGTTAATGGTTTTGATGGATCACGATATTCTTGGCGAACAACTTTTTTCGATGAAATATCTTCTTTATGATAATTTTTATCAAGAACACCATAAATAGGCGAAATAATTGGAGTTGGTTTAAAAATCTTTGGTTCTTCCTTTTTTTCAATTTTAGCCCCATAAATTTCCTTTTTTTCTATAGGCTTTTTTGCTTCAACCTTTTTAGGTTTTTCTTCTATTTTTTCAAAATCTTTATCATCAAAATAGACTGGAAAAACAAATTTTTCTTCTCTTTTTAAAACTTTTTTTTCTTCTAAAACAGAATTACTTTTATCCTCATGCTGAATAACTGGTTCATCCAATTTGTATTTTTTAATAATATCATTATCTTCTAAAGAAGTTGTAGATCGTGATAAATTTATCCTTGTAGGTACTGGTTTAGGTTGATAATCAGTACTTCTCTTTGGCGTTTCTTCTTTTTCGATGCGTTCACTTTTAATTGGTTGTTTATCTTCTACTACTTCTTCTTCAACCTCTTCTGTAAACATATTTTTAAATTTATCTATTAATCCCATTTAAATCACCTTATTCTTTCATTTATTCATTAGTATCATATTTTAAATTATCTGTATTTTCAACTCGTGATGTGAAAATATCATATTTTTCCTCTTTATTAACAAAATACTCATCATTAAGCATTAGTTTAATAACATTATTATTAAATTTAATAGTTGATAAAATGTATGTTGAATTTAGAATGACATCATTTATATCATCTTCATATACCATTGCCTCAATTTTAGCATAATTATACATAAATTCAATTAAATAACGATCATTTACTTTATTAATCTCTAAGTATCCTTCCTGTCCATTAATATCAATATAGCGTGAATAATAGGCATCCTTATTTTCCTTATAAGTAAACGCAATTTTATTATAATAACTAATTACATCTATATAAAGATAATAATAATAACCATTAGAGTACAATTTATCATTTAACTCGGTTGTATCGATATAACTCATACCACGAGGTACATAATATTTATATCCTTTTCCTACACGATTATAAAGTTTATTATTTTTTGATAGTACTACATCAATAATATTATCAATATTATCAGTATCTATTCTAACAATTGTACAACCAGTAAATAAAAGTAAACAAAGTACAATTAAAATTATCTTTTTCATATTTCACCACTCTTATATAAGTATAACAAAATTACAGAATTAAATAAAGTTTTTTTAAGATGAAAATATTTATTTAGTTACTTCAATATAATAAATTGTCATTCCTTTAGCAACAAATTTTTTTTCATACTCAGTTTGGATATTTAGACTCACATCATCGGCATATAAATCCAAACTAAGATGCTCAATTTTATAGCCATAATCAGTAAATGATTTTATAGAGTATTCAAATAAATGGCGATTATCAGTTTTCATAATAATTTTTTTACTATTTTTAAAAATATAATCATACTTTTGTAAAAAAAGTAAACTAGTTAATCGTCGATTAGTATGCCTTTTTTTAGGCCAAGGATCAGAAAAATTTAAATATAAACAAGAAATTTCTTTATTAAAGATATTTTGAATTTCTAAAGCATCAGTTTTAATTAATCTTAAATTAGGCAAGTCTATATCTTCTAATTTTTCTACTGCTCTAACCATAACACTATCAAATTTTTCAATTCCAATAAAATTAATATTAGGATACTCATACGCATTTTTAATAATGAAGTCCCCTTTACCCATTCCTATTTCTATATATATCGGGTTATCGTTTTTAAAAATGCAATTAAAATTTCCTTTATAAGTTGTGGGATTTTTTATTATATAGTTAGATTCATCTATTTTTATTTGAGCATTTTTTACTTTTCTAAGTCGCATAAAATCACCATACTTTAATTAATTATATCACATATTCATGATAATAGCATATAATTAATTAGAATAATTAAAGGAGAGTGTAAAGTGAAAAAAGATAGAAATTGTGGAATGAATCCATACCCTGTATATCAGCCATACCCACAAGTAGGTCCTATGATGAATCCTGGTATGATGGCTCCTAATATGATGCCACCTGTTATGGCTCCTGGGAATGTTCAGATGCCACCACAATATTCAATAAGTCAAGATGGTGTTAGCTCTAATACTATTGAACAACAAATGGCACAAATGCAACGACAAATCAATAATTTAGATGCTCGTGTTTCTAAATTAGAGAGTTCTATAAATACGATTGGTAATTCTTCATTTAATTCCAATCAATATTCAAGTGGCAACTATCACATTGTTTAAAAAAAGCGTCTTAGACGTTTTTCTTTTGCCTTTTAACAATTTTTTTAAATAAACCAATGATAATATGATAATTTATCTTCGTTATAATAGCATATATAAATAAAAAATATATAATATTGTTAATTAATATAGTATTTTAAAATAATTATTTATGATATATAAAAATATTAAAATAAAAATAACCTTAGTTATCTTTATTTTAATACTTCATATTTTATTAATATATAATTGCTATCTTGTTTTTTAAAGGTGTATTTATATTTTGTCAATTTTTCCTTTAGTTCATCCTTATGTTCATTATAATAATTTTCTATCAATTTCTTATTTTCATCTAAATTTTCTGTAAGTTCTAATGTAAACAATGCATTATCTAAATTATAATTATTGTTTTTTGATAATAAGGCATTTTCATAGCTACCAAAAAAACCATTTTTTAAATTACCATCTTGCATATTATAAAATATTTTCGTTATAGTTAATTCATAAATATCATTACTATTTTTAAAGTTGGTAACATCAATATGGTCTGACATGATAATATCTTTATTATTATATTCACTATTTAGGCTAAATTTATTATTTTCATATTTGTAAACAATCGTATCATTATCAGTCACATCAGTAAATTCAATATCTATATCATTTCCAAAAATATCTGTCAAATATTTTTCTACATCTTCTTCATCAGTTGATTCAATCCCATTAAGGGCTAATTGCAATTTAAAATTGTTTGATAACTCATTTATATTATTAATTGTTGCATTATTTATATCCATATATTCTAACTTATAATTTGTCATAAGATTTAAAAAATATTCTTCAGTTAATTTTTCTTCTTTAGATGAATTTGTGAATAGTTTAATTATATTAAAAATTAAAAATACACTTAATATAGCCAATATAATAATTCTAAATATATCTATTTTATTTAAATTTAGTTTTTTCATAATCTTCTCCTATTTTAATTATTACTTATAAATGCTTTAGCTGTTTCTAAATCGCTAAAATGAACTTTTTCATGATTTATAATTTGATAGTCCTCATGACCTTTACCTAAAATAAGTAAAATATCATTTTGATGGAGCATCTTGATTCCTTCTTCAATTGCTTCTTTACGGTCATATTTAATTATAAAATTATTTTTTGATAAAGAACTAGTAATATCACTCATAATAGCTTTTTCATCTTCAGTTCGTGGATTATCATTAGTGAATATTACAAAATCAGATTTGTTAGTTGCAATAGAACCCATGATTGGCCGTTTAGTTTTATCACGATCACCACCACAACCAATAATTGTAATAATACGCCCTTTTTTATATTCATTAGCACTATTAATAATATTTTCTACTGCATCTGGTGTGTGAGCATAATCTATAACAATAACAGCGTCTTTATATCTAAATGACTCAAAACGACCACTTGGCGCATTTAACGTTTTTGATAATTCGATTAACTGCTCAATACTATAACCCATTTTATTTAAAATAATAAGAAGATTCATATAATTATAAACATTATATTTACCAGGAATATTTAATTTAACATTATACTCTACTTCATCATATATAAATGTAAATTCGCTAGAATCGATATTTAAATTATAAGAAGTAATCCTATAATCAGCATTAGAATTAGTTCCATAAATAATATTATTATTTTGTTCTAAGCAAAAATCTTTATAATATGGATTATCACCATTTATAATCGCAAATTTATTATTTCTTAAATTTTCAAACAGCTTTATTTTAGCTTTTTTATAATTTTCTAAAGATGTATGAAAATCCAAATGATCTTGGGTTAAATTAGTAAACGCAGCATAATCAAATTGCAAATTTAAAACACGATCTAAAGCTAAAGCATGGCTACTTACTTCCATCGCTATCACTTCAACTTTGTTTTGAATACAATAATCAAACATTTCGTATAAATCAATTAAATCTGGTGTGGTATTATCTAAATCTTTAACTTTTCCATCGACATAAAAACCAATGGTTCCTATATAGGCTGTTTTAACACCTAATTTATTTAAAGCTTGATAAATTAAATAGCAACTTGTTGTCTTACCATTAGTCCCTGTAACACCAATAAATTTTATTTTTGATAAATCACTACTATATTTTTCTTTTAAATAATTAGCTAAATAAACACGAGTATTTTCAACAATTTTAGTTTTAACCTTATAGTCACCCTTTTCAGCGATTATTTCAGTAGCGCCATTTAAAATAGCTTTATCAATAAAATCATGACCATCAATATTTAAACCTTTAATGGCTACAAAAGTGTCACCACTTTTTACCTTACGTGAATCAACCTTAATACTCATATTATCCTCCCTCATTAAATAAATCTGGTAAATCATTTTCTAATAAAACGAAAGTCTCTTTACCTTTTAATTTTTCAATTAAAATAAATGCTTCTTTAACATCGTTTAATATATATATATGCTTTTTATCATATTTTTTTAGCATCAAACCATCATAGATTGGTTTAGTTTGCTGTTTTCCAACTAAAATTACATCATCACAGGTATCAGCGATATATTCACCAAATTTGCAATTTAGTTCATACTGGCTACTACCAAGTTCAATCATACCAGGAGTCACAATAATTTTTTTACCTGGCATTAAGTTTAAAACTTCTAAAGCCATTTTTGAACCAGTTGGATTAGAATTAAAAGCATCATCAATTAAATACATATCTTTATATTTTTTTAATTCTAATCGATGTTCTGTTGGCATTAATGCCTTAACAGCAGCTTGCATTTTTGGAATAGGAATATTTAATACATGACCTAAGGCTAAACCATCTAAAATATTATAAATATTATGTCTACCTAATAATTTTGTTTCAAATGTATATGAAGATTTATCATCTTTAAACTTGACTTTAAAAATAGTTCCATCACTTGATAATTCAATATCAGTTGCCATTACATCGGCTTCATTTTCAATGCCAATCCAAATAACTTGACAATTATTTTTAATTTTATAATTAACTTGTTTTTTATCATCACGATTTAAGATTGCAATGCCATCACTTGGCAAAGATTCAATAAGTTCAAATTTCCCCTTAACAATATTATCTTCGTTTTTAAATGTTTCTAAATGCGCTACCCCAATTGTCGTTATAATTCCATATTTAGGTTTAACTAAATCACAAAGTATTTTTATATCCTTAAGTTTACATGCACCCATTTCGGCAATAAAAATATTATCAAATTTATCAAGTCCATTGTTAATAGATTTCATAAGTCCATACGGTGTATTAAAGCTTTTAGGTGTTGGATAAGAATTATATTCACTACTTAGAATTGTATTTAAAATATTTTTACTACTTGTTTTACCATAACTACCAGTAATTCCAACAATTTCTAAATTAGACATATTTTTTAATTTTTTCTTAGCCTTATTTAAATAATAGAAATAAACAAACTTTTCAGCGGGGATATTTATAATGTTAATTATATAAGTTACTATAAAAGATAAGTAACCAAATAAAGTAATAATTAAGTAATAATATAATATATTATCAAAATTATAAGTTTTATAAATTATATATAATAAAGCAATAAATAATATAAACAATGTTACAAATAATCTTTTTACACGACTCGTTATAACAAATGGTTTCTTTTGTTGTTCTTTTTTAATTAAACTGAATTCTATATAAAAAGATATCGCAAATAATAAAAAGGCTACATACATATAATAATTTTTTAATACTAAAACTATTAATAATAACGGAAAAAGAAATATATCATAAGTAATTAGTGATTTAAAAGGATTTTTAAATATCCATTTTAAATATCTATTACTAACATTATAAGAATTTTGTTGTAACATATAAATAGCTTTTCGATACTTTAAAATCATATATAAAATAAATGGTATTAACGAAATTAATAAATCTTGCATACTACTCACCAATATAATTATACAATAAATTGAAATAATTTCATAATAAAAAAGACAAAATCTGTTTTTTCTTTATATTGTATTAAATATAATACGCAATAATTTGATATTTTGTTAAATTTTAATGTGAGTATTATTTACTAAAAACTTTATAAATTCTAGTATCTATTTTGGAGTGAATTAATTTTATAATATAGCCATTTTACTACATTAAAAATTTTTTGACAAATTAGAAAAGAAAAATGATAACATCAAATATTATCATTTAAACTTAAGCAAAATATCTATCATACCAAACTAGAAAAACATAAATGGTCCATACTTTTCTACTATTATCGTATTTTCCATTCTTATGATCATCTAATAATTTGACAATTTCATTTGGATTAAAAAATTCACTTGCACTCAAAAATCTTGTTTTAATCTTTGTATAAATATCATCATCTTTAATCCAATTTCGAATTGGTACTGGAAAGCCTAATTTTTTCTTATTCGAAACTTTATCTTCCAATACTTCATTAGCAACACGCCTAAAACATTTTTTGGTTGTATTTTTATCAACTTTATACTTAGTTGGTAGATGTCTTGCATAATCAATTACCATTCTATCTAAGTATGGAACCCTAACTTCTAAAGAATTAGCCATACTCATCTTATCGGCTTTAAGTAATATATCACCAATTAACCAAAAATTAAAATCAATATACTGCATTTTTGTAACATCATCTTTATTTTTAACTTTTTCATAATATGATTTAGTTATATTTTGATAACCTTTTTTATATGGTTTATAAGATAAAATTTTTTTTACTTCTTTATTATTAAAAATAAAAGCATTTCCTACATATCGATTTTCAAGTTTTTGACCACGTCTTATTAAAAAATTAATACCTCTTTTATGTTTAAATATGGAAGCGATTCTTCCAATTAAATTTCTAATTGGATATGGTATTTTATAATACCATGACAAAGTATAAGGCTCTGAATAAATATTATAACCACCAAAAATTTCATCGGCACCTTCACCAGATAGTGAAACTTTAACATTTTGGCTAGCGATATTGGCAACAAAATATAAAGCTATACATGATGGATCTGCTAAAGGCTCGTCCATATAATACATAATATCAGAAATACTATCAAAGTATTCTTCTTTAGTTATTACTTTACTTATATTTTTCGTTTCTATTTTTTGTGATAAATCTTTAGCGTAATCTATCTCACTATAATTTTTATTTTCAAAACCAACTGTAAATGTTTTATCAACATCACTTAAAGTCGCAATCAAAGATGAGTCAACTCCACTTGATAAAAATGATCCAACCTCAACATCGCTTATTTTATGAGCCTTTATGGAATCATCCAAGTGCTCTCTAATACCCTTTTCCCATTCTTCTAAAGTTTTATTGTCATCCGCTTCAAATTTTAATTCATAATATTGTTCAATTTCTAATTTTTTATCCTTATATTTTAAATAATGACCAGGTCTTAATTTATAAACATTTTTAAAGAAAGTTTCTTCACCTACACTATATTGAAATGTTAAATAACTTTCTAACATTTCTTTATTTAATTCTTTTTTAAAATTTGGATGCGCTAAAAAGCTTTTTATTTCTGATGAAAATAAAAATTCATCATTTTCCAAATAATAATAAAAAGGCTTAATACCATAGAAATCACGAGCAGCAAATAATTCTTTACTATTGGTATCATAAATAACAAAGGCAAACATACCACGCAATTTCATTAGAATATTCTCTTTGTATTCCTCATATCCGTGTAAAATAACTTCTGTATCAGCACTAGTTTTAAAAGTGTGACCTTTAGAGATTAAATCCTCTTTTAATTCCTGATAGTTATAAATTTCACCATTAAAAATAATGACCTTTGT
The DNA here is from genome assembly GCA_947056845.1 of uncultured Mycoplasmatota bacterium. GTDB lineage: Bacteria > Bacillota_I > Bacilli_A > RF39 > UBA660 > CAJLIR01. The sequence continues at coordinate 142,898 of CAMSCJ010000001.1, forward strand.
ATTATCTTCATTATAAATAGGTTGACTACCGTTATTTAAATCTATAATACTAAGGCGTCTAAAGCCTAAAGCTACATTGTCATCACAATAATAACCATCAGAGTCTGGACCACGATGTTTAATTAAATCAGCCATATCTTTAATGATTTTTTTCTTATTTTTTTCTTTATCAACAAATCCAGCAAAACCACACATTTAAAACACCTCCATAGTGAATATATTTATATTCTAACACATAAATATACAAAATTCTAGGGATAAGTAATCTTTACATGTAAAGATTAGGTAACTAAATATATTATTGCCTATAATGGCATTTTTTATAAAAAAAGTGCATAAAAATATAAATTTTAGTCAGTATATATTTAAGGAGTGATTCTATGCAGATAGATATAAGAGAAAGTATTAAAAATAATTTTAAGAATGCTAGTACTAGTGATATTAAATCTTCAATTGAAGAGGCCATATTAGAAAATGATGAAATAACATTACCAGGTCTAGGCGTTTTTTTTGAGACTCTATGGAAAAATTCAACAGATAGTCAAAAAACAGAAATTTTAAACAAAATAAAAAAGTATATATAAAAAAGGCTAGATACATCGTACCTAACCTTTTATTTTATCATAAAGCTAACACCTTTCCTCTCATTTTTTACAATGATTTCATAGCCAAGAAGTGATACTGTCTTTTTTACAATTGATAATCCCAAACCAAATTGCCCTTTAATGCCTTTAGTATACGGAGTGAATATATCATCTAAGACATTTTCGTTTATATTTGGTCCATCATTATAGAATATTATTTTCCCGTTTTTTATAGTAATTTTAACTATTTTTTCTGCATAACGCATGAAATTATTTAGAATATTATCAATAATTGTTTCCCACATATCATAAGTTCCATTAAATAACACATTTTTATCTATAATAGATATTTTAAATGTAATTTCTGGTCTTTGAATTTGGAATTTTTCAATACATGATTTTAAAATTTGTGATAAATCAATTTCTTGATTTTTATATTCATTATAATCTTTAATATAATTTAGTTTATTTAAATATAGTAAGGAGTGTACTTTTATTTCTAATTTATTGATTTGTTCTTTGATTATTTTAGCAGCCTCTTCTTCGGTTTCTACACCATCTTCAACTGCTTCAAGATAAGATTTTATCACTGTAAGAGGAGTTTTAAAATCATGTGATATATTTTGATACATTTGATTTTTATATTCTTCTTCTTTTTTTAAATGTAATTTCATATTATCAATTGCTTCAGATAGTACTTTTAATTCATCATCAAAATCATAGCTATAATTATCAACATAATCATCGTTATCTAAATTATCAATTTTTTCTTTTAAATGTTCAATTTTTAGTGCTAAATTACTTGCCCAAAAAACAAGAAAAGCGGATATAATCAACAATGTTATAAATAAAATTGGATATATTGTAAAAAGAATGTCTTTTCTTATTTCTAAGATATAATTGTTAGTTGAGATTGATAGTCGATAGTCATCATCAGTCGACATAGTATAATAATAGTAGGTTTTACCTAAATAGCGGAAATTACCAAATTCTTTATCGGCTTTCTCCAAAACAAATTTATAATCAGCATTTATAATACTATTAAAATTATTGGATGCAACAATCTCATTGTTAGGCTTAATATAGATATAAGCCATATCAACTGATGTTACGTTATAATTATTATTAATATTATTATCAATTAATTCTAATGGTTGTTTTAAATATTCATAGATATTTTTTTCATAGATTGGCAATAACAATTTTGGCAACAAAATTATTAAACTTAATGATATAATACCAACTATAATAATACCAATAGTAAATAATTGTTTCATTAGATTATTTTTTAATGGTTTCATACTAAACGATATCCAAATCCATAAATAGTATTTATTTTAATTTTAGGCATTTTTCGTCTTAATCTTCTAACTAAATCGTCTACAACCCTATCACTTCCAAAATAGTCACTACCCCAAACACCTGTTAAAATATCATCGCGGCTTAATGATGTATTTTGATTATTAATAAATAACATTAATAATTCAAATTCTAAGGTAGTAAGTTCAATTTCTTTAGAGTTTTCGATAACCACTCTTTTCTCAAAATCTATTTCGTATGTTTCATAAATCTTTTTTTGAGGTTTATTATAAACTCTTTTAATAATATTATTTATTCTTAAAATTAATTCTTTAGGAGAATAGGGTTTTGTTATATAATCATCACTTCCTAACTCTAAGCCAATTATTTTATCCAAATCTTGATCACGAGCTGAGGTAAAAATAACCGGTTTATTAGAATCTATTTGTCTTATTTTTTTTATAATATCATAACCACTTATTTCATCACCTAACATGATGTCTACAACCCATAAGTCAAAATCATCAGTTATATGGTCTATCGCATCTTTACCTGTTAGGTAAGATGTAACAGAATAATTTTCTCGCTCTAAGTATGATTTAATTAGATGATTTAAATCCTTTTCATCTTCAACTAAGCAAATATTATACATATTTACACCTCAATTTATAGTATATCACAATTTTTATTTATTTTTTTAATCACCTCATAATTATTAAATTTTTAATTTTTAGTTTTTAATTTTTCTACTATAACCACCTCCACTATATCCAGTATAAAAAATAAATGTGTTTAAATTTTGATAGAATTATGTAAAATTATGGTAAAAATATTTTAAATAAAAAAATCCTTAAGACTTTACTTAAAGATTAAAAATACATTTTTTATTTTTCTATTAAATTATCTAATTTTGTTTCAATATTAATTCTTTGTGCTACTGCAATCGAACACATCAGGCAAATCGTGAATGATCCTCCATAACTTAGAAATGGTAAAGGGACACCAGTTAATGGAATAATTCCAAATAAACCACCTAGGTTAAAGAAAATATGCATAAATATATAAATGGCTATTCCTAAAGCCATATATTTACCTCTAATAGTACTTGCACGACTAGATATTGCAAGAATTCGCCCAAGAACTAAGGCATAACAAACAAAAATTATAAATGCAGTAATAAGTCCCCATTCCTCAACAAAAATTGAAAAAATTGAATCTGTATGTGGATCGTTAATATAGGAATATTTTTGTTTACTTTTACCGATACCTAGACCAGTTAAGCCACCATTATTTATGGCAATAAAAGCATTACATACTTGATACCCACCATCTTCATAGTTGGTACAAGGGTTAAAAAAATTAAATCGTGAACGTTGCTCATCTGTAAAAAAACTACCAGTCCTAACAACGATCATAACAATAAATAACAGTCCTGCCGCAAATAAAATCCCAAGTGTTTTAAGTTTCTCTATTCTTAAAATTGGACTAGCTAAAAACATAAAGCCAAAAATAGACATTAAAATCATCATCGTTCCAAAATCTTTTTGTACAAAAATAATAACTGGAATGGAAACACCGATAAATAGTATAATAGCAATAATATTAAAATGATTTATGTTTTTAGTTCTTAATCTTTTATAGAATTTTTCAAATAAGATAGCTAAAAAAATTATTATAACTGGTTTTGCGAATTCACTTGGTTGAAATCTAACCCCAAAAATTTCTATCCAATTTTGGGCTCCTCTATGATAAGCCCCATAAAGCAATAAATAAATTAGAACGCCAACAATTAATAGAAAAATTAAAGGAACCCATTTCTTATAATTTTTTGTATCAATTAATACTATAAAAATAGACAAAAATAATCCTATACCTAACATGACTATATGTTTATAAAAATAATAATATAGGTTAGCGTCGTTATTTATAGCTTCCCTACTAGAAGCGGTAACAATATTAAAAAGCCCAAACAAAAATAAAAAGATAGTAACAAATAATAATGGTTTATCCATATTACTAAATATATTTTTAATCTTCTTTAGTATTATATTCATTACTATCACCCTATTATTAATCATAACATAAATATAAAAAAAAATATATAATTTTGTATTTTACTTTACAAACAATTATATATTTTGTAATTCTATCTTTGTCTATTCATAGTATCAGATTCATTTAATGAATTTCCAAATGTATTAGTAAGCGTATCAAAATAATTAATAGCAGCTGTTCCTTTTTTCATATCATTTTTTGCTATATGACTTTTTGCTTTATCTGTTACCTCTAAACCCTGCATAATGGCTATAGAAGCACGTAATGCACGAATTTCCTCTTCTAAAGCTACATTTTTATCATGTAATCTTTGTATTTCTGCACATGCATTTTGAAGCATTTTATATAACATTTGTATGTTTAAATCATCTTTATTATCCATATAAAATTCCCTCTTTTCTATTTTTCTACTTATAGAATAGCAAAGTCATTATACTTTTTCAACACTTTTGTACTTTTTTTACAAAAACTGTACATTTGCATTAGCATTTTTTCTAAAATTTAATAAAATATATTGAATACTAGATGGGAGGTATATTATGTATTATTATGGCGGATACCAAGGATACGGTAGTGGATGCTGTGGATATGGTCAAGGCGGATACGGTTATGGCGCTGGCTATGGTGCAGCAATTATCTTAGTATTATTTATATTATTAGTAATTATAATTGGTGCTAGATCATTTGGTAATGGTAACAACTGTGGTTGTGGCAACAACTCTTGTAATGGTTGTAACTAAAGGGAAGAATATCTTCCTTTTTTTGTTTAATATAGTTACTTTTTATTAATCCTCAAAAATTATATAATATTGACCCCCAATATTATTTCTATCAATTTGAAATAGATCAGATGTCCCATCTTTATAATGGATATTAATATTTAAAGGTTCAACAGCTACCCGCATTTGTCTCATTGTCATTTGCATTATATTCCCATTAGAAGCATCAATATTTACTTCGTATTCAATTGAGGATACTTGTTTTTCAGTATGCTTATTAACTTTAATATCACTTTTTATTACATCACTACAACTATTTAAATTAGTTTTATATAAATAATTATCTAACCCTAATATAAATGTATCACAACTATTAGTAGTAAAAATCTGCTTCGCAACAACTTTTTTACCATCACTTTTTAATATGTCATAAAACTTTTTTGTGTTAATAAATTATTTATCATAATTGCCAATCCCTAAAGTACCATTTTCATAAATTGCTACTTGTAATGGATTATTTATTTCCTTTCCATCTAAACGATACCCAAAAGGTGACATAGTTGCGTATGTATATATTAATAATGGTACGTTACCACCAACTCTCAAATCGGCTGTACTAATTAATTCATTATTAACGGTTAAACCATAATTAATAGCCTTACTGCTTCCAGTTGGTGATAACTGCATAATTTCTTTAAATTTATAATTAGTATCTACTTTTTTTAATTGAATATCGTACTTACATTCTAAAGAATTACAATTTTCTCCAGAAATTATATCTTCATAAATGTTTTGATTTTCAGTTAATACCATTATATTAATATTATAATTCCAAGTATTGTAATCAATAGAAATATATTTAGCTTTTTCATTATTTAAATTAATCACTTGTTTTTTACAATTAACTTCTTCACAATTATAGTTTTGCCTTGTCATAGCTGGAGCCTTTTCTAATTGATATAAAACTAAATTTCCATTTTCTATTTTAAACATTATGGGATTTAGATTTTGACCTATGTATCCTTCATAAGATGTTTCATGTGAGTAATTATTTAATGATTTGTTAAGTTCTTCTTTTTGTTTTTGTAAATTAGCACTTAATTTAGCTGTTTTTAAAAATTCTAAGTCAGACGCTGAAATATTTTCATTTGCCTTATTATTGCCATCATCATTTATATTATGTTCTAATTGAGGATCATTATTTTTATTATTATTTTTATCGTTTTTATCTTTATTTAGAAAATAAAAAATGCCACCAACTAATAATAAAATAATTATTATCAAAAATATTACTATACCAACACCTGATTTTTTCCTATTGTTTCCTTTATTCTTAGGATTTTCTTTTATATTGCTACCAATCCAATCGCTAGTTGATGGTTGTGATTGGATAAATTCTTGATTTGTATTTATATCAGCCGATTGCATATTTTGGACATTTTGATGATTTAACTGATTATTAGTACTATCAACTATAGTAATTACTTCACCACAAATCCCACAAAATTTTTCTCCATCTTTAATTATTGTTCCACATTTTCTACATTGCATAATACACACCTCTATTCTTTTTTTATTGTATCATTTAAAATCAAAAAATGAGATTATTAACATTAATTTTTTTCAATTTTCTATTTTATATACTAAGAAAAAGAAATCATATTTTTATAAATCTATTCACTAAAACACTTTATAATTTATCTTAAAAATGTTAAAATGTTATATGGAGTTGATATATATGTTTAAAAAACTAGATATATTAGATGAAAAAGATAAAAGATTACGAATTGTCAGTAAAGAAGTGACTTTTCCAATTAGTAAAGAATATAAAAATTTAATTCAAAGAGCAATTGATCATTTAACATATAGTCAAATTGAAGAATATGAAAAGAAATATAATTTAAGACCTGGCATGGGATTAGCTTTTCCACAATTAGGAATTAATGAAAGAATTATCATAATTGTAAATGAAGTTGATGATGGTATCTTTGAAAATTACGTTGTAATTAATCCGAAAATTGTTAGTAATTCGGCCGAAATGGTGGCTGTTGAAGCTGGTGAGGGATGTTTAAGTGTTAATCGTGAAGTACCCGGACAGGTTTTAAGATATGCGCGCGTTACGGTTGAAGGATTTGATGAAGATGGTAATAAAATTAGAGTTAGGGCTCGTGAAGATTTATCAGTAGCTTTTCAACATGAAATTGATCATTTAAATGGTATTTTATTTTTTGATAGAATTGATCCTAACAAACGCTTTTATTCTGATATAGAGATTAGATTAATATAGAGGAGTTTAAAATATGAAAAAAATTATAAAATTTGCCTTTTTTGTTTTTTTAGCTTTTGCTTGTCCAATTTTAATTTATTATACAGCTTTGCAAATTAAGGACTTAGAAGAGATACCTAGTCTAATAACAACGCAAGCTAGTTTAGAAGAACAATTTTTAAATGATATTGATGACTATTCAATCGATAATCCGAAAGTTATATTAAATCCTTATGGCATATCGCCTCTTTCAGCTTTAATTATTTTTAAAACTAATGATTTAGCAACACCAACAGTTACAATTAAAGGTAAAGACGAGCTTTCAACTTATGAGCACACATTTACACAAGATAATATTCACATGTTACCAATTTATGGTTTATATGCAGATAGCGAAAATGAGGTTATTATTTCTATTAATGGCAAGGAAAAAATAGTAAAAATTAAGACCGAGCCACTTCCAGAAGATTTTATTTTGCCAACAAAAGTTACTGCTAAAAAAGAAAAATTAAATGATGACTTATATTTTTTTACACCATCCAGTAAAGGATATACATGTGCTTATGATGTTAATGGTGATGTTCGATGGTATTTAACTGATTATTTTATTTGGGACATTAATCGCTTAAATAATGGACACTTAATTTTAAGTAGTAATAGACTTATTAATAAACCTTATTATATGACAGGATTAATGGAAATGGACTTATTAGGAAAAGTTTATTATGAATATAGTCTACCTGGTGGATACCACCATGATGTTTATGAGATGCCAAATAACAATTTGTTAATTGCTAGTGACAATTTTGGTAGTGGTACTGTTGAAGATTTTATTGTAGAAATTGATCGGACTAGTGGTGAAATAGTTAAAACATTTGATTTAACAGAAATTTTACCAACAGAGGCCAGCAAAAGTGAGAATTGGGTTGAATATGATTGGTTTCATAATAACGCTGTTTGGTATGATGAAAAAACAAATTCAGTTACACTATCTGGTCGACATCAAGATGCGGTCATCAATATTGATTATAAATCAGGAACCTTAAACTGGATAATTGGTGATGCTACTCATTGGCCTAATGATTATCAAAAATATTTCTTTACACCAGTTGGTGAAGATTTTGAATGGCAATGGAGTCAACATGCTTCTATGATCCTACCAAATGGTGATATCTTCTTATTTGATAATGGAAACAACCGTTCTAAAATAAAAGAAAATTATATAAACGCAGAAAATAATTATAGTCGTGGTGTAATTTATAAAATAGATACTACAGATATGACGATTGAAACTGTTTGGCAATATGGTAAAAATAGAGGAAGTGATTACTACTCCCCTTATATATCTGATGTTGATTATTTAGGTGAAAATCATTATATTGTACATTCTGGCGGACATAATGTTGTTGATGGGAAAATATCTAATAATCCGGCAGGATTTGGCAAAGTTGATAGTTTAAATAGTATTACAACAGAATTGTTGAACGATGAAATAATTTTTGAAATTGAATTACCAACTAATAATTATCGCGTTCAAAAAATGAATTTATATTCAAAAGAAGTATATTCACCAGGATTAGGGAAAACTGTTGGGAATATGGGCATTACTAAAACAGATGGAAATCGTCAATTAATTTTATTTTCTAAAAATGGTAATGAGGTTATAGAAAAATATAATATTAAATTCACAAAAGAATTTGATCGTTTAGTTTTTGAGGGAACATTTAAAAAAGAGGACAAAGTTTCAATTATTTTGCATCGTATGAGTAGCCAAAAAAATTATGATGTTATTATATCTAACAAACCTTATGCGGCTATGTGTGTCGATTTATTTAATCAAGATAATAATAGTGATGAAATTAATGTAACAAAATATATTAACGATTTAGGTCTCCATGATCGCTATGAAATTTATTTAAAAATAAATGGAACCATTTATAAAATGAATAAAGCTGTTACATTTAACTAAAATATTAACAAAATAGTACTTAATTAACTAGATTAAGTACTATTTAAATATATGGTGGTGATGATATGAATGAACAAGAATTAATTAAATATTATAATAAATTTAACGAGGAAAAAAGGCTAAATACTAGACATGGCCAAGTGGAATATCAAACTTCATTAAAATATATTAATATGTACTTAAAAAAAATGAATAATCCTTCTATTATAGATATAGGTGCAGGAAGTGGTAGATATTCAGCTTTTTTAGCCGATAGTGGGTACAAAGTAACAGCTATTGAACTTATTAAACATAATGTTAGAAAAGTTGAGGCTCTAAAAAAAAATATCACCGTTTTTCAAGGTAACGCTATTAATTTGAAAAAATTTAAAGATGAAAGTTTTGATTTAACATTACTATTTGGTCCTATGTATCATCTATTGACGAAAGAAGAAAAATTAAAGGCCTTAAATGAGGCTAAAAGAATAACTAAAACAAATGGTATTATTATGGTAGCTTACTGTATGAACGATTATGCTGTAATAACGCATGGTTTTAAGGATAATTATATTATGGAATGTCTTCATGATAATCAACTAGATAAAGACTTTCATTGCTTAGTTAAAACAAATGATTTATATAGTATGGTTAGACTAGAAGATATTGATGAGTTAAATGAATTGGCTAATTTAGATAGAATAAAAATTATTGCTACTGATGGTCCGGCTAATTATATGCGAAGTACATTAAATAAAATGGATGATGAAACTTTTAATATATTTTTAGAATATCATTTTAAAACTTGCGAGCGAATGGATATGATGGGTGCCTCAGCCCATACTTTAGATATATTAAAGAAAAATTAAAAGAAACCAAATTTTGGTTTCTTTTAATAATAATAAAACTATTTATCGATATCCTCTAATTTAACACTTACAAGTTTACTAACACCCGATTCTTGCATTGTAATTCCATATAGGATATCAGCATATTCCATGGTTTTCTTTTTATGGGTAATTAGAATAAATTGTGTTTTTTTCTTTAGACCCATTAAATATTGACCAAAGCTATCAACATTAACCTCATCTAAAGCTGCCTCTACCTCATCTAAAATACAGAATGGAATAGGTCTTGACTTTAGAATAGCAAATAATAAACTAATAGCTGTGAATGTTTTTTCACCACCTGATAATAAGGAAATACTTTTTAATGTTTTGCCTGGTGGTGAAGCAACAATCTCAATGCCTGTTTCTAATAAATTATTAGGATCGGTCATTTTTAAGTCAGCGGTTCCTCCTTTAAATAATTCAGTAAATGTTTGTTTGAAATTAGTTCTAACTAGTTCAAAAGTTTTTGAGAACTCTTGCTCCATAACAGTATCCATCTCTTTAATAATATCTAGTAAAATATTTTCAGCATTAACTAAATCATTACGTTGATTTATTAAAAATTCATATCTTTCACTTACTCTATCATACTCATCTGGAGCAGCTAGATTTACAACACCTAAATCTTTTATTGTTTGTTTCAATTTACTAACCTTTAATCTTGCCTGCTCTATATCCATCTCTAGTTTGTATAAATTTACAGCTTTCTCATAAGTCATATTGTAAGTTTCATTTAAAGTATTTAGTAAATTATCTAATTTTACATCAATACGGGTAACAGAAATTTCTAATTCTTTTAACTCTTTATTTTTAACAGATAAACTCGAATTTTCTCGTTTCAATTCATATTCATATTCACTAAGTGAATCATTTAAATTATTTTTTTCTGTAATAAGTGCTTCTAACTCAGTTGTAGTATTATCTTTTTGTTTTAATGCATCATAATAACGGGTTAAAACCTCTTCCTCTTCTTTAGATAAATTATTATTAATAATATTATTTGTTCCATCAATTTCCATATTATGTTGTTTTAATAAATCAGTTGTACTTACTAAAGCTTTGTTTTTGCTATTAATAGCTTCCTCTTTTTCGATTTTATCTTTTAATAGTAGATATTGTTTATCTTCTAAAGCCTTTAGATCATAATCAGCTTGATTAATATCTTCTTCAATTAATTTTATTTCTTCATTTAAAATTTTTAATTCATTTAGATTTTTCTCTAATTCATATTTCTCATTTATGATATTTCTATTTTTATTACTATTACCACCAGTTAATGAACCACCAATATGAAATAATTCGCCAGATAATGTAACAATTCGATAAGTATAGTTAATTTTTTTACTAATAATATTAGCTGCATCTATATCCCTAACGACAATAACATTGCCAAGTTGATTGGCTACAATATTATGATATTTTTTATCATATTTAACTAAATTAGAGGCAACATCAATAAAACCATCAAGATTCTTTATATTATTTATAGCTGTATCATCAATAAATCTAGGTTTTATTATATTTAGAGGAAAGAACGTTGCCCTACCTATATTTCCATTTTTTAAATAATTAATTGCCTCTTTAGCACACTGTTCATTATCAACAACAATATTGCTAACATTAGCACCTAAACAAGTGGATATTGCTAAACTATATTCATCAGATACCTCAATAATATTGCCAACAACATTATGAATACCTCTTAGTTTTGGATTATTCAAAATACTTTTAACAGCTACAGGTAATAAATTATTATTTTCAATACTTTCTTGTAATGACTCAATTTTATTTTCTAAGTTTGTTCTAAAACGAATTTTTTCAGTTAAACTATTATTAAGTTTATAACGTTTATTCTTTTTATTATCAATTTCTTTGTTCTTATCAGATATTAAATTATTAATATGGTTTAATTCATTATTTAATAATGAAATTTCGTTATTTAAATTATTAATATCATTCTCCAATTTTAAAGTTTCTTCTTTTAAATTAAGAATGTTATTATGTAACTTCGAATCATCAACATCATATTTTTTTCTTTCTAATATTATTGATTTTTCTCCATTTATCTTTTCAACTAAGGCTGTTAAGTCCAATAATTTCGCTTGATTTTCTTTAATTTTTTCATTTAGATCATTGATTTTAATTTTGAATTGTTCAATTTTAGCTTCACTAGTTGTATTAGCTGACATCATATTGACAATTTCGTTATTTATATTTTCGATTTTATTTTTACTATCTTGATATTTATAATTTAAAGTAGTTATATCATTACTAATTAAAGCTATTTCAATATGTTTAAGTTCTTCAGAAGTATCTATATATAAAATAGCTTTTTCTTTTTGCTCTTTTAATGGACCAACTTGATGTTCTAATTCGTTAATAATATCGTCCACACGATTCATATTATCGTGAGTTCGTTCTAATTTTCTTAAAGCCTCATCTTTTCGTTTTTTATATTTTAAAACACAGGCTGCTTCTTCAAAAATAATTCTTCTATCACTAGGTTTAGTCGAAATAATTTGTTCTATTTGACCTTGTGAAATAATATTAAAACTATCTCTACCAATCCCACTATCTAAAAATAAATCATTAATATCTTTAAGGCGACATTGTTCTCCGTTTATAAAATATTCATTTGTTCCATCTTTGTAAACACGTCTTTTAATAGATACTTCATCAAAATTAAGTGGTAAATAATGGCCTTTATTATCAAAGATTAAGGTAACACTGGCAACATTTAATGGTTTTCTTGATTTACTACCAGAAAAAATGACATCTGTCATATTTCCGTCACCTCTAAGTGTTTTGACTGATTGCTCACCTAATACCCATTTAATAGCGTCAACAACATTACTTTTTCCGCTACCATTTGGTCCTACAATTCCGGTTATTCCATTCGTTAACTCAAAATTCAATTTATCTGCAAATGATTTAAATCCATGTGTTTTAATTTCACGTAAATACATACTAAAATACCACCTATCAATTTAGTTAAACTATTAAAATTATACTATATTAAAAGGAAAAAAGCAAAGTTTTCTTTGCTTTCTGATATTATTTATTACATTCTATCTTATCATTATTCATTGTACATTTATATCCGTTTATAACAAGTGGCTTTTTAATAGATGCCTCCAAATTACTGTCTAATAAAACTTCACCATCAGTTGGACTTGTTCCTTTAAAATCAAGATAAATTGGTTCCTTACCATTTGGAGTATATGAGCACTTCCCATTACTACATACAAATACGACGCCAACTTTAGGGTCATTAACAGGGATTGCCTCTCCATGATTATCAAGCATATATTCTATTACAACTGCTTCAGCCGATTTTAAAATTCCATAGGCACTATCTTCAGCAGCACTTTTCCTTGAATTATTTAAGGATCCTAATACTCCATCGCTTTTTAAAACGGGATCCATTTTTTTATCGGAATCAAAGACACACATATCTTGCTCATAAGTATTACTTTCATATAATTCTTTAAATTCATTATATGTAAAATTAAAAGGAAGATTTTCTTTTTCACTATCAGTGAGCTTATCGTATTTATAAGTTACAGTAATAGAAATTTTATTATTGTCTTCAGTAGATTTACAATTAACATTTTTAGACATTGATGATAATTCACCCTTAACAAATTCACAAACATCATTGTTAGCTTGTCCAATAAATTCATCTAAATCTTCTTTATTTTCAAATTCTACATCCATAATCAATTCAAGTGTTTTTAAAGTATCTCCACTTTTATCATAATTAAAAGTGTAATCGTAAGTCATTTTAAAATCAGATGATTGTTCATAATATGCACACTCTATTTTTTTCCCTTTTCCACAACCAGTTAAACATAATCCCACTAATAAAAAACTTAATATTTTCATTTTTTTCATTGCTAAACACTCCTATCTTTACTATTCTAATATATAATATATTTTTAAAGAAGGCAACTTTTTTAATGTTATATTTAACTTATTTACACTATTTTTTATTAATAAACTTCAAACTGTAATTTAATGTTTTTTAATTTATAGCACAAAAAAAGCCTTATTTCTAAAGACTTTTATTTTTAAAATGGTGACTCGTATGGGTTTCGAACCCATGAATACCACCTTGAGAGGGTGGCGTGTTAAACCACTTCACCAACGAGCCATTAATAATATCAATTGACATTATTAATTTTAGCATAACCGTTATTTATTTTCAACCTATTTATTTTTATTTTTCATAACTTTTATAAATTTTAGCTATATTTTCAGCAACAATAATACCATCTATAGCGGCTGAAGTGATACCTCCAGCATATCCAGCTCCTTCTCCTGCTGGATAAATTCCCTTGATATTGCTTTCGCAAAACTCATCGCGTATTATTTTAATTGGTGAAGATGTTCTACTCTCAACACCCGCTATAATCGCATCATCCGTTGCATACCCCTTTATCTTTTTGGAAAAACTTTCGATACCTTCTATTAATGCATCGTTTATATAATTTGGGAAAATATTTCTTATATTGCCAAATGTATAGTTACCTTTAAAAATAGGTTTTATATTACCAAAATGATTGGATAATTTATTATTTTTAAAATCGCCATATAATTGTATAGGAATATTCCCTTTACCTTCAATAAAGGACTTTTGTTCTAAATCTCTTTGAAATTCAACACCAGCCATTACATCATCACCAAAGTCATCAGGATTAACAGTTACAATAACAGCGCTATTAGCATTGCCACTATCTCTTTTATAATTGCTCATTCCATTAATTGCTAACATATTTTTTTCTGATGAAGCATTTACCACATATCCGCCTGGACACATACAGAAAGTATAAACCCCTCGGGCATTGCTAGCTTTATGTGTTAATTTATAACTAGCATTAGGGAGAATTGTATGGCTTTCAACCCCATATTGTGATTTATTTATTAAATCTTGTGGATGCTGAATACGAATACCAACCGCAAACGGTTTAGACTGCATATTAATTGATGATTCAGATAACATTTTAAATGTGTCACGAGCACTATGACCAATAGCTAAAACTAATATATCTGTATTTATAATTTGATTATTATTAACTTTAATACCGACTAAATGTTTATTATCATAAATTATATCAGTTAAACAAGTATTAAATCTAAATTCACCACCCATAGAAATAATTTTGCGACGAATATTCTTAATAATATTTCTAAGCAAATCAGTTCCAATATGGGGTTTACTATCATAAAGGATTTCTTCGGGAGCTCCAGCTTCTACAAATATTTCAAAAACTTTACGATGGCGATTAAGTGGATCTTTTACTAAAGTATTAAGTTTTCCGTCAGAAAATGTTCCTGCTCCACCTTCACCAAATTGGACATTAGAATTAGGATTTAAAATACCTTTTTTCCATAAATTTTCAACATCTAAAATTCGCTTATCTACATCTTGACCACGTTCAATAATAATCGGTTTATAATTATTCATAGCAAGCATATAAGCACAAAATAAACCAGCTGGGCCACTACCAACAATAATTGGGCGATTAGTTAACATAGTTTTACCTGTTATCTGAAAATTATACTTATAAATAGGTTTTAAAAAGATGTCACTTGATTTTACATCAGTTAAAACTTTTAATTCATTTTCAACCTCAATGTCAATTTCATAAACATAATATAAATCTGGTTTTTTTCGGGCATCAATAGATCTTTTTATAATTGATATGCTTTTAATATCTACCGGTTTTATTTTTAATTTTTTAGCGCATTTTTCTAATATTTGTTCTTTAGATGACTCAAATACATTTATCTTTATTTGTCTTAATCTTATCATTTCAATTATCTCCTGCAATATGTTTCCCAGCTAAAATACCAGATATCCATGCAAATCCTAGATTATAACCTCCACAGTCACCATCAACATCCAATAGTTCACCTATGATATAAAGACCCTTACTTTTTTTAGATTCCATGGTCCTAGGGTCTATTTCACTTAGCGGAACACCTCCTGAACAAACTTGAGCCTTATCAAAGGAATTTGTAGACACAATTTCTTGTCGAAATGCTATAATATTTTGAGCCAAAGTAAGTTTAAATTGTTCATTTAATTTAAGCCATTTAGTTTCTTTTTTTATATTAGACTGTTTCATCAATAAATTAACAAGTTTATAGTTTAAAATGCCATCTAATAATTCTGTGATATTTCTATTTAATACTTTTTTAGAACGGTTATCCATCCACTTTATGAATTCCTGAGGTGTATCACCAATCCAAGGCACAAAATTAATAATAACCGTTTCTTTATTCCCTGAATCTAAACCACGAGCAATTGCTCCACTTAATTGCATAATGCAAATTCCACTAAGGCCATAATCAGTTAAAATAATTTCCCCTTTTTCTTTTTTTATAAAAACATCATTTTCTAAAAGTGAGACTTTTACATCTTGTTTAATCCCCGCCCATTGTTTAAAATAATTATTGTTGCCCCTTAATTGAACTAAAGCTGGCAAAGGTTTAATAATAGAGTGCCCTAATCTTTTAACAAGTTCGTATCCATTCCCATCACTACCTGTTTTTGGAGCAGCCTTAGAACCTGTTGCAATAATTACTTTATCAGCGAAATATTCCCTATTATTAGTTTTAATGTAATACTTATTTTCTTGTTTTATAATATCTTCAACATAAATATTATTTTCTATCGTAACTCCAGATAATTTAGCTTCTAATATTAAAGCTGTTTGCACGCTAGTAGCTTGATTAGAATATGGGTAGTAATATCCATTTTTTATTTTAGGAACAATGCCTATACTCTCAAAAAAAATCTTAACTTCATCTTGTAGCTTGGTAGTAATTATTTGCGGTAGGAATTCTTTATTCATTGAATGATAGTTTTGCAAATTATAATTACTATTCCAATAATTACATTTGCCATTACCTGTTGATAATATTTTTTTTCCACATGTATTATTTCTTTCTAAAATAATAACTTCGCTACCGCCTTTTGCTGCAAAAATAGCTGATACTAGTCCAGACGCTCCTCCGCCTATCACAATTACTTTCATTCTTAGCCCCCTAACAAGATTATGCATAAATATATTATAACACATTTTAAGCTAAAAATTATATTGAAACAAAAAACACCAAAAGGTGCTTATTTTTTAAAATAATATGGCTGCCTCAGCTAGATTCGAACTAGCGATCATGGAGTCAGAGTCCACTGCCTTACCGCTTGGCTATGAGGCAATAACCATTTTAATTTTACTACAATTTGTATTTATATTCAACTCTTTTATAATTAATTATTAAAAAATAACATATATAAGTACAAGTGAACAAAAGATAGACCAAATAATTCCCATTAAAACTTCTAAAGGTTTATGACCCAATTGCTCTTTTAAATGCTTAATTCCTATTTTAGTATTTCTAAAAAATATTTCATCAGCTATTTTATTAATAGCGATTGCTTGTTTTCCACTTTCCATTCTAAGTCCCATCGCATCATATCCAACGACGCAGGAAAATACTAATGCTATAGCAAATAAGGGACTTGTAATACCTTGTAGAATTCCGACAGTTATAGTAAGAGAAAAGGTAAACGATGTATGAGTACTTGGCATACCACCATTTCCATTAAATAATCTTTCCCAATTTAGTTTTTTATATTTAATTGATTCGCCAATAAATTTAATTATTTGAGCACTTAATGCTGAAATAACTGGTACAATTAAATAGATATAGTCTTTCATATTTCACCTACTTTATATATTATTATAATCGAAAAAAAATAACTTATCTAGTAAAAACGTACAAAAATAGATAAATTATTAAATTTCATTTAACTCATTAAGAAATTTTTTTGACTTTAAATAAAGACCCGTATAACGGTCATAATACTCATCTAAAAAAACATTTACCTCTGTTTTTAATTTCAATGATATATCTAAGTTAGTAATCTTAGATATGTCAACATAATAGAGCATTCTAATTAACTTTATAGTTTTTTTATCAACTATTTTCTCATTTTGTCTACAATTATTACAAACAAGACCTCCTCTTGAACTAGATAGAGTCGCAATCGAAGTTCTATTGCCACAAACACAGCAACCATCTAAAACAGGCATAACCCCTAAATACGCCAAATACTTAAGTTCTAGAATATTTGTAATAACTAGTGCATCAAATCCATCATTGATTTTTAAGATAGATGATAACATTAAGTCATAAATTTTGCAACTATAGTTATGCTTCATGACTTGTTCTGCTAACTCTAAAATAAAATAAACATAGCTTATTGATTTAAGTGATAAATCCGTTTTAATATTTTTTAAATTATTAATTATATCAACACTAATTAGAGTCGATAGTTTGCCCTCTTTGTACTTAATATTGAATTTCCCAAAAGTCAGCTTTGTACTGACACTTCTAAGAGGGCTTTTTAAAGATTTACATCCCTTCGATAGCACACCAATAACGCCATATTCTTTGGTAATGATATTTAGTATTTTACTAGATTCACTATATGGTGTTTCACTTAAAACTATGCCTTCAACTTGCGTTAACATTGTCATCAACCAACTCAAAACGATAATTTTGTTTAATATTTGGGTATTTTTCCTTATCGACTAATGATGTAAACATTTCAATAGGACGAGCCCAAAAATCATTTCCATGTGTATAAACAACTAATGTTTCTTCTGTTTCCGAATGGCGAGCTAAACAAATTACTTTACACAAGGCACCTTTAAAATGTCGATACGTTCTTCCAACTATTACTTCCACCAATAATCACTACTTTCCTTTTTCTTGTTTATATTTTATATAATATTCAATCTTTCCTGTATGTTTAAATAAATCCCATAATAATTTTTTATTCATAATCAATCACCTTTCATATATATAGTGATTAATTTTAAATAAATTTATTCAAAATATTTAAATTTATAGTTCAAAATCATTATAACCAAATTCTGCTAAATATTTTTCTTTATCACGCCATTTTTTAATAGTCTTAACATATATATCTAAAAACACTTTTTTCCCAACAAATTGTTCAATTTCCTTTCTTGCCTTAATTCCAATGTCTTTAATTTTATTCCCATTATGACCAATAATAATTTTTTTTAAGGAATCTCTATCAACAATGACACAGGCATTAATAATAAAAGCATTTTTTTTATTTTCTATTTTCTCAATAATACAAGTTAGAGAGTGAGGAACTTCATCATCAGTTAAATTAAATATTTTTTCTCTAATTAACTCTGAAATAATAAACTCTTTTGATTTATTGGTAACTTGATTATCAGAAAAATACTTTATGTTATCTGTTAAATGCTCTTTAAGAACTTTTATTAAAGTATCAATATTCTTATTTTTTAAAGCTGATACGGGAATTATTTCACAAAAATTATATAATTCTTTGTATTCGGCTATTTTCAAAAATATTTCATCTTTAGTCATTTTATCAATCTTATTTAAAATTAAAATAACGGGTTTATTTAAATTATTGAATTTTTCAATAATATATTTATCGCCACCACCTAAAGAACAACTAGCATCAACTAAAAATAAAATAATATCAACATCATCTATACTGTAATAAGCCTGTTTATTTAGATATTTGCCTAATTTATGATTAGGCTTATGAATGCCTGGTGTATCGACAAAAACCATCTGTGTTTCTGAATCATTATATATTCCCTGAATGATATTTCTAGTTGTTTGTGGTTTATTAGAAGTTATAGCAATTTTTTTACCGATAATTTGATTCATAAGAGTTGACTTCCCAACATTAGGTCTACCTATTAAACCTACAAAACCAGATTTCATATTAAATCACCATTTTTTGTTAATAGCTTAAATAGTTGTATATACATAATTATTCCTCAATTCTACATACCTATAACTATATTTTAACATATTTATCGGCGTTTAGTATATATAAAATATGTAATTATTTGGATTAAACTTTTATTAAAAATAGGTTAAGCAAAAAATGACTACTGAAAATTAGCATCTAATTATTTATAGTCATTATTTTATATATTAATTTTTAACCTATTTATAAAAATTTGAATTAGAAAATTATTCAAAATTTATAAATTTATCTTAAAGCTTATATCTATTTTAATAGTTTAATTAATTCAAATATTAATATAGCAGTCATATTTTTATCAAGTATATTTCATTAGTTGTTATTAATCTTAGATTTAAACGATTATTGTACTGAAACATATAAATATTAATTATGGATTTATGTCAAGTTTTTAAAAAGCAAAAAAGAATTATAAATTATTTTTTATAATTCTTTTTTATTTAATGTTAAATATTATTGATTTGTTTTGCAACTTCATCAGCAAAATTTTCTTCTTTTTTATCAATACCTTCTCCAACTTCATAGCGAGTCATTGAAGTAATTTTTCCACCATTATTTGCAACAAATTTGGCAACAGTTTCTTTGTTTTCAGCTTTAATAAAAATTTGATTTTCTAAAGCAACATCTTCATAGTATTTATTAATCTTTCCAACTAAGATACTATCAATACGATCAGCTGGTTTTCCCTCATTAATTAATTGTTCTCTAATTACTTCTTTTTCTTTCTCTAAAACATCAGCTGGAACTTCATCACTTTTTAAATATAGTGGACGCATAGCAGCGGCATGCATTGCAACATCTTTAGCTACCTCTTCTGTTGTATTCTCTGTTACTATCAAGGTAGCAATTTTACCACCCATGTGAATATATGAACCAAATTGTTCATTATCTTTTTTAGTAATTTTTTGGAATCTTCTTAAACTTAATTTTTCACCTATTTTAGCTGTCTTATTTATAATTAAGGATTCAATTGTTTCACCATTAGTTGTTAGTGCTAGAACATCTTCTAATGATTGTGCATCACTATTTATAATTGTTTTTAAAATCGTTTGAACCATATCTAAAAATTCATCATTTTTAGCTACAAAATCTGTTTCAGAATTAACCTCAACAATAACTGCATTATTTCCTTCAATTAAAATAGAAGCAATCCCTTCTGCAGCAATACGATCAGCCTTCTTAGCTGCTTTGGCAATTCCTTTTTCTCTTAGCCAATTAACAGCTTCATCAATATTGCCATTTGTCGCATCTAATGCTTTTTTACAATCAAGCATACCTGCGCCAGTCATTTCTCTTAAATCTTTTACTAAACTTGGACTTACCATTTATATCTTCCCTTCTTTTAAAATTAAAGATGATTTATTTAAAATCACCTTAATATTTATTATTTTAAAGCATCGATTAATTCTGACTTTTTCATTGTCGAATAACCTTTTACTTCTTTTTTCTTAGCCATTTCACGAAGTTCAGCAACTGTTAATGTACTTAAATCAATACTAGCTTTTTCTTCTTTTACAGTAACTTTTTCTTCTTTAACTTCTTTTACAGTTTCTTTTGTTGGAGCTATTTCTCTTTTTTCATTTCTTCTATCATTATTGAAATTTTTTCGTTCTTCAAATCTTTTATTATTTTCAAATCGTCTTGGTCTATCTTCTTTTTTCTTAACTGAATCAACAGCTCTTTGCATTATTTCATTGGCATTACTATTTTTATCTTCATCTTTAACATAGTCAACTAATTTTTCGCCTTGAGCTTCACATATAGCATTAGCCATAACACCAGTAATTAATTTAACTGCTCTAATAGCGTCATCATTACCAGGAATTACATAATCAACCATATCAGGATCACAGTTAGTATCTACAATTCCAAAAACAGGAATATGAAGTTTTCTAGCTTCTCTAATTGCAATTTCTTCTTTTGAAGGATCGACAATATATAAAGCTTCTGGTAATTTATACATTTCTCGAATACCACATAAAAGTTTATTTAATTTGTCATATTCTTTCTTTAGACCAATAACTTCTTTTTTAGGTAATAAATCGAAATATCCTTCTTTTTCCATTTTTTCGATTTCTTCTAATCTTTTAACTCTTCTTCTAATTGTTTTAAAGTTTGTTAAAGTTCCACCTAACCATCTTTCAGTAACATAATAAGATTTTGAACGAAGAGCTTCTTCTCTAACAGCTTCTTGTGCTTGTTTTCTTGTCCCAACTAATAAAACTTTTCCACCATTTGCAACGATATTTCTTAAAGCAATATATGCCTCTTCAATTTTCTTTGCAGTCTTTTGTAAATCGATAATATATATATCATCTCTTGATGTAAATATATATTCTTTCATTTTAGGATTCCATCTTTTTGTCTGATGACCAAAATGAACACCCGCTTCTAATAAATAACTCATTGACACTACTGCCATTTTCTTCCTCCTTTTGTTATTTTCCTCCGACATGTCATCTTTAAAATTCCACCATAAGGCACTAGGAACTTAAATCAATGTCGTGCGTATTTGAAAAAGCCAAATGTATTATATCATTAAATTGGCTTTTGAGCAACAATTTTTTTAAAATTTCGATACTCATATAATTATATGCATAAATAATAATCTAATTATATCCATCTACTTGTCTCAACTGCTTTAACCATAGTCTTTTTAAATTTTTCATATTCATTTATCAAAATAGTATTGATATCCTGAATATAATTATCTTCCATATTGTCTAAGTTACAATTAATGAACTGAAAAAAATTTTGATCAACAATATAAATTTTCATAATATTATCTATCTTTTTTAGCATTTTAACTTCTTCTTTATTAGTTAAATCTACATTATAAATTGAAGTTTGATAATTTTTTAATAACATTTCACTTATATAATCATCTTTATTAAAACAAAAATCATTAATAAAATTATAATTTTTAAAATATTTACTATAATCAACAGATGTAGTCATTAAAATAACCTCATAATGTCATTATACGTAATAACAACCATTAATACCATTAACAAAATCATTCCTACTGCATGAATTGTATTTTCAATTTTTGAATCAACTGGCTTTCCCTTAATTTTTTCTATAATTAGAAATAGTAAACGACCTCCATCAAAGGCTGGCAATGGCAATATATTAATAAAACCAACATTGACACATAATAAACCAACTAAATTCATCATTGTTAAAATGCCATATTTACTAGCCTCACCAACAATATTATAAATACCAACTGGGCCAGATAGATTGTTAAGTGATAGCTTCCCAGTAATTAAATAAAAGATAACTAAAACCATTTGATGAATAAGTGAAAATATATTTGTGAAAGCATATTTTAATGCTGGTAAAAAACCTTTTTCATAATTATTTTTATAAGAGAAACCATAATAATATGTTTTAACATCTTCCTCTGTTTCTTTTTCAAGTGGTGTAATAGTAACAGTTTTAGTAGCACCAGATTCAGTTAAAATAACAAATTCAAAGTCCTTACCTAAGTTAATATTAAGCTCCAGATCTAATTGTGACATTGATTTTATTTTTTTCCCATTTAATTCAAGAATTTGACTATTTGGCTCTAGTCCTGCTTGAAAAGCAGGACTAGTCTCATCAACCGCATTTATATAAGTTTCTTTGCTTGGAGAACCATTTATTAATCCAATTATAAAAAATAAAACGATAGCTAGTAAAAAATTAAACAATACTCCAGCTATAATAGTCATAAATCTTTGAAACCAAGTTTTGGATTGCAACTGCTTTTCTTTAGGTATATCTTTATCTTCTTCAACAGATTCACCTGCCATTTGAACATATCCACCAATTGGAAATAAACGAATACTGTAAATAGTTTCGTCCTTTTTACTATGAATTTGAAATAACTTAGGTCCCATCCCTATAGAAAATTCATAAACATATATTCCTGCTCTTTTGGCAAAAATGAAATGACCTAATTCGTGAATCATAACAGTAATACCAAGAATTAAAATAAAATATATAAGTGTCATAATATTTCCCCCTCTAAATAAGTGAAATAAAGAACATAAAACCAAGTGAAATAAAAATAATACTATCTAAGCGATCTAAAATGCCACCATGTCCAGGCATGATATTAGAGAAATCTTTTTTGCCGAAATAACGCTTAATAGCCGAAAAGACCAAATCACCAAATTGACCAATAATCGATAAAAATGTTGTCATAAAAATAACTATATAAAGTGGTAATGTAC
This sequence comes from uncultured Mycoplasmatota bacterium, assembly GCA_947056845.1. Taxonomy (GTDB): domain Bacteria; phylum Bacillota_I; class Bacilli_A; order RF39; family UBA660; genus CAJLIR01. The sequence goes on from CAMSCJ010000001.1 coordinate 166,729, forward strand.
TATCAACAAAAGTATTATAAAAAGTACTAGCAATAAAAACACCTAATACGGTTCCCCCAACCATTCCTTCAACTGTCTTTTTAGGTGAAATATCGGACAACAATTTGTTTTTCCCAATTAATAAACCTGTGAAAAGGGCAAAAGTATCAGTAAAGATAGCTATTATTAATAAATATAATAATATGTTTAATCCTTCGCTACGAAGTAACGTAAATAGTGAAAATGATACGCCTAAGAAGAAAACCCCGCCAATTAAATAAAAAGCATCGTTAACACTATACAGTTTTCTATCATGATATAAAACGGTAGGGATTAAAAACGTTAGAAAAACCCCTGCGATAAGACGATAATCAACTGACAATAAATAATTATTTGAAGAATTAAAGAAAATGATTAATCCTAATGCAATATAAGAAATAAATTCAATAAAGACGGGGATTTCTTTTTTACTTTTTTTAATATCTAAAAATTCTTTTAATCCTAAAATAGCTAGAATGAAAGCAGTGATATCAAATAAAATACCACCACTTATTAATATAGGTATTATAACTAAAAGAGCAATAGTTGCACTAATTATTCTTATTTTCATATTAATTTCCTCCAAATCGTCTATCTCTTTTATTATATTCTATTAGAGCTTGTTCAAATTCTTGTTCCTTAAAATCTGGAAAGTATTTTGGGCAAAAATAAAGTTCAGAATATGCTGATTCCCATAACATAAAGCTACTAGTACGCATTTCACCACTTGTTCTGATAACTAAATCAACTGGTGGTAAATTCTGATATAAATATTTTGTAAAATTTTCCCTATTTAAATCATTAATATCTAATAGACCTTTATTAACATCATCACATATTTTTTTGGTAGCATCAACTATTTCCTCATTACCATCATAATTAAAGCAAAAATTAATTGTTCCACGGGTATTATTTTTTGTTTTTTCTGCTACTACTTCCATAGCTTCTAAAACATCACTTCTTAAACCAGTCTTTTTACCAGAAAAAATAATTTTTATATTTTCAGCATTATATTTTTTAGAAAAAGTCTTAAATTTATTAACTGCCATATCCATCAGTAATTTAACTTCTTCTGAACTCCTTTTAAAATTTTCTGTTGAAAAAACATATGCACTAACTACTTTTACGCCACAATCAATCATATAACTAAACAATTTTTCTATATTTTCTACGCCAGCTTTATGTCCATCAATTGACTTTAAACCTTTTTCTCTAGCCCAACGTCGATTACCATCCGCTATAACACCAATATGATTAGGTATTTTTAATTCATTCATAATTCACCTCATAGTACTATGATAATTATAGTATAAATTAATGTTTTATACAAGGTTAATTAACAAATTTTATTTTATCGACAAATTCTAAGTAGCATAAATGATTATTTTTTTAATAAATAATTATCATATAATACATTCATACAATAATTTTATCAATTCGTGCAATTTTTGCTGAAATAATTTTTCTATAATGTTAAAATATTTGCTTGTCGAATAGAAAGGGAGGTTAATATGAGAAACAATATAAATAAATATTTGACTGATATAGATTTGAATTTAGTTACATATAAAAACGTTCCTAATATTCATGTATTGGAGCAATATGATTTTGAAGCATTAGATAATAATAGTGAAATTGTTATAGGATCAATATTATTTTCTTTTTCACAAATAGATATTAGTTTTATAAAAGATGGAATTAAACACTTATATTCATGTATGATTAAGCACTCATCAATAACAGATTGTGTTATTCAAAATACACATAGTATTTTAGATGATAATGAGGAAAAAGTTATTATTAAAACAATAACTCGTGAAAATATACCAATAGAAGAATATTTTAACTTTCAGTCTTTAGATAAAAATAAGGAAACAAAAGTTTTAGTGTATTGCTAAAACTTTTTTATTTAAAAATCCACCCATTAGGAACTTCCCTCTCACCGGTAGAGCTACTACCACTACATGGATTGTTATAAAGCTCATTATTAACAACTAATGTTGTGGAAGCTCCACCATCTAAATTAACAGCATTATAAGCTCCATAGCGTTTTAAAATGGTCATTACATCTGATAAACCAAGCCCACCTCGAGCTGACCAATCAGAATTATAACCATTTCCATCAGCTACTAAAAATAAAACAATACCATCTTTTCTTTGCGCTAAAGCAGTTCTTGGATTTACACCCCAACCGCCATTACCACTAATATTAGCTTCAACCCCATTTACGATTAGAAATGGTCCAAACTCAATTGCGTCACGCATTCCATTTTCAATAGCTGTATTAGGGCTATCACTTGTTAAAACTAAAATATTATCATAATTAAATCCAGCTAATTTACCGCTATAGTAGCCATTTGACCAAATAATTTTTCCATCTTTAATAACTGTTCCTGTTGGGCTTCCACCATTTCCAAAACCGCCTTCGTCAGAAAACCCTCCAGCATTTATAGCTACTAAAGCATTATTGTTTTTGGATATATCTCTAAGAAATTGGCCCTGAACTCCTAAGTACTCTGTCATACCTAAGCTTACTCTTGAAGGGTCATATAATACAGCTAAGAAAACATGCGAATTATTGTAATCAAATTCAATTATTTTAAAATCTTCATCACCGTCATGTTCTAAAATTTCTCGTTCATATATAGACGTATAACTATCTATTTCTTTGATATTTCCAATTTGGACTTCATCAACATTTGTACTTTCACTAAAATCTTCAATATAATTTTTACTTAATACATTTTCAATCATTTTGTCAGAATAAAAGGTTCTAGCTAAGTATTTATGAGTCATTGTAGTCATAGAAGTTGTCACAAGCCAATCTCTAAAGTTACTGATTGGGCCATAAAAAAGAAAAAAACAAGCACAAGCACATATATCAATAATAATTAATACTATCCCTATTTTTTTCATGTTTAACCTCCAATTATATAAGGAATATTTTTCGTTCCTTCACCAGTAACAACTATATCACCACGTAAAACTAATGCTGGTCTTACAAAAGCGGAAGAATTTATTAAATCCGCATATAATTTATCATCAGCATCAATCTTATAAATAGTTAGATCTTCAGTATTATTGCGATTTATCAAATAATAATTTTGATAATCATTAATATAGAAATCTCCAACCTTTAATAAGCCAACATTCGCATCAACAAATGAATTATAAACACTAGTATAATCGTTTACGTAAACACCTGTATACCATTTGCTACTAACTATATACTCTTTATTTTCTAAAGAATTATAAAAATCATTGTTTAAATAATAACCAATTCCATCAAAAATATTGAAATTAGGATTATTATCAGAGAAAATAATTGATAAATTATCATCATTGTTTTTGATAAAACCATCTAGAGCTAATTTAACATTCGAATTATCTTTTTCAATAATCCTAAAATTATAACCACTATAATTCACATACTCTCCAACCCTTTTAGATGATAATAAATTACTATAATTTTTGTCAATAATATAAGGATTTGATTGACTACCATCCCCAGATATAAAATTTATATCTTTTTTTAAATTTATAACAGGTCTTACACCATAGCTATAATAATTCTGTTCTGTAAAGGCATTATCATTTAATTCACCAGTATCTAAAACATACCAAATATTATCATCTGATGTATTAATCGTCCAAAAATATGAGCCTATATTTAAATAGCTTTCCTTTCCTCTTGCTCTCTCATATTCATTAATTGTTAAAAGTCCTACATAATCATTTTGCTTTTCTTCACAATTATAACTAGCATCGCTTACTTTTCCATAACAAAAATCACTTTTATTTAAATATAATTCTGGATTATTTAAATTTTGATAAAAAATTCCTGTATGGTTTATATTTGAATCAGGGTTTAACCATCCCCTAATGTATGAATTATTATAATTTAAATCATTACCCCAAAATATTGATGTCTGAATATCATCAGTTATTAATTTTATTGAATTATCATTTACTTCAATAATTCGCCATAAAATTCCTGAATAATATAGGTAATTATTTACATCTGAACCAATAAAGATATATTTATCATCCTTTTTATATAAACCACTACCACTAACTGTAATATTTTTATCTAGCGTAATATAATCTGCCAAACTAATATCAGCATTTACTTTTGGATTCTCGATTCGATAAAAATGGATTAAGCGACAAATATAAAACTCCAATATGCCAAAAATTAATATAATATTCACTATAATTAATACTTTTTTTACTTTATTATTCATAATCTTGCTTATTTTATCTTTCATACAATCACCATATCATAAATATAATATCACATCAAAAAAAAGGAAACAATAAAAAGAAAGAAAATATTTACTTTTCAATATTAAATTCAAAAGTTTAAATATTTGTGGAAAGGCTCTATATTTATAGAAATGATAAAAAAATGATTTAAATAATTCCTATCAAGATTATAATTATCTGGACTTTCAACAAAATAACATTTAATAATTACTGTAGGAAGCAATTACTTGATAGTCCAGGAAAATTTTTTAATATGTATTATGGCTTATAAAAAATAGTATTGGATTATGAAATAGAAAATAAAAACAAAACATTCTTTAAAAAACAAAAAAGAAGAAAAAAATCTTCTTAAAACGCATCAAAATTAACTTTAACTTTTTTTAGATTATTAGTATAAGCGGCAGCTTGAACTATAGTTCTAATTGAAGATGCTACACGACCACCTTTACCAATAACATAACCAATCTCATCTGACGAAACTAATACCTCTATTGTAATATATTCATCATCAGAATCAAATTGTTTTACAGAAACTGATTCAGGATCACGAACAATTTGCTTTATTAAAAATTCTGTTAATTCTGCTAAATTCATTATTTACTACTCTTTTTTTTAGATGCCATTTTTTCATTATGGAATTTTTCATTAATTCCAACTTTAGTAAATAAATTTTTTACAGTATCTGTTGGTTGTGCTCCGTTATGTAACCATTTCATAACTAATTCTTCAGAGATTTTAATTTCAGCTGGCTCCTTAACGGGATTATAATATCCAACTTCCTCTATAACTTTACCATCTCTTGGACTTCTTGAATCAGCTACAACAACACGATAAAATGGTTTTTGTTTAGAACCCATTCTTTTTAATCTAATTTTAACAGCCATATTATCCCTCCTTCATTTAATAAATGATATCACAAAAAAAGAGAAGTGTCAACTATTTATGGTTAACACTTCATTATATGTATTTTTCATCAATATTATTTTCAATTTCTTTTTCTATTTCTTCATCCATTTCATCTTCTATTTCATCCCAAGGTTCTTCATCCTCTTCAATTGCAATTTTCATTTTAGTTTCCCCTACTATTTCAACACCTAATTCTTTTTCTATATCAAAACTTATGACTCCATTATTCTCAATATTTACTTTACTACATGTAGGTTGCTTTAATGTTCTAACGATTACATCCGTATCACTAGTTAAATCAGCATTTTCTTTTATTTTTACATTAAATAGATCATTGTAATCTATTTTTTTACTAACAACGGTTGTTTTACTATCATTATCATAAGAATACCAAATATTTATATCATAAGAACCATCGACACCGATTTTTTCACCTGATTTATATCCTTTAAACTTGTGATTAATTACCCAACATCCTAAAACAGTTGTGGGCTTAGATTCTGTATTAATTGTATAACTGTTTTTAAAATATTTTTTCCCCTTACCAATGATAGCCTTAGTAACTATTTCTTTAAACGCTGCCACTTTATCACCCCTCACTTTAATTTATGCGAAAATCAAATAAAAGTGTACAAAAAAACTAATATTTAGCCATGCAACTAAATATTAGTTATTATCTTATTCCATATCACAAGTAGCCCCAATTGATTCATAGGCTTTTTTTAGCGTATTTATATTAATTTTACCATTTTTAATAAGTGCTGAACTGGATGGATCTATCTGAAGTACTTTATCTATATCGATTTTACTATAATCTATATCTGTAGTGCTTATAAGTGTATCACCATCTATTTTAACACTATACTTATAATATTCAACTTCATCAAAAGGTTCATAGTTTTGTTCAACCATTTGCTTATATGTTTCCAAAGTTGAAGTATTATCAGATGCAATTTTCTCATTACTTCTAATATTTGTTACATAAGAACCTTTATAATCAGCAAAATATGATAAATCAAATAACGCGCCTGACTCAGTTTTAGAAAGATGACATTTCATTGTCTTAATAGTCCCATCTTCTAGTTCAGTACTAGACTTTTTTACAGCATCAGGGATAACAATATTTTTAATTTCATTAAAATTAGAAAATTTTATTTCAAAATTTAATTTTGTTAACTTTACTTTTTGTCCACTTTCTTCGTCTGTTACATCCATAATATCTGTTAAATTAGCCACTATTTTTTCGACATATTTAGTTTTTTTATTAATGTAATACTTAAAGACAATATTATCTGTGATATCAATAGAGCCAACCATATCATTATCTGTAAGATTTTTATTAATGATTCCAGACATTTGATCTTTAACTAAAGTTGCTTCATATACATAATAATTTTCATCATCAGACTCAATTTGTTTAATGTTATCAGGGTTGACTAAATTATTAAGCTGATTATCATCATTCTGAACTTCAATCATCTGCCAAGTAGTACCATCGTTTGAAGAATACTGAATTATATGATTTTCATCGGTTCCATCAACATAAGTAGTTGAAGAAATATTATTACCCATTAACTCACTAGATATAGTCATCTTGCTCATTCGATTATCTACATCAACATCAGTATTTAAATTAATTGGCAGATTAACAGTTATACCCCCAACATCCATTCCCATTTCAATATTAATATCCATAGAATAACTTTTAAGTTCCTGCATATTATTTTTAGCTGTTTCGAAATAATCTTCTTTTTCGCCACAACCTGTAATTAATAATAAACTAATTGCAGGTAATACTAATGATTTTAAAATATTTTTTTTCATAGTCACACCTCTTTTTTATTATACTAAATATTTAGATTATATTCAATCAAAATTCTTTTATTTTTAACTAAGATTAATATGATTATTATTTTTTATTAATCTTTTCATTTCTTCAACCTTTAATTCTGGTATAACATCACCATTATGCCAATAACCAAATTCGTCTTTTTTTATTCCTAAACTTTCTAATAAAACTGAATCTTCATCAGTAACTAATGTTGAATTAAAATTAGAAATGCCATTTGTAAGATTATCATACTCTTTTTGATTATTTAAATACTGTGAACCCATCCAATACCAAGGAACAAATCCATTTTGTATACTATCATTTGGTGCATTATTTATCCTTTGATTAGATATAGAATTATGTTCCTTAAATAAATTATTGTTGCAATAGTTTATAAATGAAGTATACTCATATTCATAATTTAATTTAGTATCACTATTAATTCCTAAACGGATGCTTGCTAAAAGTAAAAGTTTTTCTTTGATAATATTATGTTTAGAACATAATTCTATTATTATTTCATCAATTGATTTACCTTTATCAAAATCATAATTTATATCATATATAAATCTCGTATTGGTCTCCTGATCATAAATTTCTAGATTTTCACAAATTGCAAATGTATTTTGATTAATTTTTTTTACATTTTTCGGTATTACTATTCTTTTTAAACTTTTACAATTAGAAAAAGCCCATTCACCTATAAAATCTAATTCTTCTGGTAGTACTATTTCTTCTAATTTTTCACAATTTTCAAATGCTCCATCACAAATTTTTTTTACATTTCTAGGTATTGTTATTCTTTTTATGTTTGCGCATCCTGTAAACGCATATTCACCTATAATTTTTAATGCCTCTGACAATACTATTTCTTCTATATTTTTACAATTTATAAATGCTCTATCACAAATTTTTTCTACACTTCTCGGTATTACTATTCTTTTTAAACCTTTACAATTAGAAAAAGCACTTTCACCTATACATTCTAATTCTTCTGGTAGTACTATTTCTTCTAAATTTTCACAATCTTTAAATGCTGCTAAATCAATTTCTTTTACATTTTTTGGTATTACTATTCTTTTTAAACTTTCACAACCATAAAAAGTTCTTTTACCTATAAATTCTAATTCTTCTGGAAATACTATCTCTTCTAAATTCCAACAACCTTCAAATGCTTCATCCCCAATTTTTTTTACACTATTTGGTAGTATAATTTTTTTTAAATTTTTACAATACTTAAAAGTACACATCCCAATAAATTCTATGCCATCTTTTATTATTATATTTTTTAAACTTTTACGATTATAATATCTAGAATTATCAGTATTTTTTATTTTTCTAAAATGTTTTTTATAATAAGTAATTTCATCCTCTTTTGTATTAAAAAATAAATTCACTAGTATTCCTCATTTCATAGATTTAATATTAGCTACATATTTTAACTAATAACTATTTTTTTGTCAATTACTTTTCTTATTTAAAAAAGTATAAATTAAAATAAAAAGATGAAGATTAAATTAAAGTTCATCCTTTATTAAAACAAATTATTTTGAAGTTACCTTCATTGTAATATAACCACTTAAAAGTCCTAAAATACCATATATTAAAATAATCGATAGCATCATAATAGAATTATCTAAAGTATTAGTTGTAAGCCCTATTCCAAGTCCTGAAAACGTAAGCGCAATACCAACAAAAATACCACTAATTGAATCTAAATAAATTTTTTTTAGTTTTTCAAAATACATACAGAAAAAATTAACAATGGCGGTTGCCAAAATAGATGATAAGGCAACACCTAAAATTTTAATACTAAATAAATCATTTAGAAAAGATCCAAAATTAATTATTAAGATTGCTAATAAAAAACCGATTATATAGCCTGGAATAGCCTTAATTCGCTCAATTAGTGGTACCCCAAAAAAGACAGTCCAACTTATAAAACTAACCCAAACAAATGACCCATTTAAACCCATTAGATTAACAATAATCCCATCAATTAATACAAGTATACCTGCTATAATACTAATTGTTAATGCTTTTTTAGTTAATGCACTCATATAAACACCTCTCTTTAGAATATTATATCAAAAAGTAAATATGAGTAAAAGACAATAATAATAAATTTGTATATAACATTGCATAGCAAGAAAAATAAAAAATGAAGTAAATTTTAAGGCATTAAACTTCATTCATTAAACAATTTGTTTTTTTAATTTTTCTATTTCATTTTTAGTTAACCCAGTTACAATACTGATAACATTAGTATTCATATTTTGTTTTAACATATTTTGAGCAACTTTTTCTATTCCTGATTTTTCACCATTATTAAATCCTTCTTCTTTTGCCTCAGCTATATAAGTATTATATTCTAATTCTTTCTTTGATAATTTTGTATATATTCCAATATACTCATCATCACTACATAACATATCTATTTCGTTCATAAATTCATTTCCTCCTTCTCTACCTAATAAAACAATAGCTAATTTATATAATTCATCACGCCTTTTGGTCATTAATAAGCGGCACCATTTTGATAACTTGTCGTTAATATTGTAACATAACTTGCTACCTAATACAAGGTCTACCATATCAATCCGAAACTTTTTTGTTAAAATTTCTCTATTTTTTAAATCAGATAAATAATAACTACTTAAAATCGTATCTTTATTACACCTAAAATTATTTAAATTTATTTGAAGCGTCTCATCAATATTTTTATAATCTTTATTACCATATTCTAATTCTCCACCATGAATTTTACAAGCTAAGACAATATTTCTCTCAATTACTCCTGTCGATTTTCTTTCATTCGATAGTTCAATATTTATTAATTTATCATTATAATTTAAAACTAAGTCTACTTCATTACTAGATTCTTTTTTATTATTAGGTAATATTTTTCTTTTTAATATTTTTAAATTACCTTTAATACTACTAAAGGGTATTTCTAGATAATCGGATAAAAAATGTTCTAAGACATAAATATTTTTTTCATTATTGAATATGGTCGTAAACATAAAATCCATATTTAATGGAATTATTTCATTCTTTTTTAATTTAGTTTTTCTTATACTATTTACAATAAGTATCACCTCGGGTAATAAATTAGCATATACAAAAATACTTATAAAATTACTATTTTTTTAAATCTGCTATATAATTCCCTATAATTTTTTATATTATTAATTCAATATTTTAAATTAGTTATTAATATTCTTATATTTAATTAAATTATCAAAAAAAAATAACTGAAATAAAATTATTCAGTTATTTTAGTTATATATTAATTATATATTTTCTTCACGAATTGCTTCTAAAATGTTTTCACGTTTTACTTTGCTTGCTGCATACATCATCGTTATTAAAACAATTACAAAGACACCAAAAGTCGCAATTATGATACTCTTAATTGGTAACATCAAATGATTAAAATCAACAATATTACTCATAGAGATATGTACAAGTACTACTAATACTATTGATACAGGGATGGCGTATAGAAGTGATTTTAAGCCAAATATTATACTTTCAAAATATAGTATCTTATTAAATCCATGTGGCGTTAAGCCAACACTTCTTAACATCGCAAACTCTTTTCTTCTTAATGCAATACTGGTATTTATCGTATTAAAAACACTAGTTACGCCAATAAGTGTTACTAAACAAATGAAACCATAAACAAGAATCTTTACTACTAATGTTGCATTTTTAGCAAATTTCATTTCTTCTGTATAATTATAATAACTTATATCATTGGTTTTTATCTCTGGTAAATCATTAAGCATCTTATCTAATTTATCATATTTTTGGGCTTTAATTTTGATATAAACATTAGCATGGTTAACTTGATAGTATTCAGTCATGTCCTCAGAAATAATTAAGGTTTGATTAGATTCTAGCAAATATTCAAACATTCCAAATAATTCCTGATTAGCCAAATAATAATCATCTACCTTGGCGAAACAATTAGGATTAAATGTACTATTATCATCATAATCTACCTCACATAAATTAATATCTAAATCAGTAGATTTAAATCTTTTACTTTCATAGCTTTTTCTTGAATTATTTGTATAATCAGTTCCTTTTATGATATTTAATAAAATTGGTTTTTTCTTAGTATAACCTAATACACTCAAATATTTATCAAAATCACTATTCTTTAACACAATTAAATTTAAGTCATCATAACCATTAACTTCAAAATTGTTATTTACAAATCTTTCTTTATAATCATCAGTTTTTATTTTGTTAAAATCACTGGTTGTTACTATTCCAATACTAGCCATCATTACGCTTTCATCTACTTGTTCGTGATTTAATATACTATTAACTGTATCAATATTGTTTTCTAAATTGATACTATTTTCTCTTGGCAGATAAACTACAATATCATAATCGGGCATACCAGCAATATCATCAACACTACCAAAGATATAATCAATAAATGATGAGAAGGTTATAAACATAACAATACTAATAAATAAAGAGATAATTGTAATGCGATATTTTTTCTTGTTTCGTTTAATATTTTTTAAAGCTAACTCTCCTTCAATACCAAATATTTTTTTAACAAATCGATTAGTCCTCAATTTTTTACTTTTAATTTTTATATCATCATTTAATCTTATTGCCTCAATTGGGGTTATTTTACTAGCTTTTTTAGCTGGTATAAAAGCTGAAACTAAAATGGTTGCAATCATAAATATAATTGGAATAATTATAAATAATGGGTACGCGACTAATTTAAAGGTAAATTCACTACCTATTAAATAGTTCATAATTTTAATAACTGCACCTATACCTAAAATACCACCTAGTAGTCCTAAAGGAATTCCAATTAGACCTATAATAAAAGCTTCAAATAAAACGGTTTTTCTTAGTTGTTTTTTTGTTGCACCAATACTTGAAAATAGACCAAATTGTTTTTTTCTCTCCATTACGGATATCGCAAATGAATTATAGATAACAATAATACAACCAACGGAGACAAGTCCTAAAATTATCATCAAAACTCCAGAAATGCCTTCTATCATATTATCATATTTACTTACGCCATATAACGCTAATAAAGAACTATTATAATTAACTTCACGATAGAAAACACTATCAATTCCTACATTTTCGTAACCAAATTGTTTAGCAATATCTTCGCTTACTTTATAAGTATCTTTAACACTTTTGAAATGTACATAAACATCTAATTTTTTATCAGTATCATTGTCAGTTAATTTAGTAAAAATCCGATACCCAGGGGACGAATAAGCCTCATAGTTTGATCTTTCAACAATACCAACAATTTCATATCTCTTGGTACCTTCTAATTCTAAATATTCATCAGGTATAAAGCTATTATTGTTTGGTGAAGTTTCATCAATTCTTTCTTTTTCTAAATAACGTTCGCCAAGATTCAACTCTAAAATGTCCCCTATATTATATTTAACACCACCATTAGTTTCGATATGCTTTGATATAACAACTTCATTCGAATTTTCTGGCATACGTCCATCAATTAGATTAAGTTCGTCAAAATAATTATCACTAACTTCTAAAACATCCAAATATGGTTTATAATCATTTGTCCCATTTTCTAAATAAGCAAACCCAATGTGTTTAGAATAAAAATAATCTTTGACTTTAATATTACTAGTTATAAGTGAAAACTTACTTTGTTCTACCCTAGAAAATTCAGTATGATAGTCACCACTATAACCAATTGTTTCATCAATCATATACTCACGAAATGTTGAAAATAGTAAACCAATTCCTACCATTAAAGAGGTTGATAAAATAACACCTATAATCGTAACAATGGTTCTTTTTTTATTCATTTTTAAATGCTTAATCGTTAATTTATTTAATATATTCATTATTTTACCACTTCATCACTAACGATTTTTCCATCATCAATAGTAATAATTCGATCAGCATTTAAAGCCAAACTATGATCATGAGTAATCATAATTATTGTTTGTTTATATTTTTTGTTAGAAAGTTTCAACAGTTCAACAATCTCACGACTCGCTTTACTATCCAAGTTACCTGTTGGTTCATCAGCAAGTAAGATAGCTGGATGATTCATTAGGGCTCGACCGATTGACACTCTTTGTTGCTGACCTCCAGACAACTCATTAGGCAAATGATTAACACGATTTTGTAAATCCAATGTCTTAATCAGTTCATCCAAATAAGCTTCATCAACCTTTTTACCATCTAATAAAATAGGTAAAGTAATATTTTCTTTTACATTTAAAATTGGTATTAAATTATAAAATTGATAAATAAGTCCAACTTGTCTACGACGAAATATAGCTAAATTGGTTTCATTTAAATTGTAAACATCTTCCCCATCAATAACGATTTTTCCACTAGTTGGCCTGTCAACGCCACCCAAAAGATGTAAAAGAGTACTTTTGCCACTTCCACTTGAACCAACAATCGCCACAAATTCTCCCTTGTCGACACTAAAACTAATATTATCTAAGGCTCTAACCAATGTTTCACCTTTTCCATAATTTTTACATAAGTTTTCTACTTTTAAAATTTCCATTTTCCTCACCTCATAACCATTCTAATATATTTATATTACAGATAAATGACTAAATACATTACAATTTTGTCATATAACATTATTATAACTTATTTTAAATTTTATGTATAAATATTTATATTAAATTTCATAATATGATAGGAGCGTGATTATATGGATGAAAATTTAGAATTGTTAGAGCATATTTATAAAGACTGTGATATGTCGTGTATTACTTTGGAAAAATTATTAAGTGAATTAAAAGAAAAAGATAATAAGATTAAGAAAAAAGTTGAAGAGATATTAAAAGATTATGAAAAATTTTTAAAAACATCAAAAAAACATTTAAAAGATTATAATGCCCCACTAGAAGAAAACAGTATGATGGCCAAAATGGGTGCTAAAATGGGAGTTAAAAAAGAAGTTAAATGTGATAATAGTGATGCCTCTATCGCCGATATGTTAATTAAAGGTATTTCGATGGGGACTATCGATATGGAAAAGAAGATTACTAATTATAAAGAAATCGTAAATAAAAAGTATCTTGAATTTGCCGAAGAATTTTTAAAATTTCAACAAGAAACAATTGAACAATTAAAAAGTTATTTGTAAAAAATCATATCAAATCTGATATGATTTTTTAATATATGATAACAATTTTGCGGTAAAATCCTGCATCAATAACCTCATAACTTTGAATAAATAAATCATCTTTTATATAACCATAAGTTGTATCATTATTAAAATAAGCAAAATCGCTTAAATACTCTGATATCTCACTATCTAGTAATTTCTTTGATTTTAAAGAATAGAAAGTCACAGCTGTCATACAACATTCACTATCAAAGTAAGAAAATCTAGGTATAAATATTTCATTATTATCGACAGTTTTATAGGTTGTATGATAGAATGTTTTATTAATTATCAACATAAAATTGGCTACAAAAATAAAAATAACAAATAAGCTACTTAAAACTATTAAAAATTTTTTCATAAATGCCCTCCTAAATAACTTTTTTATAAAACTTTATATCGAAAGTTGTCCCAATATCTTTATTACTTATGCAGTCAATACTACCATTTTGCAGGTCAATAACTTTTTTAGCCATATTAAGACCAATTCCTATACTATCTTTATTATGTGCACCTTTATAAAATCTTTCAAAAATATGTTTTTGCTCTTCCTTACTCATACCACTTCCATTATCAGTAATTTTAATATTTAAATATAATGGGTTATCTAAAACTTCTATTAAAATTTTACCATTGTTATTAGTATGTTCACAGGCATTTTTTAAAATGTTGGTTAAGGCTTCTACTGTCCAATTAAAATCTAAGGAAAAATAATCACTATTTATGCTAGTATCTATCGTTATACTTTTTAATTCGGCTAATATTCTAATTGGTTCAATTGTTTTTTCTATTAACGAGCAAATATTTACTTTTTCTCTTTTTAAAACAACGGTACCACTATCCAGCCTAGATATTTTAAGTAAAGTTGTAACTAGCCACTCTATTCTTTCTAATTGATTGCGATTTTTATTTAAAAATTCAATTTGTGATTTATGATCTAATTCATTATCAATCAATATATCATTAATCACATTCATACTAGTTAATGGTGTTTTTATTTGATGTGAAATATCCGCTAATGTATCTTCTAAGGCTTTTTTATTTTTTAAGGATAATTCATTTTGTTCTTTTAATCTAACTGTTACTTTATAAATATCATTTTTTAAATTACTGATATCTCCCTCCATATAATCTCTAATGTCAAAGTTATAATTGTCATTTAAAATATTATCTAAATATTTATCTATTTTATTTATTTTGGCATATTGTTTTCTTAAAAATACATAATGAACAATAAAATAAGCCATAAAGATAAAAATAACAACAATTATATTATATATAAGTGAATCTGTCTTCAATTTATTATTATTAGATAAATAATCTAAATATTTAATATCATCCAAACCATATTTTTTTAAAATTTCTAAGCCATACTCAGCATTATCAAAATTATTATCCATCAAATTGTTTATAATTTGGACTTCCAATTCAGGATGATCTTTAATAATACTTCCAATTAAATTACTATTATTCTTTATTAATTCTTTTTTATAAGTATTAAAATTAGTAATTCCTAAAAGAATGCAGAATAAAATTGCAAAAAAAAGTATTATAAAATTTACAATTAATAATTTTTTTACTTCACTATTCTTTAACATCAGCCTCACCTAATCTATAACCGATGCCTCTAACAGTAATAATTATTTTCGGATCAGTTATATCATCTTCTAATTTTTCCCTTATTCGTTTAATATATACCGTTAAAGTATTATCATTGACATAATCTTCATTTACATCCCATATATCAGCTAAAATTTTTTCTCTTGTAAATACCGTATTAGAATTTAAAGCTAATGTTAAAAGAATTTTATATTCTAAAGCCGTTAGCATAACATCAATACCTTTTTTAAAAACCTTGGCTTGTTTTAAATCAATACAAATATCTCTAATGTTTATAATGTTATTATCTTGGTTATTATTTACACGTCTTAAAACATTTTTTATTCTTGAAACTAATTCTCTAGCTTTAAAGGGTTTCGTTATATAATCATCGGCACCCATATCAAGTCCTCTTACGACTGATACTTCTAAGTCGTTGGCTGTTAAAAAAATAATTGGAAAATCCTTAATTTTTTTAATATCTTTAAATAAATCAAAACCATTTTTATCTGGTAAATTAATATCTAAAAGAATAATATTAATATCTAAATTTTCTTGAGTTAATTTTAGGGCATCATTTGCCGTATCTGTATCAAGAACATTATAACCCTCTTGCTCTAAATAAAATTTTAATCCTTGTCTTATTGTATCATCATCTTCTATAATTAATATTTTCAAGTGCATCACCAATATAAATTATACTATATTAATTCTAAATTGTCGTGACTGTTTTGTAAGAAACTAAAAAATATATGACAAAAAAATTCCTTAAGTATTAATCTTTACTTAAAGAATTTATTTCTTCTTTTGTCAATTTTGTAATTCTTGATATGGTATCTAAATCAATATTTTCTAGTAACATATTTCTAGCAATTTCCATTGTTTTTTCGATATAACCTTGCTCAATACCTCGCCTTTCAGCATTTTTAATCTTGCCTAGTTCTAATTTACGTAAATCTTCTTCTGAGCCGTAATAAGCTAATATCTCATCATCAGCACTTAAATGCTGTTCGACTTCTTCAATATCCTTTTTTACCAATTCATCCATATCTATCTCTCCTATGCAAGTCCTAAATTCCTCTTCATCTGTTAAAGTCATCAAGGTACATAACCTTATTACTTGTTGGTCTAATTTATTATACTTCTTGATATCTCCATTGTACCAAATATTCTTGCATTTCGCAATGTTTATATGATAAATTTGTAACTTTTCAGTTAATATGCAGAAATTTTTATTCATATAATAGTATTTATCAATGATATCTTCATTTTCCTTACATATATCATAGTCATTAAAATTAATCTGAAAGACTGTTTCCATATCTGCATAATTTTCACCACTTCTTATATTACTAGAAAATATATGTGAGATGTAACTCGTATTTCTATCTATATCCGTTTGATCAAAACCAATGTTCATCTCTAAATTTACTTTACCTAATAAACTTAATTTTACTTTCGCCAAAATATCAAATCTTTGTCGTTTTTCTGCCTTATTTGTTACTTTTTTCTCAGAATCAATTATTTCAATTCTATTTCTTAGTTTTTCATAAGGAATACCTAAAATAATACTGAGTAGTGCTGATAAGCGGTCAATATTATCAGGATCTCCCCACATCTTTTTAAAAACCATATCACAACTCATTGGTATCAATTTTGTTTTTTCCATTTTTCACCTCAATTCATTTGTTTGGTTTTTCATTCATAAAAAATTGAATAATAATAAGTTTGCCCTTATTATTAAATATTACATCAACTTGATTGCTTTTTTCATCCCCATTTTTAGCAAGTTTAACATTTCCTTGCACATCTTATAAAGGAATCTTTAAAATATGTGATATAAAATATTCTAATAATCCAATATGTTCTTCATCACTAAAGACCTTGTTAAACATGTCTGGATTGTTCAAAGGTATAAATTTATTGGGTTCAACATCACTTAATGAACTAATAGCCATTCACCTCCCTATATTTAACATACAACCAATATATCTAAAATCCTTTTTTTATACATAAAAAATATGAATTTTACTTCATATCTTTTTCTATCAAATTATACTCTTTAATAAAATAATCATCAGTCATACCAGCTATATAGTCAATAACAATTCGCTCATTAGTGTTATTATCTAAATAATCTTGCGACATATTATTTATAAAATTTATGTAAATTAAGGAATTAGTATCGTTATCTTTAAGTTGTTTTAAACAACCCTTAAAAACTGTTTCAAACATTTTTTTATACTCAGCTATTTTTTCTTTACTATTAGCTTTTTCATAAATATTTTCATAATTAAATTTCTTTAAACTGACTAAACTCTTATAAATGCTTGGTGACATTTTTAAATAATCTTTATCGATACTATTAGTTATTATATCCATGACAATATTATTAATAATATCTTTATTATTATTCCCTAGTACATTAGTAATTTCTTTAGGCAAATCTTCCTCTTTAATAACACCTAAATTAATCGCATCTTCAATATCCCTTCCAATATAAGCTATAATATCAGAGATTCTAACAACACAACCCTCTAGTGTCATCGGAACAAGTTTTTTATAATAATTATCCTCTTTATAACAATTATTATAGTCGCTAAGAAAGTCTCCAATTGATTTATTTTTGGGATAATATTCATCTTGAACAAATTCACCATTATGACATAAAACGCCATCAAGAACTTGAATAGTAATATTAAGCCCTTTTCCATTATTTTCAATATTCATTAAATCTCTAACACTTTGAACGTTATGCATAAAGTTTCCCTGATTATTTTTTAAACTTATTTCATTTAATATTGCTTCCCCAACATGTCCAAAAGGGACGTGTCCCAAATCGTGGCTAAGAGCAATAGCTTCAATTAAATCTTCATTTAGATTTAACGCTCTGCCAATTGTTCTAGCAATTTTGCTTACAAGTTGAACATGAATAAATCTTCTACTTATATTATCATTATCGATATTACTAAAAACTTGCGTTTTATCAGCATACCTAGTATATGAAGATGTATGAATAATTCGATCTGTATCTCTAAAAAAAGGTGGACGGATATCATTTCCTTCAAAGTTTATACGGATAGCATTTTCACTTTTTGTTGCAAAAGGCGAAAGCAAAGTTTCACCTTTTAACATATTTAAAATAATTTTCTCTTCCATACTATAATCCAATAACCATATTTTCCACTTCAATTAAAATATCATCGACTTTATCAATTTTATTTCCACCACCAGAAGCAAATACTTTACTGCCCCCTCCATTTCCGTTAGATTCAATTGAAACATCTTTAACAATCTTACCACAATCAATTTTACCAACTAAATCTTTCGAAGACTTAGCTAAATAATTAACATTTGATTCATTAACATTAGCTATAAAAACAAAACCATTAATTTTATTTTGTAACTGATCTAGCATATCCTTTAATACTGGGACATCAGCATTTTCTGTTTTAATTATTAAGGTATTAATGCCATTAATGTTTTTTTGATGACTTAAAAAATCATCTAAATGTTGTAAGAGTTTTTTGGACTTTTCATTATAATATTCTTTCTCTAAATCCATAACAGCTTTTTTTATATTGTTTACTTCATTTAAATTAAACAAAACATCTTGATAATTTTTGGGTTTATCATTATTAATTTTAACATTAAAATCTAATACAATTCCCTCACTAGCTGCATCTGCCACTATTTTTTTGGCCTTACTAAGTAACTTCATCATATCTTCATTATATGGTTTTATTTGTTCAAATAATTCACGTTCAATATTATCTCCAGTCGTAGCTTCAATTCTATAAACATTTTGACCCTTTGATTCTAAGGATATGATAGCAAAATGTCCAATATCAGAACTTTTTTTAACATGCGTCCCTCCACATAATTCAGTAGAATCAACAATGTTAACAACTCTAACGATTTTTCCATATTTTTCATCAAATAATGCCATCGCACCCATTTTTTTAGCATCATCAATGCCCATATTTTGAATAACGGTTAAAACATCCTTTTGAATCTTTTTATTAACGCGTTTTTCTACTTTAATTAATTGTTCATGTGAAATATCGCCATCGTACTTAAAGTCAAAACGTAATCTTTTATTATCAACCTTTGACCCAGCCTGATGAACATCACTACCTAATATTTCTTGTAAAGCTTTCTGTAACAAATGGGTTGCTGAATGATTTCTTGAAATTTTATTTCTAAATCGTTTATCAACCTTAGCAACAACCTTATCTTCAACCTTAATTGTTCCTTTAAAAGTTACCTTATGAAAATATTGTTTATTAGGTCCTTTAAACCCCCCAATAACTTTTATTTTTATATCACCATCAGTAATCGTTCCCTTATCTGATATTTGACCACCTGATTCAATATAAAAAGGCGTTTTTTCTAATACTATATAACCCTCATCAGTTAAAGAATCAACCAATTTTTCACCATCATATAAATTTAAAATATTCGTTTTAATCTCTAACTTGTCATATCCAATAAACTCATTGGCATTTTCATAATTTAATAATTCCTCATTCTGAATATTCATACTATTATAATTGTCTCTCGAGTTTCTAGCTAATTCTTTTTGCTCATTCATATATTTTTCAAATTCTTCTCTAGATACAGTAAAGCCCTTTTCTTTTGCGTACTCTTCCGTAAGCTCAAATGGGAAACCATAGGTATCATATAATTTAAAAGCATCCTCACCACTTATTTTTTTATCTTCATTCATGAATAATTCTTGTAGACGCTTTTCACCATTAACTAAAGTATGATTAAACAATTCTTCTTCCATATTTATTTTTTGAATAGTCATATTTATTTTTTCATTAATATATGGATATGCTTCATACATAACCTCAGCAACTACTGGTACTAAATCACTAGTAAACATGCGTTCAATCCCTATTTTTTTACCGTATCTAATAGCGCGACGAAGGAGTCTTCTTAGTATATAATCGCGACCATTATTACCAAAATTAGCGCCGTCAGCAAGAGCAACGGTTATTGTTCTAATATGGTCAGCAATAATTTTAAATTCCATTTGACCAGTATATTTTTTTCCACTAATTTCTGAAATTTTATTCATAATTGGCATAAATAAATCTGTATCAAAATTACTTGGTACTTCTTGTAAAATCGATGCCATACGTTCTAACCCCATACCCGTATCAATATTTTTGTGTGGTAATTCTGGGTAATTATGTCGGTCTAAGCCAGGTGTTGCATTATATTGACTAAAAACATTATTCCAAATCTCAACATAACGGTCATTTTCAATATCTTTTCGTAGCAAATCTAAACCTATGTGATTTGGATCATAATCCTCTCCACGGTCATAGAAAATTTCACTATCAGGGCCACTAGGTCCAGGTCCAATTTCCCAAAAATTATCTTGTAATAAAATAATATGTTCCTTTTCAACCCCTAAACCTCGCCAAGTATTATAGGCCTCTTTATCCTCAGGATAAATAGTCATATAAAGTTTATCTTTAGATATATCTAACCATTTAGAGTCCGTTAAAAATTCAAAAGCCCATGTAATAGCTTCTTTTTTAAAATAATCGCCAATAGAAAAATTTCCAAGCATTTCAAAAAAAGTTTGATGGCGAGCTGTTAACCCAACATTTTCAATATCATTAGTTCTAATACATTTCTGAATACTTGCAATTCTTCTATTTTCTGGAACGATTGTACCATCAAAATACTTTTTGAATGGAGTTACACCAGCATTAATCCATAAAACCGTAGGATCATCATTAGGAATTAATGAAGCACTCTCAACAATAGTATGACCTTTTGAAACCCAAAATTCACACCACATTTTTCTAATTTCATTACCTGTTAATTTCTTCATCAATTAATCTCCTCCAACATCTTTATAACTTTAATTCTTAAATCATCTAATGTTCCAGAATTAATAATTTCATAATCATAATTATCATAGTTATCTAAACCAATTTCGGTTAGTGACTTTTTTTGTTCAACTGTTAAGTTATTTTCAAAGTTAGGGCGAATAACATTAATAACTTTAACATTATCGATTTTTTCTCTTGGTATATCTAGCTCTTCAGCTAATCTTGCGTCACTAATAACAATAACATCAAAGAAATAAGACATAACCGTTAAATCTTCAATCATTCGATTGACAAGCATATATCTATCCATTTTCCCTCTAATTATATCTGTGCCTAAATCAATTAACAATTGGCGAGGTTTGGTTTCATCAGCACCATCCCAATTGGTTATTTTTTTAGCATAATCTTTTAAATACCCAGAATATTGCAAACATAAATATTTTTTATTATTTTGGTCGCAAAACTCCTTAATATAGTTAGCACATGTATCTTTTCCAGCTCTAGCTTTACCAGCAAAGATATAGATTTTTGGATTTTTACTTTCTAAATCCATCATATCACCCTCTAGTTAAAAGATAAAATATCATATTTATCATCTAAAAATAAAATAATTGATTTTAAAACGGCTATGGTTGGAGTTGCAAGTAACATACCAATCATACCCCAGAAATGACCAAAAATTAATAAGCCAATGATAATTGTTACAGGGTGCAATTTCATTGTTTTGCTCATAACAATTGGATTTAAAATATTACTTTCTAAAAATTGAGCTACAATTACCGAAATTGCGGAAATAATACCAACAACTGGTCCTTGAGAAAAACCAACTAAAATGGCCGGAGCCCCACCTAAGTATGGACCTATGTAAGGAATAATATTGGTAACTCCACAAAATAATCCAAATAGAATAGGTGCTTTTAATCCTGCAATGAAAAAGCCAATCGTTGAAAGTATAAAAACAAATGAAGCACAAATTAAAGTTCCTTGAACATATTTTCTTAATGATGTATTAACTTCATTAGCAAGTCCTCTAAAATCATCACGATTCTTTTTAGGAACAAAGCTTATTAAAGCATCATTAAAATTATCAAAACTCATAAGTAAATAGAAACCAATAATGAAACCAATTACTAAAGAACCTAAGCCTGAAAATACAGATGAAACAACCTTAACAGTTAGATGTGGTAACGAACTGGTTAAATCACTACCAACCTCTTCTAATTTTATAAATAAATCAGCTTTAAAGGCATTTATATCAACACCATCAATATTTCCGAACTTATTGAAAATATCATTTATCCAAGTCTGAACTTGTTTAGATATGGCTGGAATACTTTTAACAATTTCGTTTATTTGTTCAGATAAAAGTGGAATTAAAGCACTTATAATCAGAACAATTATCGCAATTAATAAAACATAAACAATGGAAGTTGCTAAAGTTCTATGAATTTTATGATTTTTTAAAAATTTGACAATTGGCTCCAATAACCATGCGATTGCAATTCCAATAAATAGTGGCGAAACTATTTTTAGTAAATTAATTAAGAAAATGCCAACTTTCCATTCTTTAAAAATTAAAGTTGCAGCATATATACCAGCGATAACAATAAAAACATACGCTATACTTAATATTTTTTTTGTCATATTAATAACATCATTTAATTTTTTTATGTCAACTTCTTTGTCGCCTGTTTTTCTATTAAACATAACTAACACCCCTATCATTTATCATTGTATCATATTTTTAATAATTATGTGATTTAATTTAATTAAATATGTAGAAAAATAGAAAAAAAGTATGTCTAATTATGACAAACTTTTTAAATGCTCATTAACTCATTTTCTTTTTCTTTTAATTTTTCATCAACAATTTTATTAAATTTATTAATTAGTTCTTGAACTTCGTCAATACCATTTTTTATATCATCTTCAGGAATTTCTAATTTTTTAATATCATTATTCGCATCCTGCCTAATATTACGTAAAGAAATTTTTGCCTCTTCAGCGACATTTTTAGCTTGCTTTACATAATCACGTCTTGTATCTTCTGTTAAAGCAGGAATATTTAAAATAATAACTTCACCATTATTATTAGGCGTAAGTCCAATATTGGCTTCAAAAATGGCTTTTTCAATCGCACTCAAACAGGACTTATCAAATGGTTTAATCATAAGTTGGCGTGCTTCTGGAATAGAGATATTAGCCAATTGCTTTAAAGGTGTATCAGCACCATAATAAGATACTAAAACTCCGTCTAATATTGTTGGATTAGCTCTACCAGCACGAATATTTGTTAATCTTTTTTTCATATTTTCAATTGATGATGACATTTTTAATTCAGTTTCCATTAGTATATTTTCCATATATTCATCCTTTCATCATTATTATACGTTTTGCCTTTTAAGAAGTCAATATATTAGTAATCAAATCCAAAAAACCAAATTTTTTCAATCTTAGTCCAATCAGTATTTAAATTTATTTGATTTATTAAATTTGAATTAAATAATTCTTCTACACTATTGTAAAATGTTTCATTTGTCTTTCCAATCCATTGAAAAGAAATGCTATTTTTAAAAGGTATTATCATATAGTCATTACTATTTAACCTAATACATAATTCAGGTTCATTTCCGCTATTCATACATTCTTTTAGATACTTCTTTGTATAATTAATATCAAAAAAACTATTCATATCAAAATAATCCATGTTGTTTCCCCCCTTTAATATTAACCCATATAAATTTTACTTAGTATCTTATAAAACTCATAATTAATTATTGGTTTGTTTTAAAAGTTCTTGTAACTTACAAATTCCAAAATAATTATCAGAGTTACTTTTTTCATAATTTAAAAAGTCTTTAGTAGAAGAAAATTTCTTATTATTTACTCTGTTTTGTGAAATTTTTTTAATACAAGGATTAATATATTCTTGATAGATTTCATCGATAGTATCTTCAGGAATAGGTCCACATAATAATAATTTTTGGCAAATTAAATTAGGCAATGTTTCTTTTAAAATACCTTCTTTTTCCTTAATTAAACTACTATCAATATTATCCATTATTAATAGGGAATAATAATCATTCAATAAACTATATATATCTGCATCACGACAAATTATTAGCATTTCATAAGTCTCAATTTCTTTTAAATTTGATTTTTCTGATAGCTCAATTTTTTCCTTTATCAATTTGGCAATATTTTTATAATTTCCATTACTATCATACTCAAGTTCTAAAATCGGATAGATTTTTAATAGTTCTTTTATTTCATCACTATTATATAATTTTCTAAAAATTTCATTATTTGTTAGAGGCTTATCAATAAATGTTTTAGAAACTTCTTTACTTATATTTTCTTTTTTTATTAATTTAGATAAGTATGTATAAAAACTGTCCGATTCATTATTACCTATAAAATGATTAAATTCTAATATATAATTATAATCTAAAATAGTTTGATAATTTAAAATCGCATTATTTGATTCTCCTTTATTAGCTATTAATTCATCCTTAACTTTCAATAATTCTATATATGGTATTTGTTTTAAGTAAGGTGTTAAGTGACTGATATAGCAATAAAGACTTTTTAAAATTTCAATATTATTATGAAAGTTATAGTCAATTAAGTTATAGTTTAAGAAAAGAGTATTTTTTTCTTCACTTTTAGTTTCAAAAATAAATTCTAAATTAATATCAAGTTTTCTTTCATTACTAATATTAATAACAAACATTTTAATTAAATATATAAATATTTTTTTATCAAAATATTTATTAGAAAAATTTTTAGATAATAAGATAAATATTTTTTGAATTTCTTCATTTTTAAGGTTACAATTATTATATGAATTAAAAAGTAAAAAGTTATTTAATTCTAAATATGTTAAATCATTTTTATTAAGAATATCTTTATAAAATGTTTTAGCATTTTTAATATATTTTTGATGATCAAAAACTGTATCAATTTGATTTAAATAATTCTTATAAATGGGATTAATATCCAAATTATCTTTAATTGTATTATAAATCTGACAATATAAATTGCCTCTTAATAGAATTAAATTATTATCCTTTAGATAATCTCTTTTAGTACCAATACATACTAAGTATATTTCTAATATCTTGTCAATTTGGTTTTCAATCCCATAATTAATAGTTTTTTCAATGATATTTCCAAAACTAGAAGCAGCAATAATTTTATTATTAAAACGTGATTTAGTTGTACAAAATATTTCATTATAAATTTCTTCCATATTATCTAAGAATAATTTATAATTAATTAGCTTTTTTAATTTCCATTTTTGTGTTAATTCAATAACTTCAAAACAATATAACATATAAGTAATAATATCTTGATATGTCAAATCAGAAAGATGTTCAATATCTTGATAAAACTTTTCTAAAACTTGAATTTCAATACATTCATCTTTTTTTAAATTTTTAATTAAATTACTGAATTTTTCAAAGTAATTATTACCATCCAATATATTCTTATTTTCCATGCTTTCACCACCTTTTATCCCTATCATATCTATTTAAATTATACCTCAAAAAAAGAAAAAGGAAAATATAAAATGAATTTACATGTAAAGAGTATGTATTATAGACAAAATATATAAAAGAGATTATGAATTATTATCAATAATCTCTATAATTTTAACTAATCTTTCAGCATCATTCGCAGATGAACCAATTAAAAAACCATCAACATTTTTAATTTTATTTAAAGTTTTAATATTTTCTTCATTAATACTTCCACCATATAAAATTAAAGGAATACTTCTTAAATTTTCTTTACAAATATCTCTTATAAAATCTACACAAGCACTTATTTCTTTATTAGTTGGTAACATATTTGTACCAACTGCCCAAACAGGTTCATACGCTATCAAAATATTGGGAAGTTGCTTTTCGGTTAGACCTCTAAGGCCTCTAATAATTTGTTGTTTTAAAACTTTATCAGTTTTAAGCATTTCGCGTTCTTCAAGCGTTTCACCAATACAAAAGATGACTTTTAAATTATTTGCTAAGGCTTTATGAATTTTTTTATTTATAATTTGATCATCTTCACCCATTGATCGCCTGTCACTATGACCAATAATCGCAAATTTGACGCCTATACTTTTTGCCTGTAGAGGAGATACTTCTCCAGTATATGAACCATCATTTTCAAAATGAATATTTTGAATTCCAACATCATAACTTTGGTTTAAAAAATAGGGAATATAAATACTGGTTGGACAAATTATAACGTTAGAGATAAATATATTTTCATTTATAATATTTAAATAATCACCTATTTCTTTTGCCGTCAAATTCATTTTCATATTTACAACCACATATTTATTTATCATGAAAACTTCCTTTTATAACATTTTTTAGTCTACCAAAAAAGCTCTTATGAGGATTTTTTCCTCTTAAAGCAAGTTTATAAACATCTAATACATGTTGCGCAAAATATTTTGGTGAATACTTTTCAGCACTTATCCTAGCTTGCTTAGACATTTTTTGTAACTTTTCTTTATCATTCATCAACATTTCAACTTGTTTACGATATTGCCTTTTATTTTTAAAGAAACAGCCATTTAAATCATCAACTACCATTGTTGTAAAACTTGGGTCATCAGCAGCTAATACGGGTAATGAGGCCGCATGGGCTTCCATAACGGTTAATCCTTGCGTTTCTGTTCGTGAGGCAGTTGCAAAAATAGTAGCCAATTGATAATATAATGGAACTCTATCTAAAGGTACCTTACCAGCAAAAATGACATAATTCTCTAATTTTAATTTTTTAGTTAATTTTTTGTAATTATCAGTATCAGGTCCGTCTCCTACTAGTAATAACTTACAATTTTTATTTATTTTAACTAATTCGCTTTGTGCTTCAATTAATAAATCAACACTTTTTTCTTCTCCTAAACGCCCAACAAATAAAATTATAAAGTCATTTTTGTTTACATTTAACTCCTGTCTTAAATTAGCTAAATCTTTTTGTGGATATTTTTTTTGATCAAAGCGTTCAATTTCAATACCAGTTGGTATAATATGGACATTACGATCAAATTTATATTTTTCCTTAAATAATTTATATGTTTTTTCCGATGGTACAATCAATTCAGTTGCGGTTTTATCACAATAGAATTTAGTCAAATATTCAACAATTTTTTTACTAGTACCATTAAAATAACCTTTAGTTATATAATGCACATAATCTTCATACATGGTATGGTATGTATGAACTAAAGGGATATCAAATTGTTTAGCGATTATTCGGGCGAATGTTCCAACACCAAATTCAGTATGTGAATGAATAACATCTAAATTCCACTTTTTAATTTTATCAATTACTCTAAGAGGATAGATTCCTGTTAAGCGATAATCGTATATGCCAGTAGGAATTCCAGGAATACGAATAATTTTATTTTCATTTTCATACTTATAGGACAATTTTTCAGTATTAACAGTAACAATAAAAACTTCATGACCTAATTTCTCTAAGGCATTTTGCAACATTAAGATGCTAGTTGAAACTCCATTAATATAAGGTGGATAACTATCGGTAAAAATCCCTATACGCATAAAATCACTTTCTTTCTTTGATATTTAAAGCAATGCTTCCTATAATTATACCCATATAGAAAGTTATAAATCGCCACAATAGCATTAAGGCTCTAAGTTTTGAATCATTTATAATAAAAACACCAAAAAATTTTATAAAGCCATATTCAATTCCACCTGTTCCACCAGGTAAAGGTACAAACGACCCAATTAACATGACATATGCTGATGCGATTATAGCTTGTAGAGCATTGAAACTTGAAAAGTCGCCCATACTAAATAAAATCCAAAGAGGTACAACATAAAGACATATTAATCCTAAAAAACTATATAAAATATTTAAAAAGAATTCTTTTTTATTGGCGATTAGTATTTTAGCCCCACTATGAAAATTATTTATATAAGTGTTCCAATCTGATAATACTTTATCACGATTTTTTACGATTTTGAAGAATGTTAAAATATTAATGGCAATTTTAATCAAAAATTGATTTGATTTTTTACCAAAAGCAATAATAAATAAAATAATAATTACAAGGGTATTAATTGAGAATCCTAATAAAACTAATTTACTAAGCACACCATCATAAGGGAAAATATTAAGTAAGTGATTTCCAAAAATGGCTAAAATGCCTAGGAAAACTAACGCTATCTGATAAACCACAAATTCCTCAATTGTAACATTTGTGGCATTACTAATTGTTAGACCATTTTTTTTTAATGAATAAATTTGAAAAGGTTGTCCACCGCTTGAAAATGGCGTAACTGCATTAAAAAATTGAGTTATAGCTTGTGTTCTAAAAGCTGATTTAAAAGTATAATTGCTATTAAATTTTCTAGTAAAATTATATAACACCATTGATTTAAAAAACCAATATAACATCGAAAATATAAATGCCACTATTAACAAGAAAATATTTGTTGATATGACCTCAGAAATAATATTAGAAAAATCACCTTTTAAAGAAAAATATAAAACAATAGTCGTTAATAAAAAAAGGAAAAAAATACTTAAAATATTTTTTAATCTGGGGTGTTTTTTCATATTTTTTTACCTCTTTTCTAAATATCAGATATTACATTAATTCCTGGTAAGTTTTTTCCTTCTAATAATTCTAATGTTGCTCCACCGCCAGTTGAAATATGCGTAAATTTATCTTTAAAACCTAAATTTATAACACTAGAAGCAGTGTCACCACCACCTATTATAGTTATTGCATCTAATTTAGATAATGTTTCACATAGTGCCCTTGTGCCTTTAGAGAAATTCTTAATTTCAGAAAAACCAACAGGTCCATTCCAAATGACTGTCTTACTTTTAATTAAATATTGATTGAATAGTTCAACTGTTTTGGGTCCAATATCTAATGCTATATCTAAATCCTTAATATTATCTGAAGTGGCTACTCTCACTAATGAACTATTGCTAATTTCATTAGCCACAATATTGTCAACTGGTAAAATGATTTTACTAGAATAATTATCTAATATTTTCTTACAAAAATCAATATTTTCTTTATCCACTAAAGATTTTCCAACATTTAACCCTTTGGCTACTAAGAAGGTATAAGCCATTCCGCCACCAATCAAAATATAATCAGCTATTTTAACTAAATTTTCAATAACGCCTATTTTATCGTTAACTTTAGCTCCACCTAAAATAACTGTAAATGGACGTTTGGGATTATTAATAGCACGTCCTAAAATATTTACTTCTTTTTCTATCAAAAAACCAACTCCATTAGGTAAAATGGAGGCAATTCCAACATTAGAAGCATGATTTCGGTGACTAGTACCAAAGGCATCATTAATATATATATCACCTAATGAAGCCCAATAACTAGCTAATTGTAAATCATTATTGCTTTCTTTTTTACCATCTAAATCTTCATATCTAGTATTTTGGATCAATACAACACTTCCAGCGCGCATTTTTTTAATAGCTTTCTCTAACTTTTTCCCACGTGTTTCACCTATAAAAACAACTTTACGATGAAGTAATTCTTCTAATCTTTTAGCAACTGGTTCTAAAGTATTATTAATTAAGTCTGATGCTTCTTTAATTCTCCCTAAATGGGACATCAATATAACTTTAGCACCATTATTTATAGCATATTCAATGGTATCTAAACTAGCGACAATTCGATTATCATCTAATATTATATTATTTTCCATTGGAACATTAAAATCACAGCGGATAATTACTTTTTTATCATAAAGATTATAATCTTTAATTGTTTTTTTCATATTATACCTCCCATGATGTACATATAGTGCCTTTATTAACCGTTGCATCTATATATTCAAAGGAGAATTTATAACGGTTTTGTGTCTCACTTATATTACGCAATAAAATATACTTCTTTTCAAAATTAATGGCTTCATTAGTTGATGGATCAATATCTGTATTTTTTATATAACCATTACTTATTAATGTGCTAAGAGGTATACAATATTGATTAGGCCTGTTATGAGATGTTTGATATTTGTCATATTCAATTTTAAAAGTTTGCCAATTATTTTCAACATATGATTCAGCTGCTAATTCTAAATCATTTTCAAAAGCCTCTGACTTTTTCACGCTACTATTTGTTAATGTTGACATTACTTGTGGAACAGCAACTACCATAACAAGTGCTATTATAGCTACTACCCCTATTAATTCAATCAAAGTAAAACCATTTTGTTTCATAATATCATCCTATCTAAAAACCATAATTAAAAAGTAAGATAAAAATAAAGCGGCAAAAGGAAATAATAATATAAATAAAGCTAAGGCGTTTGATAACATTTCATAAGTTGGAATAGCAACAATTAACTCTCTTTTTTGTGGTGAACTGATATTAAACTCCCAATCTTCGGTTGGTAAGTATTCAACCTCTAAATTATATTGGCTAGTTTTCATGATAGATAATTGAATTTGCTTTAAATCGGAATCAGTTATATTATATTTTTCGATTACATTATGTAAATGCTTATTCTCTATTCTATTAATATAATCAATTACATTTTCATTATCAATATTATATTTATAACTTTTTATATCTCTTTCAATTAGCATTTTAATAAAAGATAAATTTTCATTTTTAATTAATTTTTGTTCAAAAACATTATAATTTGCATAATTCATATTATCACCTTATTCTATTATTATTATAACAAAATTTATATATTTTAAAAGGAAATAAACAGTTATTTCCTTTTATTAGACATTTTTTTACAAAAAAAGATAAATTTCTTTATTAAAGAAATTATCATTAATTATAAAAATATAGTTGATAAATTAAATGAAAATATTTATATATATCTGAATATTAGATATTAATATAAACTAAGTAAATATCGTTATATGTTTTCATTAATAGATGGTGCCTAAAAGCAATTTATTATTTGTATGATTATAATTATTCAGTAAAAAATCTTAATAATTTTAAAAAAATATAATATTGCAAATTAGTCGTATTTTTATAATGCTTATTTATATTCAAGCTGTAAATAATATATATTAAATATTAATAGCACAAATTTATCATATTTATTCAAAGATTCCTTTTAACATATTAGATACTGCAACAAAAATTGCTGATATTCTATACCATGTTGCAAAATTAACAATTCCAGTAACGGGTAAACTAAAAATACTTTGAAATTTTTTTACTGCCGACTCTGTACTATCATCAAAAATTCCATTTGTAATTGATATTAGTGGAAGAGCTGGATAACTTCCTCTAATTTTGTTTAGTGCATTTTGCATTAATTGTACGTCTTCACCACATGCACCTATAGTTAGATTATAGCCGGGGAATGAAGTAGGAAGCCCTGGTACAATCTCGGCCTCAGCTAGTTCAATTGTGCTCCCATAATAATGTCTTACAATTTGAAGTGCATTATAGCCTTGATCTCCTAAAGTCTTAGATCCCCATTGGCTTAACCATCCATCTCTTACTACGTTAATACCATCACTATATTGTGCGAAAAAGGGAAAAGAACGCCCAGGAAATTTTAAATATTCCATAAAGACTTCATCTACTATATTAGATATAGTATCAAATATAGTTCTATTATGGGTATACTTTTGATCGTATGCGGTGGAAGAGGTAATCGTAAAATTATAACCTTTTGAAAAATACCACTCAGTAAATACTCTATTCAAAGTAAATGATACAATAGCGTGAACATTCGCCTTTATGGTTTCTCTTGGCCATGTTGGGTAAATTTCAGAACAAGTTACATTTTTAATATAGTCTGAAAAAGATACATAATAGTTAGCTGCGTAAGTATCAGTAGGTATCCCATCATGAACTATAATGTATTCAGGTATAATTACTCTTGGTAATACTTTACCATCTGTATAAGCTTTTATACTATTCTGACCATCTCTTACATTTATATTTTCCCAGATAGTAGGTGGAGTGATATATGTTGTCTGTTTCCCAGCATCACCAGGAATTGTGCTAAGATAAACATCTTGAATAGATAAGGTGTCATCATAAATCTGGACACCAATAATTGTAGTTATTCCAAGACCCTCTTTATAAACTGTTATATTATAAACACTAAATGGTCTTATCTCATTTTGAGGCTCTAAAGAATAAATTTTATCAGGAGTTTCTAATTCGATAATATTAGTCTGCCCTGACTCGTTTGTAAGTGAATCAATACTATTGATACCATCACTTATATTTACATTTGCTCCTTCAATTGGAGTTGCAATATTATTAACATAGACATTTACAACAAGTCTACCTTTTGCCATTTATTTCAGATCCTTTCCTTTTATATTATATGTTTTTAAAATAATAGGTTTCACCCATTTTTGTTAAACTAATATAATATTATAATGGAGGTTTATTTATGAATGAAAATTCATTTTTTTTAAAATCATCTATAGAGGAAAATGATACTGAATCTGCAATTATTATTTTACAAGGAAAATTAAATGATTTAAATGATTTTCTAGAAAATATTATAAAAAATAAAAAGTCAGTTATTATCGATTCCTATAATGATAATATAAAAATTTACAAAATTTTTTCTACACCTAATACTTCGAAATTATTATTTCCAATACAAAATACTGATGAAATAGTTACATCAAATATAAAACCGATTCTTAGGTTAGGAAGCACAGGACCATATGTCTCAGAATTGCAGAGAATTTTGACGAAATTATTATATTATACAGAATCAATTAATGGCAATTTCAATACTACAACAGAAAATGCTGTAAAAAGATTTCAAACTAATAATAGACTTACAGTTGATGGGGTTGTAGGAAGAGATACATGGAGTGCCCTATCATCTTTATATTCGCCACTTGCTATATGTGAAAATGAAACAGATCAAAATTATTTCATTTATACTGTAGTGGCTGGTGATTCATTATGGCAAATAGCCAGAAGATTTGGAACAACCGTCAATGCCATCAAAACACTAAATGGTCTAACCAGCGATTCAT
>CAMSCJ010000002.1 GCA_947056845.1 uncultured Mycoplasmatota bacterium
CGAGTGGTTTTTTGTACCACCTTTCGGTGGTACACCCTAAAGGTTAATAAAAAAAAGTACCGATTAGTACTTTTTTTTGAATTTTTCTATATCTCCATCCGCATTATAATTATCCCAATTATTAATTACTGATGAATAAAGAAGGCTTTTCAATTCATTTATAAGTTCCATTTCTTCTTTTGTAAAAGAACCAAATTCAAATAGCATATGTAGCATTGAAACCTTATAAAGAGGAATAGGCCGTTTATTTTTCAAACTCTCAATTACTGATTTTAAAATATATGTTAATTCATTATTACAATTAAATTTTGCTGTTTTACTTGTATTAGCATTAGAAGAATTATAAGAACTTCCTTGCGATTTTTCTTGTGAAATGAAATCTGGCATTGATACAAAACCCGAACCACGACTTAAAGCAAGATTATATTTGTTTCTTTTATGCGAATCAGATAAAACATTATATGCCTCATTAATTATTTTAATCATTGCTTCAGCTTGATGTTTCTTTTCATCTGTTTCCATAGTATAAAAATCTGGATGCCATTTTCTTGCTTCCTTTCTATAAGCTATCTTTAATTCAGTCCGTGTTGCTGTTTTAGATACACCTAATATTTCATAATAAGTTTTTTTTGACATAAAAATCCCCCTTTTTAATAAACGCTTAATATTATAAAAGAATAGATAATAAATGGCAATACTATATAATCAATAACTTGAAATTTTAACGTTATAGTACTTAATTTTTATTTTAATTGCCAATCAATTTATATAATCAAAACTAATTAATTTAATAATTTATTTAAATTTTCTAATCATAAATGCTAGTAATTTACCTATTACTTTATTTATCAAAATATTTAAAATACTCATTATGGAAATGCCAATGGATAAACCATGCCAAATATTATGTGTAAAATAAATTGATAAAGTAATAGATAATATATAACCAAATATGCCCAAACAACCTCTAACATAGCCTTTTATAAATTCAAAAAACATACTAATTAACATTAATATAGTAGTTATATTTACTAAATTATATAATTTAAAATAGAAGAAAATTAGATTAAGGATAGATAAAATAAAATAATAATAGTAAAAAATTTTTAAACAAAGTCTAAAAATTTTTTCTAAAGTACGTTCTGTTTTATCCATTATTCAAATTACTCACTAAACCATCAAGTAAATTTTTAAATTCTTCTGAAATATCTTCTAATAATTCTAAAGTACTTGCTTCAAATCGCATTGTGATATTTGGTCCGGTATTAGAAGCACGAACTAATGCCCAACCATTCTCAAATTCAACTCTAACGCCATCAATGTCAGCAAATTTGTAATCGTTAGAAATCGCATATTCTTTAACTTTTTCAACAACTGAAAATTTCTTGTCATCAGCAACATTTATCTTAAGTTCACTAGTAGAATAATATTTATTTATACCATCTAACCATTCACTCAATGTTTTATCAGAATTGCTTAAGACTTCATACATTCTAAGTCCACCATAAATCCCATCATCAAAGCCTAAAAATTTATCACGGAAAAATACATGACCTGAAAATTCGCCACCAAAATCAAAATTTCCTTCCTGCATTTTCATATTACAATATGAATTACCAGTTCGATACATTATTGGTTCTATATCAAGTTTTTTTAATTCATCAATCAATGTTTTAGAACATTTAACATCGAATAAACCTTTGCGAACTTTTAAATTCTTATTTAAATAACGATACATAATTAACATATATAAATCAGCCGCAATAAACTTACCATTTTCATCGACTATCCCAATTCGGTCAGCATCACCATCAATACCAATTCCAAAATCATATCCTAATTCAACAACTTTTTTTCCTAAATCAACCATATTACTAGGAATTGAAGGGTCTGGATGATGATTTGGAAAATTTCCATCGCTATCACAATAGAGCGGATAATATTCGATTCCTAAAGCATCGAAAACATCTTTAATAATAATTGAACCTGTACCATTACCACAATCTAAAACAACTTTTAATTTTTTATTACCTAAATTTAGCGAACTTGTAAGTAATTTAATATAGTCATTTTTTAAATCTTCTTTTTTAACTTGACCTAAACCGCTATCGAAATTTCCATCTAGTGTAAAATTCATAAAATCTTGAATATATGGACCATAAGCATTGCCCCAGCTTTCAAAAGAGATTTTAAAACCATTATATTCTTTTGGATTATGACTAGCTGTAATCATAATACTTGTTGGTGTATCATACTTAATTCGACCATAATAATACATTGGGGTTGTAACAAGCCCTAAATCAATAACATCACTACCACTATCAACTAATCCTTGTACTAAAGCATCATGTAAAATTGGTGAAGAAAGACGATTATCATAACCAACAATAGTTTTAGTACTGTTATATTTTTTTATATAAGTTCCGAAACTTCTTCCAATTGTATATGCAACATCTTCCGTCAAATCATCACCATATATTCCTCGTATATCATATTCTCTAAAAATAGATTTATTTATTTTATTTGTTATCTTCATTTAATAACCTCCTACCTTATATAAATTGTATCATAGATAAACCAATATTAAAATAATAAATTTTATTTAAATTTAAGATTGCTATTTTCAAATTTTAATGTTATCATAACTTTCAAAAAGACCTAATGAAGACGTAAAAATAATATTAACGAAAGAGAGATTTTATGAGAATTGATAATAATTTATTAAATGAATTAGGAAATAGTACTACTAACATTATTAAATTTTTAGAAGATAATGAAGTTTATCAAAAAAACCATATTAATAAAATATTCAGTTATGCTCTAGCCAACTGGAAAAATAAGGACAAGATTGATGATTTAATCATATTTGCGCATAAATATGATTATTTAAAAGAATTAATTAATAATAAAAAATTTAGTGACGCAATTATAAATTCAAATTTTCCTTTAATTAAATTAAAATCTTTAGTAAAAAATGATGATGACATATA
This sequence comes from uncultured Mycoplasmatota bacterium, assembly GCA_947056845.1. Lineage (GTDB taxonomy): Bacteria > Bacillota_I > Bacilli_A > RF39 > UBA660 > CAJLIR01. Next base: position 2,991 of record CAMSCJ010000002.1, read on the forward strand.
TAGGAAAATTATGTTAAAGATAAATAAAAATAAAAAACAATTTATTATACAAACTATTAATTATTCTATAAGTAAATACTTTCATGAAAATGAAGTTAATACATCCCAGTTGAAACTTATCCAAGAAATAGTTATTATGATCATTGAGGAAATTGCTAAAAATGAACATGAAGATATATGTAATTTAGAACTATTAGGTAATGGTGAATTTTCCCACGTATATGCGCTTGGAAATAAAGTTATAAAAATAGGAAGGCAAAGATTAACACCAACATTTCCAAATAACCCATACATTATAAAACCATTGCTTAGAAAAGTAATTCCAATTAATAATGAAAACGGTATAGTCTTTATTGAAGTGTGCGAAAAAGTTAAAACCAATTGCTGTACGGAAAAAGATGTCTATAAACTTTATAAGGATTTAAGAGAAATAGGATTAATTTGGCTAGATCCCAAAAAAAGTAATATTGGTAAATTAATTAAAGATAATAAAATTCATTGGAATGGTAATTTAACCCCATCTGATGAAGTCTTGATGTTAGATAAATATATAGGCAACATTCAATTAAAAGCAGGAGAACCTATAATATGTGATGCTGATTTAATATATACATATAGCAAAAAATTAAATATTCAGCGAGTCGCAGAATTAGAACTTAAATACATAAATGAAAAGCAAAAAAAACGATATAATTAAATATCATTTTTTTATAATTAAAATGGATTAGCCATTACTTCATCTAAATCAAAATAGAAACCAAATTCTTGATAATATTTATCACCTATTTTAGCTTGTTTTGTTTCAACCTTTTTACCACCTAAGTCTTCATAAAACTTTATTGATTTATTATCATCAGCAAAACACCAAATAATCATATTTCGTTTTTGTTGATTTAAAAGTTCTTTTACTGTTTCTTTAAATAAACTTGTTCCTATACCTTGTCCTTTATAATTAGGTTTAATATATAAACTGACTAATTCAGCATCATATTTATCATCTTGTTTTTTCAAATCAAAGCAAGAATAACCTAAAACTTCTTCATCTTTTACAGCTACTAAAACTAAATCTTTATACTCCTCAAAACTTCTAATATAACGTTCTGTTTGACTATCATAGTCTAATGCTTTTAAATATTTAGAAGCGATAATTTTATCATAAGCACTACGCCATCCATCTACTTTTATTCGTGCCATTTGTGCTTGATCTTTTAATTCATTTTTTCTGATAATATATTGATCAGCTGGCGTTAAATATGTTAAAGCTTTGTTCATTTGCTCAAACGCCAAAATTAGTTTCTTATTATCTAAGGCATAAGATACTCTCGCAATTAATTCATCCTTATAAGGCCAACTAACTGATTGCCCTACTAAAAATCTAATTCGTGAAGTTTTATAAAAGAATTTAAGCAAATCATTTTCACAAGTAATACTTGTCCCTTTATATTTCATTCCCTTTACTTTAGTAAAATCAAGCAGCGCAAAAAATCCTGCTTCCGGTTCCAAATTTTTAGGGAAATCAGTATACAATAACCCTTTTAAAACTGTATTTGCTTCTTTTTCATCACTAATTATATTTTTAATTTCTGCCTCAATTTCTTGAGCCATATTAGTATCCTTTATACTATCAATACCATTAACTAAAGTCTTTAATAAGTTAAATTTGTAAATATAAATCTGTCTTAACTTTAAAAAATATTGTTGATACACTTGTTCTCTTTTTTGAGTAATATTAAAAGCTCCAGCTAAAGCACGCCCAACTATATCCGGTGAAGAATCCATACCTTGAAAAATTCGATTAATTAATTCTCTTATAATTATTTCATCAGCTACAACAAAACCAGCACGTAAACTTGCTAAACCATAACTTTTAGATAAACCAAATAAAGAAATTGTGTTTCGAAACATTCCTGGCAAAGTCGAAAGTGGTTTTGCTATATTTGTTTCATCAAACGTTAAATCACGATAAACTAAGTCATCAATTACAAACACACCACGTTCTAAACAAACATTACCAATTTCTTTTAAAAGTTCAACTTGCTTTTCACCCATTACTTTGCCAGTTGGATTATTAGGATTAGCATTTAAAAAAGCAACAACTCGAGGAACATAACCTTTCCTTCGATTATATACCTTTTGTAAACTCTCATTAATATCATCAATTTTTTCGGCCAATTTTTTAGGATTAACCAGCCAATTATCTTCAGCTTCTAAATTAATAATTTCAACCTCTGCACCTGCCCGCTCAGCCCTAATGGTAAATAACCCATAATTAGGACCAGTTATTAAAACGACATCCCCCGGTTTAGAAATTATATTTATAATCATATTAAAAGCAATTGAAGTAGAAGGTAAAAAAGTTATATTATGAACAGATAAACCCTTTTCATCTATATCACTATAAGCATAAGGGTGGTCATTAAAAAAACCCTCTTTCCCAATATAATCTAATAATATTTTTCGGATATTATCATCACCTTCAGTATAAGGATATTTATACATAGAAGTAGAATCTAATGATTTTTTCATTTCTTCAATTGACAATGGAAAAGGCTTATAGTCAGTAGGATTTCCACTACCTAAATCAATATCAGGAATAGTCGCAATATTTTCATCTCTGACTTCATAACCATAAAAATCAATCGCATCAGCTATATTTTGAACAGTTGGATTAAATTTTTCGCCATCTAATCTACTACCAATATAAGGTAGCCCAAATCTACGATCAGCTAAATTGGGATTTTCTCTTAACATTCTATCAATCGCGTTCGACTTTATTAACATAACACTCCTCCTAAATTTATAACGTTAATATAATTATAACAAAAATTTATATATATTTTAAATAAATAAAAATATTTGACAAAAACTTTTTTAAATGTTAACATGCATAAAACAAAGGAGACTTTATAAATATGGAAAATGAAATTAAAGAAAGCATAAATTTTTATACACACAATACCAAACAATGTCAAATAATTAAAACATTAATTAATCCAATCGGGTACTTGAAACAAGCTAAAAAGACAATAGAATTAAGTATGACTGAAAATGCTTATACCAATAATTTATATTATTTTTTAAATTCGATTATCCCAAACCAAGGTATTTTAAATGGTAACCCATATATTAAAAATCAGTTTATTAAAGACAAAGATACCTTGTATCAGTATTTACAACATATTCAAAATATTTTAATTCAGGGATATAAAAATTATTATAACCCTAACTATAAAATGCCAACAAAATTATATCGCGCCATATCCAATATTGAATATTCAAATCTAAATAATACGAATAAAATAGATGATTTATGGTCTACTTCTAGTAGTCTTACAACAACATAAGTATACATAATTGAAACAGTAGAAGTTCAAACATCCATAGAATATCTTATCTTAGAAATTCCTATTAATCAAAAAATTCCTTTTATCGATGTCGATAAGGACGGTTCTTCATCCATTGAACCTAATGAATTTATATTTAATACCACCATTAAAAATTCACCTCTCAAAAGTAAAAAAAATGGAAAAAATGAACAATCTCGGCTTTTATACGATTGACAATATTCCTATCTATTCCGCAAAAATTCAATATATAAAAAATAACGTCGCAAATACTAGTCAGGAAAAAATTAATAATCTTGTAGCAAACATTGCTAATGACATAAATTTATATGATTCTAAAGTTGAAGAGTACCTAAACAATACAAATCAAAATGAGAATATTCATGATGCAAAATTTTATGAGTGGCTAAAAAATTTACAACTATTATTTATGATGCAACAACAATACATAGACTATTGTATATCTAATCAATCAAATGCTAAGCAATTAGAAGAAGAACTTAATAAAATTATAAAATAGAATATTACATATAAATTCCTCACATATATCTATCATTAACAATAAAATAGATAGAAAGGGGATTTTATGAATAATATTGATAAAAATTTTTTTAACTTAATAGATACAATTAAAAATCAAAGTTTAGAAGAGGTATATAATCATATTAAAGATTGCTTTGATAAAATACATCCAAGTATTCAAACATCATTACAAGATTATTTTAAAAAATTTGATTATTGGGGAAAACTAAGCATAGCTGAAAATAATTATGAAGAATTATATAATCGGGCTGAATCATTAAAAAATCATATTGAAGACTATATCTCTTTATATGATAAATTAGAAGACTATCGTTCAAAAAAGTTACTTTTTGCCATACTAAATAATTGGTACAACTTCGACTTTGAAAGTTTAAAAACTAGTGGTGAAACTAATTATTTACACTATTTTGATGCTGATATTGTAAAATGTAGTCAAGACGAAGTAATTGTTGACTTAGGTGCATATATAGGTGATACAATCATCGATTATTTAAATACTTATGGAGTAGATCAATATAAACAAATTTACTGCTATGAAATTACTGATGAAAGTTTTGAATATTTGAAAAGTAATTTAGCTAATTATCCTAACATAAAATTTATCAAAAAAGCTGTTGGAGACAAAATTAGTAATCTATATATAAACAAAAGTTCAGTTGATAATTCAGCTAACACAATTAGTGATAAAGGTGAAATTACTATTCCTGTTACAACTCTAGATGAAGATATTAAAGATAAAATAACTATGATCAAAATGGATATTGAAGGTTCAGAACAAAAAGCTTTAAATGGTTGTAAACAACATATTATGAATGACCATCCTAAATTATTAATTTCCGTTTATCATAATCATGAGGATTTATGGAAAATACCCCAAATGATTAATGAAATGTCAAATGATTACCAATTTTATTTACGATATTATGGTAATAATATTTTCCCAACCGAAATTGTTTTAATTGCCATATAAAAAGTTTGAAAATTTTCAAACTTTTTTTAAAAATATTAATTATTATTTATATAAAGTAATTGTCTTTATTATCTACTTTTTATCGATAAAAGTAACATTTCGTATAAGTTTATCTTCTATTATATCTAAATCTAGAAATTCACTTTCCAGATATTCTGTTAATTTATTTAAAAGCTTTTCTATATCTTTAATTAATTCACTTGGTAAATCCTCACGAGTATTGTAATACATAATACTTATAAAATTATATAATGTTAAAACATTTTCATTTATTTCTATATTCTTAGTTATCTTCATTTTAAGCTCCTCTTATCATATTGTACCTATCTATAAATTTTATATAGTTTACAATTTTCAATAATATTTTGTTCAGGGTAATAATAATTATACTATTTTGTCTATCATCAATTATAACACAAAATAGCAAAAATTAATAACTACAAATAGCAAATGGCAAATTTTTTCTATATTAATGTAAAAATTAATATAGGTGATACAAATGATCAATATTTCTAGATTAAAAAATATTAGAGAAGATCTCGACATAAAACAAGAAACAATGGCAGAGATTTTAAAAGTTAACCGTTCTACATACTCATTATGGGAACTAGGTGTTAATGTTATACCATTAGAACATTTACATGGCTTTGCAAAATATTTTAATGTTAGTATTGATTATGTTTTGGGATTAACTAATACTAAAAATAATAATAAAACTAAAATTAAGAGTTTGGATTTTAAAACATTAGGTAATAACCTAAAGACTTTACGAATTAAACAAAATTTGTCACAAGAAAATATTGCCAAAATATTAGATGTGACCCAGGCTTGTATTGTTAGATATGAAAAAGGACTTATTCATATTTCAACAGAAAACTTGTATAAATATTCAAAATTATTTAATATTTCTATGGATGATTTATGTAATAAAATACAAAAATAATATAAAAAAAACTAGGTTACTAGTTTTTTATTATACTTATCAATTATTTAAATTCTAATTATTAAAGTACATTATTATTTATATGATTTTATTTTATAATTACCATTCATAAAATTTTGCTAATTATATATTTAATATTATTTGTATATTAAATCTTTAGTAAATTTTTTTAATTTTTGTGCTTCTTTAATATATTCATCACTTGGTGGTTGCTTTGCTTGATTTATTAACAAAAATAACGCATTCCACTCATCATATAAAACATCATCAATAGCTTCCACAATATTTAAAGCTCTATGTGCCCTTTTTGTTAAAATAGCACCATTATCAATTGTAGAAATCCCACCATCGCAAACTTTTCTAATGTGATGTAACGTTAATATATTTTTCTTAGTTATTTGAAATTGCATCCAATCTCTAGTTTCTGGTTTATAAATTTCTATCATATCTAACAAAATAAGCTGATTTTCATTTTTATATACTTTACCCATAAATCCTCCAACTAATTAAATCAATTTAATTTTGTTAATATAATATTATACTTATATCAAGCTGTCAATACAAAATATTTTAATATATAAATTTTTTAATAAATTATTTTTCAATAATCAATTTATTTTGTTCTATTTATAGCCTAATTAGTTTACATAATCTTTATTAAGCCCTATTACTTATTGAATCGCATTTGCTTAATGCGATTTATTACAAACATCTATAGCTATACCATTGCATTATATTGGTAATAAATCGATATTAAAACTTGCAAATATCGTCTTTAAAATACCTGCTCTATTCAGTACATTATTTAAAAAATACAATATCTTATATAATCCTAATGTAACTCAATATTTTCCTACCTTTCTTTTGATTGCCAATTTCTAGGATTTCAAAATTATATATTTTACTTATCAGTATCTTTAGATAAACCTCGTAAATTAATAAAATTACTATGTGTTACTACAAAAATATTAAATTATATTTTATAAATATAACTCCAAGTAAATATATTAAAATTAAAAAGATTCATTCTAAAATTGATTAAAATTAAACTCCAAAAATTTATTTACTATTAATATAGTTTATGATAATATTAAATAATAAATACAATAATAAATTTAAATGGAGAGGTAAAACAATGAAAAGTAAAAAATATATAATTATTATTATTACCTGTTTTGTTATATGGAAAAAAAAATATTGTAAATAAAAAATATTGTAAATAAAAAATATAATATTGATAAATTTCAAAACCTATGGATTGTTTATGATCAAAATATGGAAAGCATTAAAAATAATATGGATGGTATTACATATTCAAATGATGATTGGTTTTGGTTTGAACTAAAAAATTTTAATATTGATGATAAAGATTATCAAAGGACTTTGAATAATATTGTCTCAGATATTAGAATGTGCTATATAGAAAATAATGATGATGGAACTTTTTATTCTAATTCTAATCCAATTAAAAAGTATAGAAATATTAATACTATTACAAATAAGGAATTAGAAAATATAAATAGCGCTATGAAAAATGAAACTTGTCTTAAACGATTTCAAAAATATTCAACACTAATTAATAGTAATAATAACAATACACAAAAAAAATTATTAGATAAAATCAATAATATGAATAAGATTATGCAATTGTACACCTTTTCTGATGAAAAACCAACCTACTATGACTTACTATCAAAAAAAATAATACAGGTTTCAATAGTAAATAATTGGAGTTCATGGCTTGAATCAGAATATAATATACTTATGAATAATTAATTGACAAATTTTAAAATTATTTAATATTTCATTACTGATTTTGGAATATAATCTTTATTTCTGATTATTAAAATATTTTCTATTTTTATTAGAATCAAAACTATCATAAGTGGTATTAAGTTTCTTATATTTTTAATAAATTGTTTTAATGCATCTTTTTTTCATAATAAGTAATTCTATATACATTTCTTTTTTATATTATCAAAATATAATGCAATTTTCAATACACTTTCATCAAAAGAATAACCTTCATCAAACCATTTTAAAGTAAAATTTAACCACTCATTTTCTAACATTTCACCACGTCGTGTTTATATTAACTCTAATTTAGTAATTATTTAAATTGAAATTTGATTTTCAAATAAAAAAAATCTAATAAAGAATATTAGATTAATACATATCAATCACCAAAAAGCGAATATTTGCATGGCACATAAATAATGGGGACTTCAATTTTTTTAATTCTACTAACCTGTCCTATTTTTTTAATTCATTTTTCAAAAGTTCAAATAGTTTTTCAAATTGTTCTTTACTAATAATTTTATTTTTTTCAATAATATTTTTTTTCAGTAATGCTTTTTTCAATAATTCATTTGGGTTTTCCTCTTTTTCTAATTGAGCTATCTTATCATCAATTTTTTTGATTAAATCTTCTCGATTCATAAAAGCACCTCTAAAATCTATATCTACTACCGTTTGGTAGATTTTTCATCTGGCAGGGGTGGCAGGAGTTGAACCCACATGAACGGTTTTGGAGACCGTCATTCTACCATTGAATTACACCCCTAATACATTCACTAAATATTTATTTATGAATAAAATATAGAGAAAAATATTAACATAGATATTGTAACATTGTTATCTTATTTTTGCAAGTATTTTAATAATTTTTAAACAGAATTGATAAAAGAGGAGGGAAATAAATCATGATAGTGAAATATACAAATAAGGAAAGGGACCTACTAGCAAGACTAATGCGAGCAGAAGCTATTGGTGAAGGCGATTTGGGCATGTTAATGGTTGGAAATGTTGGTGTAAACAGAGCCCTAGCTTCTTGTTTAACTTTTAAAGATATTAGAACAATTTCTGAAATGATTTATCAGAATCCTGGAGGCTTTGCTGGAAAAGATAGTCCATTATTCTTTAGTAATCCTACCACAAAAGAAAAAGGATTAGCCGACCGCGTATTAAGAGGTGAATACTATCATCCTGCCACTAATGCCTTATGGTTCTATGCACCTAAAACAGGAGAAACATGTAAATCAACTTGGTGGGACCAAGATTTTTCTGGAAGGTATAAAAATCATTGCTTCTATGAACCAGATCCTGGAGTTTGCACTGAAATACATTAAAAAACAGTTAAATATATTTAACAATAAAGCTAAATATATCATAACTGTTTTTTATTTACTTAGTGGTATTTTTATTGTTTGACCAATACTTAATAAATTACTTTTTAAATTATTATAATTCATTAATTCTTGAGCAGTATAACCATACCTTCTACCTATTGAATATAAATTATCACCACTTTTAACGGTGTATTCAATATAACTAGTTTGATTATTACTACTAGAGGTTGGTATTTTTATCGTTTGACCAATGCTCAATAAATTGCTTGTTAAACCATTATAATTCATTAATTCTTGAGCAGAAACCCCATACTGTCTCCCAATAGAGTACAAATTATCTCCAGACTTAACTGTATATGTTATATAATTTGTTTGTTCTAAATCTGGTGAAACGGATGGTATTCTAATTATTTGACCAACACTTAAAATTGTATTATCTAAATTATTATAATCAATTAAATCTTGAATAGTAAAACCATACCTTTGAGCGATGGAATATAATGTATCACCACTTTTAACTACATATTCAGTATAATTTCCAACAGGCACTTTTTCTGATGAAACAACTGGTATTTTAAGGATTTGACCAATTTGTAAAGTATTGCTTGTTAAATTATTATAATTTTTAAGTTCCTGTACTGTCAGATCATTTTTGTTTGCTATACTATATAAACTATCGCCAGATTTTACAGTGTAATTAATATAGTTTTTGGGTTCATTACTAGGTACAGACATACTAGGGATTTTTAATCTTTGACCAACACTTAATACATTGCTTGTCAAATTATTAGCGGATTTTAATTCATCTACTGTAATACCATATTTTTTTGCTAGATTCCATAAGCTATCACCACTTTTAACTGTATAATAATCCGAAGTTCCAGATGTCCCAATATTTTTATATTCTAATATAGCATCTACGACAGCTTCTGCATATTTTTTATAATTATTTTTTAACTGGTTGACATCATCGCCAGTACTATCTAAAAAACCATACTCTACTAATACTGGTTCTGTCACACCTGTATTACGATGAATAAAATAATAATCTTTTGAAGTATCAGATGGTAATCTTCTTTGATAAGCTTTTCTTATATTCTGCCCAGACTTTTCTAACTCATCTAAAATTAAGTTAGCAAGTTCGTTGTTATTTCTAAGTGCATATACTACTTCAGCACCATCGCCACCTGCCGATAATCATTGTGTAGTATGTTTTTAATCCATATAATTCCACATTGATATTTCTAATTCTATTTTTGAAATTGTTTTTTCCAAATCATAAACTACTTTGAAGTCTTCCCATTTAGCCATCTCTAAAATCTTTCGTGCAAAATCTATTTTATCTCTTAAGAATTTTTTGCCTTCTCCTTTTTTTAATTTATCAATATAATCTTCAATATTTTCATATTTTCCAAATTTTTGTTTACTTTTTTCTTTTCCATAAAATTGTTTTAAAATAGATTCTGGTATATAGTTTTCAATTTCTCTACCTTTTGTTACCCAAGTTATTATATTATTTTTCTTAGCTTCTGATATAATTCTTTTCTTAGTTTTGTTTAACGGAGCATTTATATTTTTTTTATCGCTATCTAAAACTATTATAGCATTTCTATTAATATTCATTAAATTAACTAACTCATCTTCATCTTGTAAACTGAGATTCGATAATAGTCTACCACCATAAAATACACACTGATAATCCTGTCCTTCTCTTATATCGCCTAGTCCATGCATTTCTAACCATTTATTGATGTATATCCTATCAGATGGCCCTTCGACCCAAATTATCCCATTTGATTGTAAAAGATCACTAGCTTTAACTCCTAGATCATTAAGAATTGAATTTTTTTGAAGTTTATTAGTAATATTAGAAACTATTACATTATCTAAATCTTTTTGAACATGAAAAATGTTGACAATTTCGCTATTTTGATATGCATCTAAAGTAACATTGGAATGAGTTGTAAGAAAAAATATAGCACCTTCTTCAGTTAAACTTTCAATATATTTAAGTAATCTTCTTTGCAAAGAAGGATGTAAATTATTTTCTAATTCTTCAAATAAAAATAAGTAATTGCTTATATCCATTTTTTCGACACTTGGAATAAGAATAGTAAATACTAAAACCATTAATATTGTTTTCAATCCACTTCCAGAATCAGATAAAGCTATTCTTCCTTTTTCTTCTTCTCTTAAAAATATTTCCCATTTAGTACCTAATTTAGTTTCTACTTGTTGAGAAATTATTTCAGTAAACGTAACATCATCACCCATTATTTTGTTTAATTGTTCTAAAAGTACTTGTTTAACTAAATTTTCATCATATTGGCTTCTATTTAAATAATTTGTAATAATTCTTGTAATTCCATTACCATTAGAATCAACTTCCATACTATCGTCATTATCTTCTGGAAAAACATTTCTCTCAGCCAAAATACGCTTTGGTATTTTACTTGATATTTCAATTGAATTAGAAATTGAACTCCAATAACTTAACTGTTTTATTGGCAAATGCTGATTATAACTATCAAAATTATCAATCACTTTATTTGCATTCTTTATTCTTTTAAAAGTAATGTCTTTATCAATAAAATTCTTACCAAATTCATAATGATTACCTGGTATATCTCCACCTGATATATAATCCCTAAATATTTTTCTTATCAAGTTTTCGTCCATTTTTTTTGTTAAATAAATATTAATTTTATTAGTTATAGGTTTATTTCCATATATCATTTCCATAACATCTAAAATGCTAGATTTTCCAATATTATTTTTTCCAATAATAATATTAATTGGTTTTATATTGCTTAATTCAAAACTTTTAAAACATTTATAATCTGTTACTTGAATTTTATCTATATCCATTTCTATCACATCCTTAACATCATATAAGTAGTTTATCTATTTTTATGTATACTTAGTACAAGTTGTACTAAGCTTTAAATATTATTTAATATGCTAAATTTATAAATAATTTCAATATTTTTATCTTTGTCTATTACTATTCTTTCAATAATAGTTTGTAAAAGTTCTCTTGTAGGATTTTCTATATCTATTAATGCTCTAATTTTATCTTCATAGATTTTTAAATCACTTGTTTTAGTTTTTATTACTCTACTATCTTCTTTTAATCTATTCACTTGACTTCTAATTTTATTTAGTAAACTTTCTGTTTCATTAGCAATTCTTTTATAAGTTTCTTCAGATACTAATCCTTTAAACTTATCTTCATATAGTGAATCTAATTTGCTAATATATTCTTTTTCTTTTAACTCTAGTACTTTTATTTGTTCTTGAGTCTTGCTATTATTTTTCTTTTTATTATCTATTTGTTTAGCAAGATTACTAACATTTATTGCATCAAGATATTGCTTACAAGTATTTTTAATAGTTTCTAATAAAGCTTCTTCTAACTTATCATAAGGTATAAAATGAGGTTCACACATTCTTCTTCTAGGATCTCTTGAATATCTATTACAATTAATAGTCCAATAGTTATGATTCTTTCTATAGGATACAGTAAGTGTATTACCACATTCTTTGCAATATAATAAATTTTCAAATAATCTTTTTTCTCTATTGGTATTAGGTGTTCTATCAATTCTTTTAACATTATCTTGTACTTTCTCAAAAGTTACTCTATCAACTAATGCTTCATGAGTATTTTTTACTACATCCCAATTACTTCTAGGAAGAGTCTTTTTCTTTTTTGATTTATAAGATACTTTAGTCTGAATACTTTGTACCATATCTCCTGCATACATTTGATTTCTTAATATCTTTTTTACTGATGATATAGTCCACATTGGATTATATTTATTTCTTGCATTAGGATTTTTTCTTTTAAGACTACTTGGTGTCTTTATTTTATTACTATTTAAATAACTTGTAATATCTGAAAGTCCAACTCCACTTGATGCCATTTCAAATATTTTTTTAACAATAGGAGCATACTCTGGATCTGGTATTAAGTGTCCTTTGTCTTCTGGATCTCTTAAATATCCATAACTTGGAGCACTACCAATAAATTTTCCATTTCTTCTCTTATCATTTAAAACATTACGAATTTTTATAGAGTTTTGTTTACTATAATAATCATTACAAGCAAATATAAAAGTAGATGAGTCATTACTAGCTTGGTTTATTGCATTATCATATCCTTCTTGCACAGATATAAATCTTATATTATTTTCTGGGAAAAAGTTTTCCACATAATAACCTGTCATGATATGATCTCTTCCAAGTCTAGATAAATCTTTAACTATAACAAGATTAATTACTTTGTTTTTGATGTCTTCAATCATTTTTTCAAACCCTGGTCTTTCAAAGTTTGTTCCAGAATAACCATCATCAACATATTCTCCTACAAATATAAAACCTTTTTCTTTTACAAAGTTCATCAGCATATTTCTTTGATTAAGGACACTCTCACTATCAGATTCGTAAGCTTTTCCTTCATCAGCTTCAGATAATCTTATATATATTCCTGCTTTGTAAAACTCTGGCGTGTTTATTAAAGTGTTATACAATTATTTATTCTCCTTTCTCTTTGTATAACAAATTAAAGCCACTTAAATTATACCATAATATGGTATAATTCACCATCGCTCTACTCATTATCCATCACGCTTTTTATATAATTAGTTATCAACACAGTTAAATTAGGAGAATCATTTTTAAAAGTTTCAGTTATATTAAACATAAAGTCACCTCTTTAAATTTTATGACTTCAATACACATTTAATTATTCATCTCCTTGATTTTGTATTTCTTTTAATATTACTTCTAACTCTTTTAATTCTGATTCTGATAATGGTTTTGATTCACATCTTTTACCATTCCATAATTCAACACCATCAACATCTTTTGAAATAATAGGTCCTATATTATTTCTTTTAATATTATTTTTATTATATTGCTTAAAATTATTTTGAATACTAGTATTAATACCTTCTTTAATACCTAATATTTCTTTTTTTAATACCGCTGAAATTTTTATTTTTCTTTTAGAATTATTTTTTTCTTTTTTATCATACTCCAAAACAATATAATTATATCTAGATAAACTACTTATACTTTTGGATATTGTTTGCTTACTAACATCAAATAAATTAGAAAAATAATTATTAGTAGCCCAACAATAATCTAATTTTCTACAAAGTGACAAAATTTCAATTAATAATAATCTTTCTAAAAATGTTAATCTATTATCTCCTAATAAACTTGTTGGTATAACTAAATTAATAAAAGTCTTCATTTTTTCTCCTTACGAAATATAAGATCATCTATTTAGTTGTTCCATTTTTATCCTCCTTCCTTCACCAGTTTTTTAGGAACACGAAAAAAAGAACTGGACATAAAAATCCACAACAAAAACAAGGGAATATTTCCATTGTTTTGACTGGATTAATATGTTTAGTTCTTTTTACTATTGAACCTATATTACAACTATGTTTATTATATGTATTTTATATTATTATTTGAGTACATTCCCAAGTACCCTAATTAATTATACCATTAATACTTAATATTTAAAGTTTTTTTATTCGACATAATTCGACAAATAACTTATTTATAATTTATTAATTTTCTTCTATTTTTATTTATAAATTCTACTAGTGTACAATTTTTATATGCATCGAATATTTTTCTTTCATATTTCAATTGTTCCACTCTTTGAACTTTTACATGAAAAACATAATTTTTTTTATTTTGTTCTATCACTTTCTTTATATGTTCTCTATTCTTTTTCGTTGATGATGGTTCAACATATTCTATTGTATTAAATATTCCATTTAAGGAAATAAAACATTTCCACTTCTTAATATATTCAAATTCATCCTTAGGTTCACCCATTGAAATAAACTTATTGAATAATTTATTCATTTTTGAATGCATCTTTTTTGAAGCTCTTACACAATATCTCTTAACTGTTAGTCCTGTAATTAGGGGTAATATTAATTGATCATTGGGGCCCAATTCTTTTTCTATATCAATTATCTTAATTTTTTTCTCATTTGTAGAATGGCCATAATCATTTAAAATATTATTAACTTCGGTAATTAAAACTTTGGGATCAAAAGAATTATCTTTATAAGAAAATGATAAGTCATCAACATATGTACTAAATTTACAATTATATTTTATTGCCACATCATTGATTTTATCAAACATATCTTTATATGACAAAAAACTTACTATTGGACTAGTTGGGTATCCTTGTGGAATTATTCTTTTACCATTTGTTGAAGAATCAATTGGGACTGTAACAATTTTTGCCATTCTATCCGCTACATCACTTTCATAAGCAATTATATTACCATCTTTATCCTTTTTTTCTTTTACCATATGTAATCCGGATTCTTTTGCAAAGAAGTCTTTAACATATTTAAATTTACAGTTTGGAAAAAAACTATCTATATCTAATAATATAAATTTAGTATTACCAATATGATATAATGCATTTCTTTTATAATCACTTTCTTTTTTTGAAAATAAGTATTTTGGCATTTCAATTTGCGATAAATAAAAGCAAATTTGTTTTAATACTTTTTTATGTTTTTCACAACTATCACTAAATTCTCTATACTTGCTAGGCAAATAATCACTTGGCTTTTTATTAAATATTTCTTTAGTAATTTTAGATTGATAAAAAGTTCGTTTTTTATTTAAAAAATGATGATCTGGATTTCTTATTTCCCGTGTATAAACCTTTAAATCTTTATTCGATAATAATTTGGCTAATTCTCTTTTACTATAACATGCATACAAATCATTTTTATACACTGTATTTTTTTTCATAGCATCACCTCTAAAAAAGGAAAAAGCGCTAAATGCGCTTCAACGATTAATTAAAAGACAATACTTCGCTCGTTATGAGAATGCCACCTTATTATTAAAATCTTGTTTATTTGAATTAATCTTATAAACAATATACATAATAATTGCAATACTTTGGAAAACTCCAAAATCGTAATGACCAATAATAAGTATAAACACTATTATAGAATCAAATGGCTTAACAATTTTTAATTTATTTTGTAAAGAGATAACAATCTCATTTACCTTTTTGCTCATTTTATTTCTCACTTTTTTCACCTCCTATTTAATTATAAAAAATAAATAAAAGGTGACACGCCCGATGTTTTAACTAATCTCTTCGCACTTAGCTTTCCAGTGGTATGATGGAATAATGTTTGTAGGTACTAAGTCAGCTTGACTGACTTAGTGCCACAAACATCCAGCATAGCACTTATTTGCTTGCCAAATCTCCCAACGTCCCATAAATTTGAGCACACAGTATTATTTCAACTGCTATTAATTAATATAATTATCCAACTATTGCCTGTTTTCAAATTACAGTATATATTTTATCATATTTATTAATTTAAATAAATATATTTATAAATTTTTAATTAAATTATGTAATTTTAATATATTTTGTCAAACTCCTACTAATTCACTAATATTTTCTAACTTTTCAACTACTTTTTCTTCATTACTATTTTTTGATTCAAAAATCATCTGTTCCATTTTATTATAAACAAATCCATATATATCTTGCTCAGATACTACATCAATCAATCTTACACTAGCATATAATGAAATTTCTTTAGCAATATCCTTGTAAATGCTGTTTTTTACCCTACTACCATATTTGTCATATATATCTTTTTCAGCCTTAATAACTCCTAATACAATGTGCTTTTCACTAGAACTTGACCTCCATGTTAAATTTCTAAATCGTTCAGGATTTTCTATAACAAAACGAGTAAGTTCATATTTATCATCTAATCTATCATCAACAGTTAGAGCAACCCTAAAATAACATCTTGATAAAACCCCAAAGAATATTCCTCTTCTACTTCCTTGTGTAAATAACCAGTGATCAGAAAAAGTAGAATTTGACTTTATGGGCATTGCTTGAATTGCTGCTTTATAACCTTTTTCAAAGTTTATCCATGCCCAAAATCTTTCATCTGTTAAAATATATAATGGCAATGAGTTTAATGCTTCATATAAAATTATAGAATTTTTAAAATCTACTTCTTGATAATTTTCATCTAAACTTGTCATTAATTCAAAATCATTAATTTTCTGCTTTTTTTCTTCATACAATTCACCACTATAAATATTTTTTAGCCAATTAGAATCATTTTTACATTCTTTCAAATAATTATTGGCTGTTAAAGCATTTGATTTTAATGTTTCTATCGCTTCATCAGTCATAAATTTAATATTAATTTTATTATTCATCATCAATATCACCTCTTACAATCTTGCTAAATTCTTGTTTAAATAAATCGCTTATTGCTGTAACACTAGCAAAATTCATTATTTTTTGTGATAACTCAACTATATTTAATTTTTTAAATTTGCTTTCGTCTAATTCTTCATTATATTGATTTTTGTAAGCATATTCAATTGAACTAAACCAACTATATTCAAGATGAATATCATCAAATGTAACATCGTTAAAATTTATTTGATCTTGAATATTTTGTAAACATGAAATTAATGCTGGGATTGTTAAAATGGCAAAAAACAATTCTTGATAATTATCATTATTTTTCATATTTTGATAACAGCCATACTGAGTCTTAGGTAAATGTATAACAATCTTTTTAACAGTTGGTTTAATTTTCATAATATTGTCGGTTATAGATTCATCCATTATTATTGAAAAAATTGATGATACTTTTTTATCTTTGCTTTCATCATATTCTATCCTTGTTGTAAACCCATCATCTATTGCTAATATATCATATTTTTCAATATTAAAAGTATATCCCATATAATCATCTAAGAAATCATTGCTGATGTACAAAAAATCATCATTAGCATACATAAAGCATGAAATTACAACTTGTTCTCTTAAATTTACTATTGGAATAATTATATCTTTTGGAATTCTTGAAATATTATATTTTTTTCTAAAAATTGTAGATGAACATTCAACAATTACAACTGCATTAACTTTACCTTGTCCAAGTAAATTAATTAGTTCTTCATTATCAATTTCAATATGTGCATTTTTTAAAATTAAATTATCTTTATCTTCTACATCATCATATACTAGTGCAAATTCAGAATTTTTAAAACAACTTGCATTTTTTGAATTATTAATTGTAGGATAAGGAAATATTTTTTTACCTATTCGCATACATCTTCACCTCAAACGTATATAATTCTCTCAAATTTGTATCCATCTCTACTTTATATTTTTTTCCTTCTTCAATTTTTATATTTTTCAATTTATTATTATCAATAACTACAGGAATTCCATTTATTTTACAATCATATATAGTAACATCATATTTTGTATTGGAATCATCCAAATATTTTAATTCCAATTCACAATTTTCTTTTGTATATAAAGAAGTAAATGATATTACTATTCTCCCTAAATTTTTATTAGTAACAAACAGCCTATATTGCATTCCGCTTAACTGTACAAGTGTCATTATTTCTTTATCAGACTCATCATTTTTATAACCAGTTTCATTATTAGAATCGTGTGTTTCTCCTCCAGAAGAATCATTATTACCATCAGGTATTGGAGAACCTTCTCTATCTTCTTCATGTTCACCAAGTCCTGGTGACAAAGAATTACCATCATCATCTGGTACAATTCCTATTTTATCTTTTACTTTATTTTTCACTTTTTTTACAATTTTAGGTTTTTCAACAATAGCATCTGTCTCACCTGTACCTAAATTATTATCTTCTATACCAGGAAGATAATCACTAGCACCTTCAACATCTGTTTCTTTGATTTCACTTGATGATAATTTATCATACACATAATTAATGATTGAATCATTTAATGTCTTTATTATATGTCTTAACTCTGATTTCATATCATCATCGTCAATCCTATTTACTTCCCAATTTGTATGTTGAGGATTTTCTATATCTCTTAATAATGAATTCAAATTATTATCTCCAATTATACACATTGCTGAGCAAGGGACATTAGATATTCTAGGTAATGTTTTTATTTTCATATATGGATATCTAATCATTACACATTCATTAGTAGCTAAATCAGATTCTTCCTTTGAGAAACCTTTCAAAAATATATCAACTTTTCCATAGTCTTCAATATCTAGAGTATTTCTAAATACATTTGGATCTGTCAATAATATATATTGTGATTTAATATTATTAAAACTTCTTTTTAATATATAATCTTCATTATCAATTATTTTTGATAATGTATTTTTATTTATATCAATATCATCAACTTTAATTTCAAGTTCTTCATAATAAATAGCACTCATAAAACTATCTAATATCTTAGTTATTAATTCTTTTTTCCAATTATTATTTTTCCTAAATCCTAGTATATAAATATCTGTTCCAGTGGTAGTTCTACTAAATGACTTATCAATACTAAAATCTTCTAATATTGGCATATTTTTTTCATCTATTCCATAATAACCAATTCCTACTGTTTTTTCATCAGTATTATCCATTTTTGCTGAACACAATTTACATATACCTATATATCCTTTTTCTCCATCTACATTTAAAGTAGAATAAAAAACTGTATTAAATGAACTCGCAACAAATGAAGCAAATTTGCCTATACCTTTTGATCCACCCTTTGCACCACTTTTATCACTAATACCTGTTCCTTTAGTCAAGAGAAAGAATGGACTATCATCAGTTCTTGAAACACCTTTTAATCCTACTGTATTAAAATCACTTACTCTAATGCAGTGTATAATACTATTATTAAATTGATTTTTCATATTTGACAAGGTATTATACAATTTTTGATTATTTTTTCTATAATCCAAACATGCATCTATTTCTTTTTCAATTCTTTCTACCCCTGGGATATCATCATGCATTATATCAAATGTTTTAAATTCTATTTTAGCTGTTTTCCCATCAATTCTAGCATCAATTGAATTTTGGCAAGATTCCCTAGCTAACGATGCAATAGGATCTTGAGCAAATGTTTCCATATCTGCTGTATCAATTCCTTGATCTTGAGTATAATTATTACCTGGAAATCTCCATATCTTTCTATTTTCTTCCATTTTATATCCTCCTTATTTTAAAATCTGTCTTATTGTACATATTTTCAGTATTTATTACATCAAAACTTGTTGATAGATAGCTTCTTATTATACCAACTAATAAATATTTATTCCACATATAATTAAGTTTAGGAAATAAAGAATAACCGTTAAATTTATTGGTATTTATTTCATCAAAATTGTTCAATAATAAATTTATAATTTTTTCTATTTCTTTTATCGTAATGTCACTTAAATTTAATTTTTTTATTTTAACCATTTTATCAATATCAACTTGTACAAACTCATCACTCATGTCTTCCATAAATTGTAAATAACTATATAAACCACCAATGTTCATTTTACTATGATAATTTTGAATATCTTTAAAATCAAAGACATCAAATTTTTCTATATAGTTCCTTGTTATAGAATATCTTGAGTTATTTTCTGTTTTATTCTTACTAATATATGGTCTATTAAAGTATAATTCTTTACATGCAACTCTTATAATAGAAAATAATTCAAAATGTCCATTTGTAAGATTTAACTTATCAAATAATTCTTTATTTGTTAATTGCAATCTTGCATATATTTTTTTTGAAGTTAAAAAATCCGACCTCATTCTATCAAACAATCCATATATAAATTGTTTTAAGTCTTTAAATGTTGAATCTAAAATATTACAATCTTTTAAGTATATAAATTCTTCAGAAGAAATCCATATTAATCCATTATCAATTTCATTATATAAATAATTATATATGGTATAATCTTTTACACCAATAAAATCTGATAATAACTCGCTTTTAGTAAATTTGCGATTGAAGTTTCTCATTTTTGCTAATATAAATTCAGTAGGATTACTAAAATTGTTACCATTTACTATATAATCTCTCTTTGATGTCATACCATCAGATAAGTGTTCGTCAATACAACCTTTCAAATAATAGTGATTTTTAATTCCTAATAATCTTAATTCATTTTTATACATTTCAAATAAAGTATTGTAGTATGTAAATTCATTTTGGCTTATATAATTTAACATATTATCTAATAATTTATCATCTAATACTGAAGCATATTTTTTAGATAAATATGTTCCTCTATCTATTAAAATAAAATTTCCTCTTGATATCATAGCTTCTAAAGAGTGTTTAGATGGTATATCTTTATATATATTATATCTTTCTTTAACAATAGATATAAATTTTTCATATTCATTCTCATCACTAATATGGAATCCCCTAGGATATAATTCGCATATTAAATCTAAAAATAAGTCCCTATATACATATCCATTTTTCAGATATAAATTTGGAGTGATTTCTTTATAATTATTTTTAACAACCGACATTACAAATTGGCTTGCATTGTCTATTTCTTTTGGTTCAGCAACTATTCCAATTTTATTAATAACTTCATCAATCATATCTTGAATGTTATTATTCTTTTCGTAAATTATTTTATATGTACTATCATATTTAAATTTTGATTCACCATATTCAAAAAGTAATAACATTTTTATTAATAATTTTTCATCATATTTGTTTTTCAATTTATCTATCTCTATATAAGGGTGCTTTTTACCTAATTCATTATAATAAAATGAATATATTATCAAAGATATGTTTTGAGAAATTTTTTTTATTTTTTTTAATTGCTTTGATTCTATTTGCCTTATTCTCTCTCTTGTTACATTTAGTTCTTTTCCTATTTCTTCTAATGTCAACTTTTCAAGAGAAAAATAACCATTTCTTTTTATTAAAATATTGTATTCCTTCTCACCAATAATTGAAAACTCTTTTTCAACAACATCATTTATACTTATTTTCAGTTGTGCTAATATATTAATATTTTCATCAAAATTAAGGCTAAACAGATAAAGTATGAAATATATACTATAACTATTCAAATCACTAATGTTATTTAAATTTGCTTTAATGCAAATATTTTTTTGAACATCATTAAAGTCGAATAAGTCATACAAAGATAATTTATAATAAATCTTTTTAATATTTTTAATAGACGTTTCCAAAAGCTGCAATTTAGAGTTAATGTTTTCTATAAAATTATATAAAAATGCTATACCTTCATTTTCATTAATATATCCGCTTTTAACATTTAAAACTACAAATAATATCAAATTGTCAATAAACATTTCATAAGAATTAACATCAAAATTAAGACTGCTATTTATCAAAAAATATTGTAATTTGCTAACATCCATGAACTTATCTTCTATTTTTTTAAATGAAGTAATTTTGTCTCTGATTTTAGTTGATAGATTGTATTTACCTTTATTTTTTTCACCAAATAATTCATTAAATCTATTTTTCAATAAAGATAATTTGATACAATCCTTATCGTAATCCTTAACTACATTTATAATTAAATCATTATCAGAAGCACTACCTAATTTATATATTAACTTTTCTAAATAATAATTTAAATAAGAATCTGTATAAATGTAGTCTTCATTATTAATTAATCTATTTTTATGAAAACAATTGCTTATGATCATAATTCTATCCTCTTATTTTCTTTCTTCTTATCATTAATAAATAATTGTTTTTGTTTATTAAGTTCATTTTGTATTAAATTAAAAATTTCATCAATTTGTTCTTCAGTATATTCATAAAATGATGTATTAGATAAATTATGAAGTTTAGAAATTAAGTCTACTATTTTATTTACTCTATTTTCAGCAATTCTTTTAAAATTTTCTTGTTTAACATTATTCATAAGAACCTCCAATTTAACTATATAATAGCACTTTTAAATAATAATGTCAAAATATTTATAAAATATTATCGGAATATTATCAAAAAAATAAAAAAGACAACTAAATTCTACATTTAATTATCTTTTTCAATCTCATTTAAATAATAATTTATGAAAGCAACTTCTTTTGATGAAAATAATTTTTTAGGGTTTATTGTTCTGATTATTTTCCCCATATCAATTTTTTCAAATGATAAATTATAGTAAATAGTATCAGCTATTTTTGAATCAGCCATAGATATCATAATATTTAGTTTTTCTTTTAGTTCAATAAGTAAGTTAAAAAATAATTTATGATCAAATGTATTACTTGTATATAGTTCTTGTTTTTGATTTACCAAAGCATCATCTGGTAAATATGGAGGATCACAATATATAAAAGCATCATCTAATTTTTTAGCTTTTTTCATTTGTTTTAAAAACTCTGTATATTCCAAATTATAAAATTTCACAGTTTGTATATTATTTGATACTTGACGCATATATTCTTCATTAATTACTATTTTTTCTTTTCTACCAAAAGGAACATTAAATTTACCATTTTTATTTTCTCTATATACACCATTAAATCCTGTTTTCATTAAGAAATAAAATAGTATAGCCTTTTCATTACTAGAATCCATTTCATTAAATTGTTCTCTTAGTTTATAATAATATGCTTCTTTTTCAGATATTGATAATCTATTATACACAGATTCTAATTTTTTTATTTCTTCAATTATTTTTTCAACATCATCACGTAACAAAATATAAAAATTTATTATATTACTATTAATATCATTAACATAAAAATTTTTATACCCTAAAATATCTTTGTTATCAATGACATTCAGCAATACTACTCCCGAACCTAAAAATGTTTCAATATAATTTTTTTTATTTCTAGGAAATGTATTTAACATTTCATTTAATATTTTTTTCTTAGAACCTGCCCATCTGATAGGAGAATTAATAATGTTACTTTTAAACTCATTCATTTATTATTACCTCCTATTATCCTAAATTATATTATACCACAATTTCATTTTTCAAACAATTCTTTAACAATTAAATCTTGTGAATGTAAATTATTGTTTTTACCTAATAATAAATTTTCATAAAATTTAATTAAATAACTATTGTTTTCTTTTATATTTAAATAGTTATTAAAATAATTACTTCTTACTAATGCATTTCTAAAATACACTGATTTATCTTTAAATAAACTATTATCTACTTTATATCCTAAACTAACTAAATACTTTTCTATAAATAATGCTGTAGTTCTAGTATTACCTTCTCTAAATGGATGTACTTGCCATATATGAGATGAAAAATCAGTAATATTATTAATGACATCTACAATATTCATATCTTCATAATTTTTATCTTTTTCTAATGAAATATCATATTCTAATGATTCTTTTAAAGTAGTACAATCTCCATATGCTACTGAATCATTATTTAATATTTTTTCACGTTTAGAAAAATCCACTTCCCTAAACTCACCAGCAAATTCATAAACATCTTGAAATAAATATTTATGGACATACTTTAAATAATCAACTGATAATTCAAAATTATCTTCTTGTAATAACTCTACTATTCTAGTAGATACAAAGTCACATTCTAACTCATTATGATCTATTTCATTTTTCTTTTCTTTTTCAACATAATAATTTCTTAAACTATCTTCTACTTCTTTAATCGTCATTTCACCAGTAACATTTTCATCTAATAGTTTTTCAAGATATTTAGAAGGTTTTAAATTATCAACTTCTTGAAGTCCAATAGCCATATCCCATTGTAATTGTTTAATGTAATTATTAGATTTGTATTCTTCTTGATATTCATTAACACTTGAATCTAATTCTTTTTCACTCATAATTTAACCTCCTTAATTTTAAATATTATATTTGTATATTTGATCATTATAAATTTAATATATTATTTGCTTCATAATTTTCATAATACTATTATATCACTTATTTAACTTTTAATAAATAATTTAAAGTAATAAACTATAATAACTGTCAGAGACTATTTAGTGGGTCTTAGGGATATTCCCTAACAAGCTTTAGGGGTGTGTCAACACCATGCTTGATAGATGAAATTTCTATAGTCTGTAAGGGGTATAATCTTTCTATTATTAATTCAATTTTTGGTAAAAAATAAGCACCAATTTTTATCCAAAATTGGTGCGAAAA
Organism: uncultured Mycoplasmatota bacterium; assembly: GCA_947056845.1. GTDB lineage: Bacteria > Bacillota_I > Bacilli_A > RF39 > UBA660 > CAJLIR01. The sequence goes on from CAMSCJ010000002.1 coordinate 27,922, forward strand.
ATTAATTATATTTTTCTAATTTTAATGGATTTGTTTCAGTAATTTTTAAATTATATTTTACCTTTAAAATTAATTCTATAGTAGGAATTATTGTATCAATATTACATCTACAATTAAATATATCTACTGCTGAATTAAGATGATTATATAATTTACTGGTACATAAACAATTTCTATAATAACTGTTTGAAATATAAAATGCTACTGCATCCGGTATTACAAATCTAACCATATAATCATTATAATTATCATAGAATGGTAAATATTTTTCTTTAAATTCTTTATCAGATATATCTCCATCCATTAATTTTTCTTTAGTGTAACCCATATTATAACTTTCCTTCTTTCAAAACTATATTTTGACTTTAATCGTTATACATATTTCGTTACACAACGAGCATCGCCTCCTCCTGCATTTATGTGATTAGATATAACAATTACATCCTTATTATTTCCAAATGCTTCTAATATCCTATTCACTCTCTCAGTAGGGGAAACAGTCTCATCAGTAGTCCTTGTCATCTTAACATTAATCCCCTTATCACGTAATAAATCATACATATATTGAGAAATAGCTAAAGTCAAATCTTTTTCAATTATACCGTTTCCACTGGCACCCGGATCACTTCCTCCATGACCAGCATCTATAACAACTTTTAAATCATTCATATTTTACCTCCTAAAATAATTTTATGTTTATTATTGATAAATGTGCCCATTTTATAACATATTTTTTAATTAAAATAATATAATTATCTATTAAATAAAAAACCAAAAACTAATTTTGGTTTTTTATTCAGCACTTTTATATAATTTAACTTCAACATCTTTAATTTTACCATCACGATAAATTTTTATTTTAATAGTTTCATTTATATCATATTTATATAATAAAAATCTTAAATGAGCTGCGTCCTCTACCTCATCACCATTTATTTCTAAAATAACATCACCTTTTCGTAAACCCGCATCCTTAGCAGGATAGCCATCCTCAACACTAGCAATAACTGCTCCTCTATTAATTTCATCATCTATTGAAATTTTATTATAATAAAGCGTATACGTATTAGTAGCATCAATTAAAGAAACTCCCAATACTGGTCTTAATACTTTTTCACCTTTTTCTAACTTATCAACAGCTGACATAGCGATTTCTATTGGTATAGCAAAGCCCATCCCTTCAATTTCATCTTCAACTAATTTAAGAGAATTTATACCAATAACTTCCCCCTGCATATTAACTAGAGGACCACCACTATTTCCTGGATTTATCGCTGCATCTGTTTGCAATACCTGCATCATATACTGTCCACTAGTAGACGACTTAATCGTAACTAGCCTATCCTTACCCGATAAAATTCCTTTAGTAACAGTTCCAATATATTTTTTTCCTAATGGAGACCCTACTGTAAAAACAGAATCTCCTAATTCCATATCTGTACTATCACCTATTTTTACGGCTTTTAAAGCTGCTGCCTTTTCAATCGATAAAACAGCTATATCCGCATATTCATCGCCACCTAACAACGTTGCCTCAACTGTTTGTCCAGCTATATTGGTAACTTGAATCTTATCTGAATCTTCGATTACATGATAATTAGTAATTATATATCCTAAATTATCAGCAATTTTATACACAAAGCCTGTCCCAGTCCCTACTGCTTGATTACCACGATATGTTTCAATAATAACAACAGCATCATAAACCTCATCGATTGATGACTTCATTGTATTAGTTTCTGTAATCGTAACATCCTTTACAACCGTTTCTACATCATGCTCTACCTTTGGAAAATAATGATAAACAACCAATGTACCACATACGCCAACTGTTAAAGATAAAATGCATGCTACTATATAACCTATTCCTTTTTTCAAATTATCACCCTCTATAAATCAACTATATTTCGCCAATTATTTGGAAAACCAATTTTATTTAAAATACTATTTAACGATACTGTATCAACTTTGCTATCTAAAATATCAATTTCATAACCAATTTCAAAAATTATATCCCTAAATTCTTCTTCGCTAAGCATTTTTTTCATAATCAAAACAATCGCATATAAATCGTTCTTCCCATACATATACTCATTATTTTCATCTTTATTGATTTCTAAAATCCGATGGTAATCACAATCAGGTATTGAGCGATTAGTCCTATGATCATATAAAATATCCTCATGTGCACATAAATTCCTAAAATTAGCTAAAAGTGCTAAATAAATTGATAAAGTTTGAGCATCAACTTTATAAAAATTAGCAATATCAGTTTGATCCTCATATTTTAATATACAAAATAATTCAGAAATAATACCAAAAGATAAAACTTTAACTAAAATCCACATTGGGATATAACCATAGTGGCTTAAATAATGAAGTGTTGCTGAATGCTGGCGACCATTAACCCTAATCTGTCTTTTCATTTTTCCTAATATATCAAAAACTTGTCTTGAACGTGATGGATCCTGTGTAAAATTATCAGGATTTAAATAATCTTTGTCTTTAAAACCATATTTTTTAGACAATTGATAACTCATTATTGATTTAACATTATTTTCAATTATCAAAATGTATTTGAACATTATATTTCTAACTCTACGATCAAATAAAAATGTCGCATATAATTCCTCAAAAGTGGTCCCATTGATAAACTTATCTTTATCTGTCGTTGTAAACATATGCCTATATCCATTAATAAAGAAATAATTTTCTCTAAATAAAATTTTTTTAGCACTTTCTTCATCATTAATAATCAGGCCCTTAGAACGCATTATATCAATTTGTTCATCTAAATTTTTAAATATTTTAGACTTCATACCATCACCTATAAAAATTATAGCACACAAAATATGAAAAAAATATGTTTTTTTTGTGTAATTTATATGTCAAATTAAACCTTTACATTTATTTACTATCCAAATAATTGATAACTCCATTTACTATCGTATCTGCTAATTTCTGTTGATAACTATCCTGTCTTAATAAATAGCGTTCATTAGCATTACTTAAAAAGCCAACCTCAACCAATGCTCCAGGTCTTTCAACCTTTCTATATAAATATAAATCATTAATCTCTTTAATTTTTCGTTTTGAATTTAATGAGCCAGAAAATTCAGTTTGCAAAAATTCAGCTAAAATCATATTTTCACTATTTATATCGTCATAAAACACCTGAGCTCCATACCACGATTCCGATACATCAGCATTCAAATGAATAGATAAAAAAAGCGAACAATCAGATTCATTTATTAATTTAATACGTTGATTCAAGTCACTTCGCTTATGATTAGAAGCATTAGGCAGTGATAAATCATAATCACCATATCTTGTCATATAAACAATGGCGCCCTTTTCAGTTAATGCCTGTTCCAACTTTTTACTAATCTCTAAATTAATCGGAGCCTCCTTTATATTCATATAAATAGCCCCCGGATCGATTCCCCCATGACCAGGATCTATATATATAATATGCCCTAATAATGGCAAATTATTTTCTTCAGCGCTAACAAAATTAAAACCGACAATTCCCAATAATAAAAATAAAAAAACACATACTTTATATCTAAACATCATATCACCTTATTAAAATATATGTTTCCACATTTAGTTAATTAATAATAAGTGAACAAAGATTATAATATTAAGAACCAATTAACGTTATTTCTACTAAATATTAACTTGTAATAATATTAATTTAATATTATAATATAAATAAACCAACTATTATTATAAAGAAATGAGTGAATACTAATGAAAGAAGAATTAATTGATGTATTAGATGAAAATGGTATTAAAACAGGGGAAATTCTATCAAGAAAAGAAGTTCATAAAAAAGGGTTATGGCACCGAATTATAGTTGTAGCCATCATCAATGAAAAAAATGAGATTTTAATACAACAGAGAAGCCATGATAAAGATAAAAATCCCGACATGTGGGATATTTCCGTGACTGGGCACTTATCTGCTGGTCAAGACTCTTTAACAGCTGCTACACGTGAAATAAGTGAAGAAGTTAGTGTTAGTCTAGGTTATTCTGTGGAAGTAAAAGACTTCCGCTTTATGTTTTCATTCCGCAAAGAAGAACTAGTAAATGAAGACCATTATGATCGTCAATTTTATGATTTTTTCATTTTAAGACAACAAGGCTTAAATGAAAATAATTTAAAATTTCAAGAAAGCGAGGTTCAAGCTGTTAAATTCGTATCAATAAACGAATTAAATGAAATGCGACAGAATAATCTTCTTGTACAAAGAGATGAATGTTACAACGAATTAACAAACTATTTATTTAGAATATAAAAACAAACTACTGAAATATAAATTTAAAAAATCAGTAGTTTTTTATTTAATCATACACCTAAAATAAATCCCAAGGATACCCCTTTGGCACATTTTCCACAAATTCCATTTTTTCCTTAGTAACCGGATGGTTAAACGCTAAATAATAGGAAAATAAAGCAATTTGTTCTCCAATCTTAGACCTCATATTATATCTTTGATCACCATATAAAGGATAATTACGCGAAGAAAACTGTACTCTTATCTGATGAGAACGACCAGTTACTAAATCTATGTCGACTAGTGAATAGCCATTTTTAAAATCTAGAACTTTGTAATTTAAGATAGCCTCTTTACCCTCACTAGATACAATTGTCATATTTGTTTTATTATCCTTTAAAAGCTTATCCCTCATACTACCAAAATGACAATTAAACTTTCCTTCTACAATCGCATAATATTTTTTTATGATTTGATGCGTTCTAACCTGTTCACTCAAACGTGATGCTGCCTTAGAAGTTTTAGCAAAAACCATAACACCACCAACTGGTCTATCCAAACGATGAATAAGCCCTAAATAAACATTCCCCGGCTTATTATATTTTTCTTTTAAATATTTTTTTAACATTGTAAGTAAATCTTCATCCTTACTAGCATCTAATTGCACAGGCACATTAATAGGTTTAACAACAACTATAACATGATTATCCTCATATAAAATTTTAATCATTTAATTCAAATCTTCCAAAAATACCACATGGTAAAATTAATTTATTATTTTCAATCGGTAAACCCACTTCACCAGCTGTAACAGTGCCGTTTGGATATTTTTTTAAAACCGTTACTTTTAGTATATTTTCTAATACTGTACTAGAAATACCTGTTGTATAAGAATTAATAAGTAAAAATAATGGCTTTTCACTTAGTATTTTCATACATGACATAATTAAATTATAAATATTATCTTCAAATTTCCATACCTCACCATTAGGACCTCTTCCATAACTTGGCGGATCCATAATAATGGCATCGTACTTATTACCACGTCTGGCTTCTCGCTCAACAAATTTCAAACAATCATCGACAATAAAACGAATCTTATTATTTTCTAAGTGAGAAAGATTCATATTTTCCTTCGCCCATTCGATCATTCCACGAGCAGCATCAACATGAACTACCTCAACTGCTCCAGCATAAGAACAAGCCATCGTAGCACCACCTGTATAAGCAAATAAATTTAATACCTTAATTGGGCGTCCACTAGCCTTAATTTTAGCAATCATATAATCCCAATTAACCGCTTGTTCTGGAAATAAACCAGTATGCTTAAAATTAGTTGGACTAACTTTAAACGTTAAATCTCCATAACTGATAGTCCAATAATCAGGAATTTTTTTGTGAAATTCCCAATTACCTCCACCTTTACTACTACGATGATAAAAGCCATCAGGATTATTCCAAGCATCATTCAGTTTATCAATAGGCCAAAGGGCTTGCGGATCAGGCCGGCGCAAAATAACATCCTTCCATATTTCTAATTTTTCGCCATTACCGGCATCTATAATTTTATAATCATGCCATTTATCACTTAATCGCATAAAAATACCTCTTTATTTTTTCTTTCTATTTTTACTTAGTTTAATTCCCCTAACTAGTAAATATATTATAACAATTGGAGTTATAAAAATAACCACTAAATTTGAGAAAACAGTAAATGAGCATAAAGCTGCTGATAAAGCCTCCGATGATCCAATCGAACATTCAGCCTCTGTAAAAAGCATAAAAAGAGCACAAATAATATCAATGATAATTACTGGCAACATTACCCTAACAAAAAACCAATTTTCATCTGCCTTTTTCTTTTTATTATTACTTTTAGATATTTCTTTAGCCTCTTCTACTTCAACAAATTTTCTTTTGCTTAAACTAGACCATTTATTTAAAATTTTAGATTGATATATATCCAAGCATCTATTTAAATCATTATAAATAATAGATGTGATAATTTTTTCATCATAACGCTTTTGAACCTTTACTTTTAAATTATCAAATTCATTAATTATTTCTTCTTTCGTCTTTTTAGTTACAAAAAACTTGCCATCATCACTTTTAGATATATCATTGTTATAAAATTCATATTCATCAGTTATTTCTAATTGTGCTTTTAACATACTAAAAGCTATTTCTTCTTGATGCTCAACAAAAAAATCATCCATAAGTTTTTTTAACTCACTAATTTTTTGTTCTTTTTCTTTTACAGTAGAATTGAATTTTCTTTTAGTAACTTCGATTCTCTTTGTTTCATAATCTTTCTTATATTTATTTAAATCATTCACTGATAAATTATATTCTAGTCGTTTTTCTTCATATTCTGTTAACATAATACCACCTCATATTTCATAGTCATCATCTAAAAACTAGTAAAATGAACTAAAAAACCACCTATAAATATTATAACAATATTATTCTAAAAAATAATTATCTTCAATAAAAATAAATTTGAACTAGACACTTATTTACAAAATAACAAAAAAAACTTTGAGATATAAATCCCAAAGTAATATAAACCGTTGCATACTTTAACACTTTTTTATTAAAAATTTGCTAGATTTTGGTAGTCTTTACTTCATAATTTTTTTTAAATATTGAGATTGTGAATCATCTAATTCAACTGTCTCATAATCATGTATACTACTTATCATTTGACCACTTAAATCGCTATATAAATCCCAATTATCAGGTTTCACCGCAATTTTCATTGAAATATCTTTATTCATTCGACTTCCAATTAAACCATTTATTGCTTGAGTTGATGACAAAGCTATGTCACTCTGTTTATCTATTATTATTCCAAAATATGATTCGTTCTTTATACCCCTTTTTAATAGTGTAATAAACATATCAAATTGTAGAAGTGGTAACGCAAGCTCATTTATGGATGTTGTGTCTTTTCCCTCCCCATAATAATCTATATAGCACTTCTTGTAAAATTCCTTTGATTGTATTAATATTCTAATTAAATCATCTAAATCTACTATTGGGGGATAACCATCATTAATACCACATTTATTCAAAACGCCAATTAAATTTATAACCCTTTCATTTAAAATGTTTATATCATTAGTTGCTTTAGCCTTTAAAAGAATTTCACTTGCAATAGAGAAATACAGAAATTCACTACTTATTAAATTTATTTTGTCTTTACTTAATTCACTGCTACAAGCAGAAATTTTTGGTAAGCCAAATTCAGGGATACATATTGCCATTGGAGAATCTTTATCTAAAACTATATCATAATTGTTAGCCATATTCTCTATAAATTGTTTTCTTTGAATTCCATCATATCCAAATATAAATTGATGTCTACTTTGCCCCATTATTTCATTCTTCAAATATTCTTCGTTTTTGTATTTTTCCATAAAACCACCCAATAACATTATACCATAAACGCTAAAACATTGCTACTCTATAAGATTTAACATGATTACTCAATTTATAGCTTACTTATAGTATATGTGTATCCCACCAAACTAACCATTTATTAAATCCTATTTCTAATATAAAAAAACCTTGAAATATAAATTCCAAGGTAATTTGAACTGTAAAATATTATCTCTTTGAGAATTGATGTTGCCCATATTTCAAGGAAAAAAAGGGTATTTGTGGGTTACTTGTGGGTTACTATTTATGTTTTTTACATATCTTATTTTAAAAAATAGCATAAAAAAAGACTAGGATTTTTAATCATCCTAGTTAATTTTATTTAATATTTAATACTTGACCTGCATAAATGAAATTATGATAATTAGCCTTTACTCCATGTCTTTTTGCATCGGCATCAATCATAGATTTATTTCTATTATAGATGTCTTGCCATGTAGTACCAAACTTCTTGGCAATAGTACTTAAATTATCTCCTCTTTGAACAGTATATGTAACTGCTTGTGGTTTTTGTGGTGCAGGAGCAGAAACTAATTTAATATCTGACTCGTTCATCCATCCTAAATCACCTTTAGTATTATATGGATGTGCAGTATTTTCTGCTACTCTAGTAATTTCAGTTTCTTTATTTGATACTGAACAACTAGGAGATGATGCAGTACTACTAACATATAAAGCACCATTAACAATTACCTTATCTCCAACTTTAAATTTACCATTGTAACCATTTGATGTATCTTGTGATGGTTTTGGTTGAGGCTCTACATGATGAATATCACCAATAGCAGGATTAACAATACATCCTCTAAATGTATAACCATTACCTAATCCCCATCTACCATTTGAGTTGGTTCTTATAGAGTTCCAAAAAGCACTTGAACCATATCCACTTTCAGAAGTATAAATCTTATTAGCACCATCTATTCTTTCAACAATAGCAACATGACCTGCTCCATCGTTTCCTGATAATGTTGCACCCTTTTGCCATACCATAATACCACCTAAAGTTGGATATGATACAACTTTTAACCCTAGACTCTTTGCTCTTTCAATAAAGTTTTCTGCATTACAGTTAAGACTAGGATATTTCATACTCCCTATAATTTCATTAAATCTACCACAGGCATAGCCTACACAGTTTGCTAATACATTTGCACTAGCATCTGTTGGATGCCCCTGAATACAAGTAGAATAGCCACCTCTTGACCTAGTAATATAGAATTTATTATTACTTGGCTTACTTGTCCTCATTTGCATCTTCAATCACCTCTTCTTCGTTTTCAACAGAACAATCTTCTCCCTCAACTAATACATCTAATCCATCTTCATTAAATGTTGTTTGAGTTTCCATTTCTTCTGCAACTTCCTTAACTTCTTCTTTAATTTCTTTTTCCATAACTTTCTCCTCCTTATTAGAAATCAAATAAAAAGAGAACCATCAATTAGTTCCCATATTTGTTATAATTAGCACTTGAAATCATTAACAATGCTCCAAGAAAAGCATCTAATGCAGTAATCGTACCTACTACTTCTTCACCATAAGGCAATCCCCATATACTTGCTAAAGCAAAATATAGAGTACCAAGTGCAGGTAATACTATTTGAGCGATGTATTTTAAAACATCATATAATTTATTACTCATAACTTTCCCTCCTTTTTTAATTTCTCCCATTGGTCATGAATATAAGAATTTCCACCTTTTTCTCGGTATTTATCATATAGTTCATGTCCTCTTATTTTTTGTTCCTCTGTAACTGCACCCATTTCTGCCATCCCCATGAAATTAACCAAATCTGTTTTTAAGTCATTAACCTCTAAAGTAGAAATATTATCTTTAATATCTACTATTTCTTTTTGTATAGGCTTTAACATTTCAGATATTCTCTTATCAATAGGATTTTTAAACTCTTTTATTAAAGACTTTATATTACCAATTAAAAGCAAAATAAAAGAAAGTGCGAGTGCAACTTGTCCCAATGTAATATTTTCCATGTTTTGTTGCTTCCCCTCCTTACAAACACAAAAAAAGACAATATTTCTATCGCCTTTATTACTAAATACATTATAACATAGTATGAGTGTGAAAAATGTGGAAGTTTATATAAAATCAAATATAGTCAACTGTACTTGTTTTTTACTTTCAAGTGGCTTTTCTATTACAGATTTTTTAACCTCTTTTTTCAAATCTTTTTTTATAAATAAATCATTAAATAAAGCATCAACACTTCTTAAAGTGCAATGACAGTCATATTTTAAAAGATTGCCTCTCCATGATTTATATTGTTCTTGTATATCTTTAAAAGTCATCTGCCCACTATCTAGCATCCTTTTAAAACTTTTCAATTTTCTTTTTTCTCTAACAAAAGTATTTTTAACAGGTATTCTAACAAGATGACCTGTTTCTGTTAATCTATATTGGATTTTTAAAAACTTAAATCCTTTGTCTAATTTAAATATTTGTGTCTTTTTATGATTGATAAAAATGCCTAAATTGGTACATATTTTATCAATTTCTATCAATAACTGTTTTAACTCTTCTTTACTATTACTAATTATATAGGTGTCATCCATATATCTACCATAAAATTTAATACCTTTAACTATCTTACAATAATTATCCATTTTAGATGGGTAATAAATACCTGATATTTGTGATATTTGGCTACCTATACCTAAAGACTTATGTATGTACTTTTCTCCTGTCTTTTCTGTATTAGATTTAGCATATTTTAAAGAGTCAAACAAATCTTTTTCAGTCATATTATAATTGGATACATCAACAGAAAAACTATCAACTAAATGAGCAATCAAATTGATTATATCTTCATCATCAATAATTTCTCTGTACATATCCATTAAAGGTTTATGAAGTATATTATCATAAAACTTACTAAAATCAATAGTGAGTGCATATCCTTGGTTTCCATACTTTCTATAATACTTATGCAAATGATTTTCTAGTCTTTTTCTAGCAAAATCAATACCTTTCTTTTTCACACTTGCACCATTATCATGTATTAGATATGGTTCAACTATGGGATTTAATTGGTCGCACAATGCTCTTTGTATGACCCTATCATAGAAACAAATGGAACGTACATATCTTTCTTTTCCTCTTTCACACAAAAAGAAATTATAAAACTCACCTTGCCTATAAGTCTTATTTCTTAAATCTAATTGTGTTTTCCTAATATTTTTTAAGAGATTGGCTTCATATTGTTGAATACTATTTTTCCAACTGCAATTTTTTCTTGCTTCATAGAAACTATTTATTAAAACATTGGCATTACTAATCTTATTTATCATACTTTGTTCCTAACCATAATTGACTTATCAAATGGTATCAAAATATCTATTTGCCTTTCGGACAGGATAAAGTTTCCTTTTAATAATCGCAACGGTACATAAACCTAATCATTGTGCGAGTTAAAATCAGGGGCGAACACCACCCACACCACTAGCATTGTTGTTGTTGCTATTACCATTGTTGTTGACATTAGCGAAGCCAGAAGAATAGTAATTACAAACTTTACCATTGATTTTCTTTATTATTTAATTCCTTAAATATTTTATTATCAGATTTTCTCCAACCTTTTAACAACACTATTTCTTTTTCAATCATATCAACATATTTCATATATTTCTCCACATTTGGATGACATACATAAATTATATATTGCATCTCTTGCAAAAGATTTTCGCAATTACAAATTGCTTGTGTCTGATAATTTCTTCTCATATAGTATTCTTCTTTATTGGTGATATGAATTGTATTTGCAGAACAAATATTTTTCATCATATCTCTCAACAAGTCCATGAAATAATCTCTTTCCTTATCAATTAGCCAATTGGGAAAATTATCAATGAAACTATTTTTGATGTCATAGGCAGACAAAATTTCCTCTATTTGAGAAATATCTTCATCTTCCATATCATAGACATCTTTGGCAAAGTCTAAATTTCTTCTCCTTGATTTTATTCCAAAATCTCGCAAAAGAAATTCAGTCATCATCAATCTTAATTTTATCGCATTATGATAAAATTCCATTTTTGATATGTTTCTTTTCCTTTTCAATACACTCATTATTGTACCTCCCCTCGACATCCTTAACCACCCCACAAGGGGGTTGGATTAAGGATTAGTCGATGTAAAAGCAGGGGCGAACACCACCCACACCACTAGCATTGGTGCCGTTGCTCGAACCATTGCCGTTGACACCAGCGAAGCCAGAAGAATTAGTTACATTTCTTAACCAATACCAATAACTTCTGTTGGTAATATATTGTGGTGCAAGTCTAAATAATGGCAATTGGCAGTTGTCAGATGCAATTTCATATCCACTTGATGACCATGCTATAGAACCATATACTTGTACTTCGTTCATTAAATCTAATTTTCTTGAATACCAAGACCAATTATTAGAACATCCACTATTAGTACCATATCTATTATATCCTGTGGCATTTATAGAATTAGTAAGTACAGTTCTGTATTCTAATACATGATTGCCAAAAACAGGAGTAATATAAGTAGAAAGTACACTAGGTAAAGTTTCTGTGTACATCTTACTACCAACATAACCACCTGCACTTGTATTTGTATCGTTCATACAAGCAGTAGTTAAATGCTTATCAGGAACAATAATTGCATGATGAGTTGTCAATCCACTACCTTGGTCGCCCTTATTATAGTATACATCAAATCCTGCAATTCTCCAAGTGATGTTGTTCTTAATTATATAATCTCCTACATATAAATCATTAAAATTACCTGATGATATTCTTGTAAACAAAGAACCATCATTTAAATAACTTGTTATATCTTTACCTCTAAAGATTGAATTATGAAATCCTGCATTTGCAAAATTCAAATTATTTATTCCTGTTATTTTATCATTTAAAACTCTGCCCTGATTAGCACTTAATGCTCCTGTTTTACTTGTACTTGTTAAATTATCTACAATAGTAGGTATGGTTGGTTTATTACTTAAATCATTATAAGAACCACTTGTTGCGACTGTTTTAAGGCTATCAATAATATTATCCTTTTCCTCTGTGTATGAGGCAGTAGTAGCATCTAAAACATTTTTATTACCATGTGTATGTCTTGATGAAGTATTACTATCTACATTTTGCTTATATGTATTAGTAAAATCATTACTTGATAATCCTTTCCCTGCTTGAACAGGTACATAAACACCATTTTTAACATTAAATGTTAATTTTCCTCCAACAGTCTTTAATTCTATTGTAGAATTATCACCATAATACTCATTAACAAGTTCACTAACAGGTATTTCTATTGTTTCATTGTTAGCCAATACTAAAACTAGGCTTTTTTTAGTTTTATCATAATGTCCATCAGTTACAATCAACTCTAATGGCAAATCAACTGTTACTGTTGCATTATTATACTTGGTAAATGTTAAAACTCCTGTAGTAGAATTATAAGATACAGATTTAAAAACATCTTTTATATTTTCTAATGAAGTTTCAAAGTTTTCTTCTAAATTAGAACATTGTTGAATTAAATTATCTAAAATTGGATAATTATCTTGTTCAACTATTTCCTTATCTGCATCAAAATCACCATCTACAACAAGAATTTTACCTCGTGAGGTATTAGTCAGTTTGCTATTAGAGTCATATAAAGACACACTAAATAAATAAGTACCTGCCTGATTAAAAACAGACTCTTTAACAAAAACCACATTGTTATTTTCAATTTTAGAAGCATAATGTATTCCATTTGGCTTTATCATATAAAACATTGCAGTTGTATAATCAGTTTTACTCAATTGGAAATTAAACTCTATTGAATTATAATCTCCTTTTGTTACTCTTATTTCTTCATGAGTTATACTATCGCATCCCTCAAAATTAACTAAAATATCAAATTTTTTATTTTTCATATAAAATCCCTCCTAACTTATACGAGTCCATAAATAAAAAGTCTTATCTACACCACTTATTAACTTACCTGATGTAATCAACTCCCATGTACCTTTAAAATAAGTAGATGGATTAACATTATTTGTTGTTAATTTAGTTGAACCAACAGGAAATATATCAAAAAAGTCTATATCACTTACAAATAGACTATCATCTTTTGATGGAAAACAATTTATTCCTACTGATTGCATTATTGTATCTATAAATAATATAGGTAATCCTTTTGCAATCTGAAAATTATAAGTTGTACTACCAAATTTATCTTGAATTACAACTTGAAAATCCCACACATAAAGTTTATTGATAACAATTGTTACCTCTTGATTATTATTCAATGATACATAGTTTGAATAAGTTGATGTATTAGATTTTTTATATCTATATTTTATTGATACTATGCTATTTTTACTATTAACACTTGATATAGATGTATTTACTTTTAATTTTGTTTCATCTTCATAGTTATTTATTCTTCCTGCAGTAATATTTCCAATAGGATTTACCCAATCTAATATAGTGATAGTTTTAGAAATAGTTGTACTGTTGCCTCTACTATCTATAACCTTTACTGAAACTGATAAATTTTTACTAGAGTTTACCTTTCCATAATTTATGGTTGATGCACTTGTTTTAGTTTGTGTATTACCATTAAATGTTATTTCATATTTTGCAATAGATGCAGAGTTACGAGCAGTCGCCCCTGTAAATGTTACTTTTAAATTAGAAACATTTCTAACTATATGTTGATTATTTTTTGTAATGTTCACAATATTAGTATCACTATCTAAATAAGTCAGTTGATTATTATTAAAAGTAGGATTAGAATTAACAACTTTAGCAGTAAAATTCCATGATTTTGTTCCAATGTGAACTCCATTTGAATATGTATAACAAGTAATCGTACCTACCCCTGAATTAGCATTTGGTATTTGAGAATAAAAACTTGTTGGAAGAGTCCATGAACAGGATGCTCCAACATTTGATGCAATTGTTCCTGATAAATTACCAAAAGCATAAGTTAAAGTATGTACAAAGTTAGAAGATGCTCTACTAATGTTTATTGTTACTGCACTACCAATATTTCCTGTACCTCCACTACCACTTGATGCTCTAGGTATTGTTGGTAAACTCCAACTACCACTTCCTGTTTGGTAAGTACCATAATTATAAATTGTAGCACCACCATCTGCTCCAAATGATTTTGTTCCATCATTGTTATGATATATTCTTGTAGTTCCACTTGCTAAAACTGTTCCAACTTTTAATTGTACTTTAGTGCTACTTTGAGTAAATACTCTCCCACCATTTACATTTAAATAACCATTTAAAGTATAGTACCATGTACTAGAATTGCTACCTGAACCTACAAAATTCCAACCAATATCACTATAGTTTCCACTTATATCTTGGCTATTTAACCACCAATTAAAGGTTATATTTCTGACACCACCATAAGTGCTTGTAGTAAATGAACCACTATTTGCCATATTCTAACCTCCTTGTGCAACCGAAACAAAACCGACACCATTATTGGTATCAGTTTCAATTGGTATCATCCTTAATTTACTTGCAATTGTAATTTCCTCTTCTACAACTGACTTCTTTTGATGAAATTCATCACCATCAACCCAATATGTTTTGTTACCATCTGCATCAAATCCTGCAAATCCAACATCAGGATTGATTTTTATATAAGAATTATCCTCATTAAAAAAAGTTAATCCTGTCTTATCTATTAGACATATTAACTTATTTGCTTCATCGTATAATTCCATTACACCTGCTTCATTTAAATTAGAACCAAGTTTTAATGTTCCACCTTTAATCATATCGGCAACTAAATTGATAACATTTATCTTTTGCATATTTAAAGTACCATCAATAGTCCATGCAGAATTAAAAGTACCATTTATACCTGTTTGACTAAAACCTATTCCTCCATTACTTATCATCAATACATTTTTTGCTTGTTCCTTTGGAAGTCTATCTACAACAAGAATTTTATCACCATCATAAATACAATAAGACTCACTCATAGAGTTCTTAATAATCTTTGTTGCTTCTTTTAATTCTGTTTCTAATTTAATAACAGTTTCTTCTTTACTTTTATTAACTTCATTTGTAATAGATGATGTTACTGTATCAATTAAATTTTTTAATTTACTTTTGAAATTTCCAAATTCAATTTTGGTATATTTTTTAGCAATACAATCATATTCAATGGCTATAACATTTGTAGTTAAATCAATTTTACATTTTGGATGCTTTACATAAATAACATCCCCTACATCAGAAACTTTTTCAATATAAGCATCTACAGAATAATTAACTTTAGGAAATTTATTATTTTCAAGATGAGTAGTTGCCTTATATCTTAAATCCTTTATAAGTGCTTCCTTATATCTTTCCTCATCAAGTACTCCATCATCTTTATAATCATCCTCTACAATATCGTTTTGGTCGAAAGATACTACTTTTGTGTATGGTATATCATATAATTCTTCTGATACTTCTAAATATGTTTCAGGTAGTAAAATACCATCTTTTCCAACAGGTAAAATTTTGGTTACAACATTATCCCAATTCTCTTTTTGCTTAATAGTTTTAATGTTTTTTGCATAAGATAATACAATGCCTCTATCTTGCCCAATTTTAGACCTTATAGCGATGTTAAAGTTATCCCTATCTAAATGACCTCCCCATCTATCAATAACTGTTGAAATGGCTTCTTCTAGGCTTTTTCTGACACATCTATAAGAAGATATATTTGAAACATCAGAAATAGTTGTAAATGGTGTAGGATTATCACAAGCATTATTAAGATGGTCTAGTGCATCATTACAATTTTTATCTACTACATAACTATCTTTAATAATGTAATTTTCGCTATCAAAGTAAACATGATATGCTCTTGCAGAAACTTTATTATTATCAATGTCAGGATTAGTTAATCTAAATGCTTGGTATCCCCATGGAGTTAATGCTCTAATTATCATACCTGCTTGATAATATTCAAGATAGTCAACTTTATCTTTAATATCTAAATAATAATCTCCATTATCTTCTTTTCTTATTAAAGCCTTAATTGGTTTTAAGACTTTAATTCCATTATCTTCAAATAACTTTTCTGTAGATGGATAAACACTTATCATATTATAACCACCTCGACTTTGGCTCTACCTTAATTTTAGTTAAGTTTCCTGTCCATGTGATTATACTTACACCACTTTCCAAAATAGGAAATTCACCTGACATATTTCTATTTTTAAGAGTTTCATTTTTATATGCTTCCTCATTGATAGAGTCAATCACAACAAAATCATCATCTATATCAATAGAAAAAGCAGTTAAACCATTTATTGATAATTGGATTTCACCACTTCCATATAAAGTAATAATAGGCTTTGATTTCTCAAAACCTACATTAGTTACTTTTAATTCTGTTTCATCAGTTATATCTAATATAAAAGGTGGTTCATTTAATAAATATTTAAATGGTTGTACATGAATATTTATTTTTGCAGTCCTAAACTTTAATAGTCTTTCATAATCAACTTTATCATAGATATGTGCCTTATATACTTTATCAGGTTCATTTGAAAACATAATATCACCTGAACCACTAAAATATTTAATAAGTTTATCAATATCATTAGAATTTACTAAACCTATTTTTAAAGTTTTGTTATATGAAGAATATCCTATTTCATCTACAATATCTCCATCTCTACCATCTATTTCAGTATTAGATACTCTCATTTTAGGTTTTGAAATAGATGGTAATTCGCTTATGATAAGATTATTAAAAATTCTACTATCTATTCCCTTAAAAACTATATAATTTTTCATGTATAAATCACATCCTCTACAGTATTAACTACTATTTCTCCTACTTTATCGCCATCAAGTTTTACATACATACCATTTAAAGCCTCTTTAACTGCAGAGGCAAATGACTCACTTTGTGATAAAGTATTATTATTAAATGAACTTGTTATATCATTATGCAATGTTGTATTAACCCCTAAATCATAATCTGTAGGGATTGCATCCATTATATCTTTATTAACTGTATCCATCTCATCAGAAAAACCTATACCAATACCTTTGGCAAGATTAGAACCAATTTCATCTCTAAATAAAGTCGATGGAGAATTGATACCAAATAATTTTTTAATAAATTTAAATACATCTCCTACCCATCCTTTGATTTTGTCTTTTATCCAAGATAAAGAATTTTTTATACCATCCCATAATCCTTTAATCATATTTAAGCCAACTTCTGCCATTTGTTTGATACCATTACCTAATCCCTTAACGAGAGATGTAATTATTTGTGGAATTTTAGATACTAATTGTGGGATTGCTTTAATAAGACCCTCTGCCAATTTAATAGTTAATGTAATTCCTGCTTGAATAAGTTTAGGCAGATTATTAGTTATAGCCATAATCAATTTATCTATAATTTCAGGTATTTTATCAATTAAATCAGGCATAGCCTTAATTAAACCATCAATAAGTGCAAACATAATCTCTATTCCTGCATCTATTATTTCATCAAGGTGGTCTATTAAAGTTTCAACAATTGTAATAACTGCTTGAACTATAGTAGGTATTAAATCAGGGATAGTTTTTACTAAACCATCAATCAATGATAATAATACTTGAATACCACACTCTATTATTTGAGGCAAATTCTGTATCAATGTATTAGCAAGTTGCATTATTACTTGAACTGCAACAGTCGTTATTTGTGGTAATATTCTATTTAATCCACCTATTAAGTTGGTTATAATAGTATTTACACTCTCTAATACTTTGGGCATATTAGATGACATACCTTGTACTAAATTTTCAATTGTATTTATACCAATTTCTAATAATTTAGGTAATATTTGGTCTGCAAATGCTACTATCATATCACCAATGCCACCTATAATAATTTCAACTCTAGGCATAATGTTATCCATAGCAGTTAATAAACTATCAATTAAATTGGTTACTAATCCCTCAAAGTTAGCATTGTCATCTGCAATACCAACTAACATATTACCCCATGCAGATTTTAAAGATGCTACTGACCCTTGAATAGTTGTACTCGCTTCTTTAGCAGTTGTTCCTGTAATACCTAGTTCACCCTGAATTACATGAATTGCTTGATAAACATCATTTAAATTGCTTATATCATATTTAATTCCTGAAATCTTTTCTGCATCGACAAGTAATCTTTCCATTTCAGATTTAGTACCACCATAACCCAACTTCAAGTTATCCAACATAGTATAATTCTGTTTTGCGAAGCCTTGATAGGCATTTTGTATCATTTCCATTGATGTACCCATCTTATTAGCATTGTCAGACATATCTGTTATTGCCATATCTGCAACCTCGGCAGATTTAGCAGTATCACCATTTAAAGATTGTAATAAAGATGCACTAAATGAAGTAACAGTTTCCATATATTGATTAGCAGATAATCCTGATGTTTTGTAAGCATTATTAGCATAGTTTTGTACTTTATCTGCACTATCTTTAAATAATGTTTCAACACCACCAACTAATTGTTCATAATCTCCATAACTTTCTAAAGCCTGTTTACCTACATCTATAAACATAGAACCTAATTTTTTCATACCATCAACAAGTTCAGATATTCCTTTTTTAATAGCATCACTTATTAAATTAGCCTTGATAATATCTCCTAAAGTAATTGTTTTTTTACCTGTTTTGTCTGCTTCATCACCAAATTTTTTAACTTTATCTGCATTATCATCAGTTGCATCACTTGATTTTTTCATAGTTTCTTCATTGTCTTTTACTTCTTTTTCCATAGAAACTAATTGTGCAGTTGCTTTATTTAATTCTGTTTGCCATTTTTGGGTAGTAGATGAATTTTCACCTGTTTCATTTTTTGCAGACTCTAAAGCACTTTTCAATACTTCAACCTTATCTTTTTGTGCCTCTATCTGTCTATTTAAAACTTGGTTTCTTTCAGATAATCCTTGTACAGATTTATCATTTCTTCCATAAGTGGCAGTAACAATCTGCATTTCACTAGACATAACCTTTAAATTAGAGATAATATCACTTAAAGCCTTTTTATATTCACTTTCTCCTGATAACTTGACTGTACCTCCAAATGAACTCATAAACATACCTCCTCTCTAACTACAAAAAAAGACACCTAATCAGGTATCCACTCTTCGCTTTCGTTTATTTTCGCTTCTAATTCTCTATAAGATATTTTTTTCAAAGTAAAATCATAATAATTTTGATAATGGTGATATAGTTTCATCAACTTACCTAGTGTCATGTGTCCTACTTCTTTTTCACTAAAACCTAATAGAGTATGACCTACAAACAATAACCACGAGAAATCAATTACTAATGTATCTTCCTCGTGGATTACTCGTTTTTTGAGTTATCTGTTTGATTAGCATCTATAATGCTTTCTCCTAATTTTTGAATAGAGTTCTCAATTCCAATTTTAGAAACTATTCTACCTACTTGTCTTTTATTAACCTTTTCTAGTTTAGGAGCATCAGGATTTTCTTCATTAAAAATCTCAATACCCTCATTAACCATTTCAGTTAAACCAAATAACAAGTCTGCAATTTTTGGTTCTTCACCTGTTTCTTTAGTAAAAATATTTTCTTTCCAAGCATCCATAGAACCATATTTATCTTGGATTGTTTCCATAACATTTAATGTAAAAATTATTGGGAATTTTCCCTCATTATCTAAATAACTTAAATTAGTTTTCATAAATTTTCCTCCTTATATAAACAAAAAAAGGGTTAATACAATAACTGTACTAACCCATTAGACTTAATATCACTATTCAGTAGGTGATGTTGTAGGTGCTTTCATTAACTCATCTAAATAGGCTTGTGCTTCTTCATCGGTATCAAAAGTTTGATGTCTTTCATACAATGGTTTTTCAACACCATTTACTACTGTAGGTACTACATAAATCGTTCCCTCAACAGTAGGAGTTTTAAACTCAATGCTTTCACCTTTTGTATCACCCTCATTGGCAAATGGTTTGAATTTAACTTTTAAGAAAAATTCTGCTTTATACTTT
Source organism: uncultured Mycoplasmatota bacterium (assembly GCA_947056845.1). Classification (GTDB taxonomy): domain Bacteria; phylum Bacillota_I; class Bacilli_A; order RF39; family UBA660; genus CAJLIR01. The sequence goes on from CAMSCJ010000002.1 coordinate 48,681, forward strand.
CTTACACCATTAACCATTTTAACAAGAACTCTACCAAAACCAACATAAGGTGGTGTATCATCTGATGATTTTAACACTTCCCCCTCTTCAGTTGTAGTATGTCCTAACAATGGTGCAAAAATGGTGTCATCATCATCTGCAACTGTTAATGATAGACTTCCCTTTGTTACCTCTGATGCACTTTCAACAACTGTATCATCGGCATACAATTCTGCTTCTGCTACATTTAATGATGGTGTTGATTTAATTGCACCAACCATTTCATTAACTCCTGTGTATTTACCATCCTTAATTGGTGAATACTTAAAATGTCTTAATCCTATTTGTGCCATCTATAACACACTCCTCTCTTTTGCAAAAGTAATGGTTTTATGGTATAGACCTGTATCCTCTTCGTGCATATCAAGACTATCCTCAACCCATGTAAAATTGCTTTCTGACACTTTCTTCTTTACCTCTTCTACAATTTTTAAATAGTTTCCATCAGAATATATATCAATATCAAAAGTAGATGAACTATATAAAACATTGTCATCTGCTTCTAATTCAGGTTTATTATTGATTTCTTGATAAGTAATATATGTTTTAGATTTCCCTCTATATCTAATAAATGCAATAGGAATTGATACACCATTTACTTTGAAATTCTTAAATAATTTTTCTATTTCATTATTCATAACTACTCCTTTGGCAAATATTTATCTTGCTCTTTTTTCATAGCATCTTCTATAGCACTTTTCCTAAAAGATTTTCTAAAAAAAGGCTTTTTTGCTTCTCCTCGACTTGTTCCATACTCTCTTGCCATTGCAACAAGTGGTGCAGGATGCTTTTTTTCACTATCCAAATAGCCATAAATCATAACTTTATTATTTATACTATCATCAGATGGTGTCTTATAAGTCTTTGAAACAAATAAACAGTTCTTTAGTCTATCAGTTGATTTAAATGACTTTGACAAATTGCTTTCAACAATAGTTTTTACTGTTTCTGCTCCTGCTTTAGTCATTGCTCCCATCATTTTAGGGGTTGCTATTGCCAATTCTTCAAACTCTTTTATTAAATCGTTTGGTAATTGTCCTTTAAATTGTGCCATTATTTAACTACTACTTTCGCTTGAATTTCTAACTCAATAGAGTCTTCATTTACATTATTCAAATATTCAATGGTGTAAGTTTTATTATTAAATTTAATAAACATATCTCTAGTTATAACAGTAATTGGATACCTAATTGTAAAATTAGTATAGGCTTTTTCAAAATCTGTATCATTTTGAATTAAAGTATATCCCCTTGTTGTTTTTACTTTAGCATAAGTTGTTAATATCTCTGTTTCAACAGGACTTTCAAAGCCATCATCATCTTTAATATTTTCAACTTTTACTATTTTGATAAGTTTATTATATTCTCCTGCATTTTTAACAGTATTTCTCATAATAAATTCCTTGAGTGCATATCCAATATAGTTGAAACAACTTTATTTACATTTTTACCATCAACATAATATGACCTTGTATCATATAAATCTTGACATAAAACATAAACAACTGCCACTAAATCAGAATACTTATCTAAATCATCTTTTTCTAAACCTGTATTATTTTGAATAAAATCGACAGATACTTTTAAAATTGTATCGAGATATATTTTATCTCTATCTGATATTTCAGATATTCGTAGATAATTTTTAATATCATCTACTGTTATTTCACTAATTTTAGTAATCATAACTATTCCTCCTTTCATGAGGAGTTTGCCTGAACAATCGAATTACTTTACTCTTTATTTTTTAATGTTTTATCATCATTATTTTCAGTTGATGTTTCATCTTTTGGTTCTTCACCTGTTTTTTCATCTTCATTTGGTGTTGAACTATTATTATCTAAATTTTCATTATCATTTAATTGGGTATCATCAGGATTTTCTGATGGTACAACTTTATTTTGTTCCATCTCTGAAATAATGTCATTTAAAGTTTGAATTTCAGTATCCTTTTCTGATAATTGGTCTTTAAGATTTTGAATTTCAGTATCTTTTTCTTTATTTGACATTTCTTTTTTTGAATATGGAGCAATTACACCTGCTTTTAAAAGGGCATCGGCTACTGATTTATCTTTTATCTCAATAACCTTGCCCTTTGAAGCAGAAACTGTTTCAGAAGTAAAACCTTTTAAAACAGTAAACATATTATTCTCCAATAACTAATTTAGATAATTTTTGAAGATGTTCAACTTTAATATCGGCTTCTAGCCAAGCAACTACACCTGTTGCGTGTTGAGTTGCATATTTTTCTCTTAAAACTTGGATTTCAAGTTCTTTAGTTGTTTTAACTGCTAAACCACTAAAGTTACCAAAGTAAAGAGGTGTATTTCCAACTGCAATATCTTCCATATTGTCAGATACATAGTATGGGTAACCAAGAACCATACCATCAAATTCTCCTGATGGGTCAGGTTGGAATAATGGTCTATCATTTGCATCTTTCATTAACTCTAATTCAGTTTGAGTATTTTGACTACCAACCCAAATTGAACCTTTTCTAAATGCTTGAATAACTTTATTTTTAGTTTTTACTAAATCATCAAAGGTCATTACTCCACCAACTGTTTTATGAGTTTGACTTTCAGGAATATCCTTACATCCTGTAATTTTTCCATCAGTACCCTTTAATGCTTCACCCTCAAGGAATAGTTTTACATATTCTGCAATAATGTTGATTACAATATTAACTAAATCAATATCTGTATTATTGATTAAAGAATTTCCAATTTTTGATAAAGCACCAATTAAATGGTCTTTTAGAGTTACTGATGAAAATGCTCCTGCACTTTCAACTAATTCTTGGAAATCTTCTGAATATCCAACAGTAATATCTTTACCTGCTTCTGTTTTTCCATATACAGGAATTTCCAAATTACCTTTCGTATTATATTTAGTTGCTTTTTCTAAAATTGGCGACATATTATAAGCAGTTTTAATAATTTTATTTGCAATTGTAGTTGGAACTATTACACCATTAGTACCTTGTGCAAAATTATCTCCCTCTGCTCTTTCACTTAAAATATTATTTCTAATAAAAGATGCAAAGTTACTAATATCTCTTTGTTCTACTTCAATGGCTCTTTCTTCTTCTGTCATTTTATCTTCTTCCTCCTTTTTTGCTTCCTTTTCATCTTCATCTACCAATTCTCTACTGTCCTCAAAAGCCTTGATAGTGTTGTTAATGGCTTCAATTTCACCTTTTAATTTATCGAACAATTTTTGTTCATCTTCTGTAAATGCTCTTTCTTCTGCTTTTACATTATCTAGTAATGTTTGCATTTCAGTTGTCTTTGAATTTTTATCTTCGGTAAGTTTTTTAATATTCATATTATCCCTCCTTAATTTCCTTTAGAATATTCTCATACCTAGAGTAATCTATTTTTCCAACATCCACATTTGGTGGTTGTTCAGGCACTTCCTCATCTGCTCTTATTTCTTTATAACCACCTCGAACTACTTTAACTTGATTATTACTATCAATATTAACTGTTCCATCGGTTATTGAATAAGGCATCTTATACAATTGACTATCATTTTGGATTGTTCCATAAACAAAGCCATCATCATAATCTTCTAGCCAACCATCTTTAAATAATTGCCTATATGAACTTCCTAAAAGTTCTCTCTTTTGTGATGCAGTCATTTCACTAAAATCAGGTGTTGTTGGTTCTTCATCATCATAAGAAAAAGAGTTTTCATCAAACTCTTCACTTCTGTATTCTATAACCCTAGGTTGTTCATCTCTCATTTCAATACTTGTTCCAATATATGCAGGTATTTTCTTATCATCTATGATAGACACTTCAAACAAATCCATATCTCTAACACTTCGTTCCCTAATGCCATTTTTATTTATAATTTCATCTTCTTTATTACAAATAAAACCAAAAGACCAACCTCTTAATTTTTTATTTTTGGCTTTCTCAATAACATCTGCATCTGTTATTTCAACTATCGCCCTTAAACCTATATTATCTTCATATAAAGTAGCAGTATTATTTTTAGTATTGGCTAATTCTATATCATAATCATGGTCTAATAAAACTTTAATTGATGGATTTTTTTCAATGGCTCTTCTAAAAACAGAAGGTAAAATCTTTTCTATGAATTGACCTCTTTTGTCATAAAGAACTTTTGAAAACCTATCAACTGCATTTACATATCCATCTATAATGACTTTATCATTTCTTACTTGGATTTTCATTTATTATCACCTCCTTGACCTTTCTCCATATTCATTACTGAACCTGTATTTGGTGTGTAATATTCATTAGTCTTAATGTCATATAAAACATTAGCAAGGTTCATACTTATTACATCTAAACCTTTGATAGAGTCATAATCTTCTTCACTTCTTATCTCGTTTTTAGTCATCCATCCTGTTTCAGATGCAAGTTTATATGCCTCATATCTTTCTTTTAGATTACCTCGAGTAATGTTTTTAGTATCAAACGCAAAATAAAAAGCCCCTTTTTCGGACTCTAATAATAAATTTTTATTTAAAGCACTTTCAATAGCACTTATAATAGGCATTGCTCCATCTTTTATGGTGTTATTATAATCATCATAAATGTGAAATACATCTTTAATATCATCTTTTAAAGTTTTCTTTCTTTCGTTCACTTGTAATTCTACTGATGATGATGCACCCTCTTTAAAATCTAATCCATCATTTAAAATAATTACATTTTCTTCATTATTGTTACCATAATATCTATCCCATGCTTCTTTAAGTAATTTAATTTCATCTTTACCTAATTTTTTTGTAGCAGTAAGAAAACCTTTTTTTGCTCCACCTTTTTTTACAAGACCTAACTCATACAAAATAGTTGTAAAAGCAGTTTCTATTGATTTTGATATTTCTTTAATAGCACTTGTTCCCTTATAACCATTTTTAGTACTTCGTAAAACAGTAATAAAATTAAATAATTCATATTCTTTTCCATTTACTAGATATTTAGCATCTTTATAAATTGGGTCATAATTAGATAATGGTGATATATAATCAGGTTCAACATATCTTAAAGATTTAAAACTGTTTTTATCTCTTTCAATAAATACATAAGCACCTTTATCAACTAAATAATCATGAACAATTGCTTTTTTAAATTGAAAAGGGTCTAATAAATCACCTGTATCTTGATTTAACAATTTTAATCTTATGTCATCTTCAACTTCCACCTTTTTCTTCTTGCCATCTTCATCAAGTACATATTTATACATCTTTATAGGTAGCATTGCAACAATATTTGATAATCTGTCAACTGCACTTGATATAGCAGGTATGGATAAAGCACTTTCTTTTGTGATTTTTTCTCCTTTAAGTAAACTTTTTAAAAGTAAATCTTGGGGAGAATTAGACTTATCCTCTGTTGCATCCTTTGGAGGCTCTTCTGTTACTTGTTCTCTTTTAATAAATAAATCAATTAGTTTCATGTATTCACCTCTTTTCCACAAAGCAAAAAAACAAGCATATTGCCTGTTTTTCTTCATTTTCTGACATATACATTATAACATAGTATGAGTGTGAAAAATGTGAAAGTTATGCAACCTGAACAAAAAAATTACCATTTTCTAAATATACTTCCTGTTGTAATAAATAGATAGCATTTAATATTGCAAAAACTAAATCTATTTTACCATTAGATTTTTTCTTATGGATATATCTATTCATGTTAGTATCATAAACACATTTTGCATTTTGAAAGTTAATCTCTAGTAATTTATTTTCTTCATATTTTAATTCTTTATTCAAGATTTTTTCATACAACAACTTTGTTGGTGGATGCAATGTATCCGAGTGTTGTCTAACTTGAACTGTTGTATATTTTGTATCCCATTTTTGGGCAGATGACATACAATTAAATCTGTCATAGCCGATGCCCAAAACTACAACATCATACTTATCTTCTATGTCAAAAACAAACTGCTCTATTACAGAATAGTCAACAACCTTATTTCCACAGGCAATACATTTCATAGCCTCAATAAATTCATAATAATTTATTTTTTCAACTTGATTTTTTTCTTCAATTCTTCCCTCGGGAATAAAATCAATTGCTTCTACTAAAATAGTACCATCATCATCTGCAACCATGCCTACACCACAGTTATCATTTGATATAGCCAAGTCAACACCAATAAATACTTCTCGCCCACTCCAATCAATTTTATCCACTTTACATTTTTGAACTTCTGAAACATCTATAAAACTTTCTGTTCCTGCTCCTTGATAAATAATGTTACAATGCTTGGTTAAAAAGTTTTCTCTTTTACTCTCTGTTTCTATGGCTTTTCTTCTTTTGTCTAATAAATCACTATAAACTGCTTCAATTTCTAAAGCCAAAGGATTAGATTGTAAGATTATATTATCATCTGTAGTCCAATTTTTGGTATCATTTGGTTCATACAATAATGCAAATATTTTTTCATCATCAATAATATCATCCAAAACTTTTTTAGAATAACTAACTTCATCTTCCATAGGATTATCTATTGTTGGATACTTTGTTGAAATAATGAAACCAAGTTTATTAAAAATCAATAATTGTCCTGACCTCATTGCTTCTATTGCATAAGGAGCAGGTAAAGCACCAACCTCATCTGCAACAAAGACATTTGGTTCTTTTCCATCCATCCTGTCTTTAGAATAATTTAATGGAGTATAAATACTATCAGTTTCAGTATGTCTAATACAATCTCTTAATATTTTAAACTCTCCATCTTCAAAAACATTGGCATTCGCTTTAATCAAAGGCTCTAATGCCTTTTTGATTTCTTTTGCTAATGCTCCATCAGGTGCAACTGAATAGAATTGAGAATACATTGGCTCTAAATAAAACAATAATAAAACCATAAAAGCAACTATAAATGTTTTACCATTTTTTCTACATATTTCTAAAACTACAGTTTCATATCTTCTTTTCTTTTTATCTTCTCGGTACACAGTACATAAACTTGCTACAATGATAAGCCATTGATAACCTGCCAAAGCATCGTATATCTTTTTACCAACTTTAATACCTTTAGCCATCTTTAATATTTTACATATTTTATCTATCTTTTTAACTCTATTTGTATCAATAACATACTTACTTGATTTATTATCGGCTATATCCAAAAATATCTTACATTGTTTCTTTACATACTTTGGAGGTACAAAAGTTTTTTCACCATTTAATTCATAAAACAATGGTGGTGGTTTTATTGTTCCATCAACTATTTTTTTAGCATAAATATAACTAGGATGATTCTCTATTAAATAATTATTCATCTTCATCATCATTTAAAATATCCATAAGTGTCTTTTTCTTTGTTGGAATTGTATTTATAGATATTTTGGCTCTTGCTTGAGGTGATAATGACAATTCATTACAACATCTAAAAAAGTCTTTAGAGTACATATCCCTAACAGACTTTAAATTTATAATAGTTTTGGCATCCAATTTATCTTTTGTTTTACCATTTTCATCAGTTATTTTACTAGCATTATTTATTTCTTTTTCAATACTCTCTAATCTCTCAATAGTGATTGCAGTTTGATTTAATAAGTATGTATCTAAATTGCTTAATATATCCTTATTAAGATTTTTTAAAATATCTTTAAAAATTGCTTTTTGCCTTTTGTTCAAATAAGAAAAAGGTTTTATATCATCATTTGAACCTCTTAATTTTTTTTCAGTTTCTTCTCTATCTTTTCTTTCTTCTTTACTCATTTTCATAGAGTTAGTATCAATTGCTTTTGCTGGTCTTGCCATAGTTATCACCTCCTAACTTATCAACAATTGATGGAAAATTTTCATTTTAGGCATTTTTTACACTTATAGGGGGCAGGTAGGTTTTGAAACACGAGAGAAATTTATAATTAAAAGGTAGGGGGGATGGTTAATGCCTCCACTTCCTGCCTTATTTCATTAAGGTTAGCCTCTGTATCTACCAATTTTTCAAGAATAAATCTAGGTATTATTCCATCTTCTGCTAATTTATGATGATAGCAACACAAAGTAATTAAGTTATCATCATCTAATCGCTTACTAAAGTCCTCTTCTAATGGTGTTATATGATGCACTTCTAACTTATTAAAGTTAAAAATAAATTGAGTTTCATAGATATTTGCTAAACAACATCTGCATAGGTTCTTATCTCTTTGCCTAATATCCTTGCTTTTTTGATGCCATTTATTGGTCTTTCTGAACTTATCTGCATCTGTTAGACCCCTTACTTGCCTATTCTTATAACAAGTCTTGTTAAAATCGTGTATCTTACCACACCTACTACAACTCTTTAACATAATATCAACTCCTGCCTAAAATTAAGCATAGCACCCTTTCTATGCTTATATGAGAGTATGATAGAGAACATTATGAACACAGAAAGGATGCTAAAGGTGAACATATTCATACCCTCGTATAAACACAGAAAAAGACAATATTTCTATTGCCTTTACTATTACTTACCTTACATTATAGCACCTTTTTACTGTGAGTTTTGTGATTTTTAATCTACTACTTCAACAAATGTATATTCACCAACTAAAATATCATTTGGCATTTCAACAACATCTAAATATGTGATAGTAGTTCTTTGAACTGCAAGAGTACATAAATATTTGTCATTTTTATCATAAACTTTAAACTCTGTACCTTTTGCAATCTTACCTGCTTTTGAGTTCTTTTTTACTAATTCACTAAATTCTTCGCTATTTAATCTCATCTTTATTTACCTCCTCAATATCGAAAAAACAAACATAATTTAAATTTACAATTGATTTAATATCCTCATCACTAAAATAACCATAATTACCATTATTGCATCGGCACATTTGGTTCGTAAATTCCATTTTACTATATTTTTTTTCATTTTTATAGATTACTTCTTTAATTTCACCATTTAAAAGATGATATATTACTTTAATTGGCATACTTTCCTCCATTTTCTTCTATAGATTGTAATACAGTATGATATTCAAGTGTTGATAATCCTTGATTTTGATATAGTTTATAGATTATTGTCTTTAAACTTTTAATATAAGCATTTTTAAAATTAAGCGACTTAACAAGTTCCTCTTTATCATTAAATAATTTTGAATAATCAGTCAATAATACATAATCAATTCCTTTTATTGGAATAATACATTTACCATCTATCGTTTTCACTTTTCCCACTCCTTTTTATTAAGATGCTTTATTGCACAATCTTTTGAACAAAAATCTTTACTTACTCGAGTATATATTCCTCCAATTGTAAATTTTTTCAATCCAAATTTATCAATTACTATTAAATCTTCATTTTTTAATATATTTTTGCCACACTCATCACAAATAGTTATTATTTTCTTTTTCATTTTTTCCACAACATTTCTAGTTTTTCTTTTTTTTCTTTCATTGATGTTTTTGTATAAATTGCAGTTGTATTTAGATTTTTATGTCCTAAAATATCGGCTAGTTCATCTAAATCAATACCATTTTCCTTACATTGTTTTGCAAATAAATGCCTCCAAGCATGAGCATGAATTTTATTAGAGTTTATCTTTGCTTTTTTAGATATTTTCTTTAGCCATCGCCAAACAGTAGATGGATTAATCATCTTATTTGGGTCATCTTTTAATTTTGGGTCAGGACTTCTAAATATATAACCTGTTTTTATTTTATTATCCTTACAATAATGTTTTAATTCTCTTCTTAACTCATTTGTCATAATTAAAGTTCTCTCTTTTTTCTTATTGTAAGCACCTTTTATATAATTACTATCAAGGTTTTCAACAGTAAAATATTTTAATTCACTAATTCTTGCTCCAGAATTAGCAAAAACTTTCATAATATAATATGCTTCCATATTTTCTAATTGTTTTGCCCATCGAAGCATCCTTTTATGTTCTTGAGGTTCTATATAATCCTCTAAACTTGATTTTTCTTGTTCTTCAAATTGCTTAACACAACAATCCTTGTATCCAAGATAGATAAGAAATTTATTAACCACTACTATGAATTGATTTCTTGATTTTAAAGCAAATTTTTTTTCTTCCAAATTCTTTTTCCAATCCATCACCAATTTTTTATTTATTTCAAAATTATCAGGGAGAAAAGATATAAATTTATTAACTGCATTTCTATAACTAATTAAAGTTTTATTTGCAAGTTCTTCTAATTCTTGATTTTCTATAAATTCATCTAATTTAGATTGTATATCTTTTTTTACCATCATTACACCTATGTTTTAAATATCCTGATGTTAAATCCTTTAAAATAACTTCTAATGTTTCTTCTGTTAGTTTATCAAGAAATATTTCAATATCAATTGTTTCTAACCCTTTATACCTATTTCTTATTATTTCTAAAATACTATCCCTAGTTATTTCCTTATTAGTAATAAATTTTCCTAGAATTGTTGCATCATATAATTTTGATAATTGTTGTTTTATTTCTCCTTGTAGCATCCTTTCCGTAGAAATATCAATCAATTTCTTTTTTCTTCTGCTTGATGTTTTAGGATTATTAAGTTCTCTAATCTCTTCATTGGTTAAAAAGGTTTCAACTAATTCTCTCATTGACTGTGAAAACTTGGATATATTATTTGCAAACTCTTCACTAGATATTCCAAATTCAGTACTCATTTTAACACCTCCCATGCCTATATATTTAATGCAAGATATGTATTATATTATATTGCACCTATATTTTTTAATTAAAGCCTTATAAATAAAGGCTAAAATGCTATTTTTCTACTTATGATACTTTTTAAGATTTTTGATGGTATTTTAGAGTGGTTTTTATAGGTTTGAAACCTAGTATCTCTCTAATCTGATTGATTGTTACTTTTCCCTCATTATATTTATCTAACAATGTATTAACTAAATCAGTTTGATTATTTTTCAACTCTTCATATTTACCTTTTATAGTTAATAGTTCTTCATATTTAGAAATTGGTATCATAATTGTAGTTTCAACTTGGTCTAAAGGTATAACATCAACTTCTCTAAATGGTCTTGCCATGGTTATCACCTCCTGTAATTTCTCGTGCTTTTACATCTTCAATATACCAATCGAGATAACATAATGCTTGTTGCCATCTAAATCTAAAGTTATATTTATCTCTTGGCATATCTCCAAAGTAATATATACAGAATTGTTTTATTTTTTTACATAGTGTCATTTATCATCACCTAATGCTAACTCAATTCCATCAATATTACCATTTAACTTATTGATGCAATGAACAATTAAATTATCAAAATCAGTATCTAATCCTGAAAAATATTCTAGTACTCTTTTAACACTTTCAATTCTATATTCTAAAACCTCAATCTGTATTTCTTTATCTAATTTAGTAACTGTTTCAATATGTTCATCCCTATTTTTTCTTTTATCTTTAATTGCATCATAAAGACACTCTAAATTTCCTTTATTCATGTTCAAATCTGCTTCCCCTTTCTAAATCTCTTTGCATACTTCTTAACATTGATGATAAAATGACTTCTTTATCTGCTTTAAGTTCCATTTTACCTGCACATTTAATACAATAAAGTTGTTCATATACATCAAATTCATAATCTTTTTCACCATATTTTGGTCGCTTAATTGGTACATATACTCCTATACCACGATGATTGGTGTATAGTTCCCTTTCAACTTTTTTATAAAGTTCATAAGGCATCACAAAATAATTTTTATTGCCAAAAAAACTTAATTTATTTTTAGAGTGGAAATCAGAAAGGGATTGTTTTATTTCATAACAATGTACTTCTCTTTGACAGTTATACATAATACAATCAACAATCTCCTTACCTCCCCATCCATAGGTACACTCAAATATATAAAAATCATTTCTACTATTAAAATGGTTAGAAAGTAATCTCTTTAAATCTTTAGTTCTTTGAGTTTCCATTTATTCTTTTCTCCACTTGCCACTATAATAGTACTGCTCTGCCTCGTATTCAGTAATAGTATCAAATTGTAGATGTAATTCATCTAAAATCTTGTCTATTTCATCTTCCTTATATCCTAAATTTTTTAAGGTCATTACAATATAACCTCTTGCACTATCATTTGTCATCTTTCTTTTCCTCCTTTGGCATTTCATAAACAATAACACCGACTAATTCTTTAATTTCATAACTTGGTAATTCAATCATGCTATTCCTATCAATAGCATCTTTAACTCTTTTAATTTGTTCTTGTGGAACAAAATTATTAAATTTAATTATTGTTTTTGCATTTATTATTCTTTGTATTTCATCTAGTATTTTTAATCCCTGTTCTTGAGTATTATAAGTACCTAATAAATGATTGTTCCCCCAAATTTCACAACTTATATACTCATCTATTTCTTGTCTTATGTTTTTATTTTCTATATATCGACCTGTTATATCTTTTATAATCTCTGTTTCTTCAATTTCTTTATATCTGATATTATCATGTATATATAAATCTTCAACTAAACATACTCTCTTTTTATCTTGAGTTCTTATCCATAATTTCATATTGTCCTCCTATATATCTAACTTCATTTGATTGGGGTCAACTTCTTCTTGTGGAAAGTATTTAAGTAAATCTAAAGGTGTATCAGTTGGAATATTATGTGTTTCCATATAATCCTTAACTTGTAGATATAATTCTTGTTGATTTTTCCTTAACTTAAACAACTTCTTTATGGCTTTTTCAATGTATATTGGTACATTGTAATATTCTTTATCTTTGTTATCCATGATTACACTCCTTTCTCTGATATTCTTGTAAAACCTTATCAAATTCTTTTTTAGTTTCTTTTAGATTACATAAATAGTAAATAGATGCACTTTTATCAAACACCATTATCTTTTTAAAAAGATTTTCAGTATATTTTTTATCTTTTACATAGACAGACACTTCATTTTTTCTTGGAATGATATGTAACTCTATATTTCTCAATAAAGCAGTTGTCTTAAAGCATCTTATAAGGGCATTGGTTAAGTAATTATTGATTATCTTTTCAATCATTTCTATACCTCCAATATCTCTCACATTTTTTATCCTGAAAAAATTCATTGATTGGTAGTTGTGAGCATCGGTAATCATTCATCATCTCTTTAAATTCAATAACAAACCATATAGCACCTATAGTTATTAAAATAATTGTTATGATGCCTAATACATTTAAAATCTTCTCTAACTTATCCATAACTTCCTCCTAAAATGGTATTGAAGTACCAATCATATCTATTATTTGAATTTCAGGATTATTTTTATGAACTAAATTATCATCATAAGTATTTAGGTAATACTCTAATTTAACATCAATACTAGAGTTATAATTCATAATAATTTCAGGTTCTTTTTGATTGGGCATTTTTAATTTAATTCCAACATCTAATCCCTCTTTTTTCATATTAAGAAAGAAACTTTTTAAATCTTCCTTAGTCAACTTATCCTGCATCCTAAAAACCTCCTTTAATTGCCATAACAACAATACCTAGTGTTATAAGTGTTGCTATAAGAGATGCCCAAAAGTTATATTCACCATCTTTTGACTCTCCATGTTTCACTAAATTCATACCTAATCCCATAGCATTTAAGAAAAGATATACAATAAACCATATATTCATACTATTTAACCTCCTTTGGTTTTCTATAGGTAATTCCTTTACCATTTTTATCTCTTGAAACAAATGAAATTTTACATAAATGACTTTTAGCCTTGTAATACTCCTGCTTATCTCTAAAGCCTAATTTTTCAACTTCTTCTTCACTAATATTAGTCTTTTCTATTAACTTTTGAAGTTTTTTATCTCTTTTGATTGCATCATTTATCATTTTTACTTTCCTCCTTTGAAATTCTTTCTATTTGCCTTGCAACCTTACTTTTCATAACTTCCTTTATTTCATCTGATGAAATATTAAAGTATAACTGAAATTGCTTTAGCATAACCATTACATCTGCAATCTCTTCTTTGATATGTTCTCTACCTTTATCTACATAAGTTGTATTCATCAAAGGGGAAATCACTCTGATTACATTATCAATAGCACCCTCCAAGCATCCAATATTTCTTTCTTTGATAATTGCTTCATTTAATTCAAATATTTCACTTTGAAAATATTTAAGTTGTGTATTTATTCCATAATGATTAACTATTTTTCTTAATTTTTCGTTCATATAGCATAATTCCTTTCCTTTTTCATTGATATAAACAAATCAATCTTAAATTTATCTTTTTTATTTCTATAACAAATGCCTTTATATATCTCTAAACTTGACATATATCCATCTATTAAAAATTGTGATGGTTCTATATTTTCCATTGTGATAACTCCATTTTTAACACTATAGATAAGTTTTATTTGCCCATATATAAATCTAAATTCCTTTGATGTTTTTAAATCTCTTTCATATCTACCATCTTCTAGACTTGGTACTAATTCTTTTTTTACATCAAATATCAATTCCTTATAGGCAAGAGGACAATAAGTTTTTAGACTTCGCATCTTTTTATTAAAATCATTTTCATTGACATATAGAAAACTATTTAATTTATTATCTTTTGGCTTCATTATTTATCACCTTTTAATAAAGCCTTTAGAGTCTTAACTTTTGCTCTTAAATTTTGATTTTCTCTTTTATATCTTGCAAGTTCAGTAGGTTCTTTTAGTTTTTCCATAAATGTCTTATAAAGTTCATCTTTAATAGTATCTTGCAAAACTTCAACTTCTCCCTCAAGTGTATTTATTCTTTGTTGCATTGCAATAATCTTTGGTACTTTGAATATGCCCTTAATTAGACTTTTCTTTTTCATCTTCTAACCTACCTTTCAAATATTTTTTTAGATGGTAATAAGGTGTTGTCCTTTCAAAATTTAATTCTTTACCTATCTGATGCCAATTCTTACCATCAATAAATCTTGCTCTGATAATTATTCTTACTGTGCTATCTTCTACAGTTTCAAGAAAGTTTTCTATTTTTAGTTGTTCATCTAAAAGTTTTGCTTTCTTTTTTTCAAGAATATTTTCTAATTTAGATTTTTTAATAACAATACTTTCTACAATACTCTCTGTTGAACCTGTACCATGAGGCATACCTGTTAAGTTTTGACTACCAATAGAGGTATTATCTAATTCTTTTAAATTAGCATTTAATTGTTCTATTTCAATTTTGATACTATGATATTTTGATAACTCTTTTATAGTCATTAACTCTCACCTCCATAATTCAACAAACCATTATTACTATTTGTGATTAAACTATTTTCATCGACATATCCATATTCCCTCATATCCTCTAAAAGCCAAGATGGAATAATACCTTTTTCTAACCACATAAGTGCTTTTTCATAGTTTTTAATTGCCTGTATATCATCTAATTCACCAACTGCACATCTTTTAAAATAACCATCTGCTCTCATTTTTTCGAGGATTGTATTTTTTTTATAAGATTTAAAGTTTTCACACTCATCAATAATCTCTTTAATAGTTGGCATAAATTTATTTTTTCTAATAATTGATTTAATTGTATTGGTTAAAGTAGTTTCGTTATACTCTGATAACTGTTCCTGATACATAGCAATCAGTCCTAAAAACTCTTCATCAGTTAATTCTTTAAAGTAGTATGGATAAGCAATCTTTAGTTTTGCGAGTATCATACTAATCAACTTTGATGCTTCCATTATGTACTCCTTTCAAGATTTCCATTTGCTTATCTACTTTTTCGCCTTTAGTTTGATTGCTTATTTTATAGTCATCATTCCAACACTTTTGATTAAACCAAGTTGAACCATGCTTTATAAATTTTTCTTCAATATTTTCAGACTTTATATAATTGATATAATTCTTTAACCCTTGTGCAATGCTTTCATAAGTGATACCTTGTTTCCTTGCAAGTAAATATTTATTCTTTGCTTGGTCTTTACCTTTTTTGTTTGGGTAATGTTCCCAAAGTTTCTCAAATTCATTTTCATATTGTATTTGCAACTCTTTTTTTGAAACAGATGGTAAAGAAAATTGCTCATTATTATCTTTATTTAGTTCTATCTCTATATCTGTATCTAACTCTATTTCTTTCTTTATATCTATCTCTGGTGTAGAAGTCTTGTAAGATTTCTTACATTGTTCCTTACACTCAATTTCTAGTTGTTTTTCGGCTTTTATTTTATTGTAATATTTTCTTTGTCTATCTGCCTCGGTAGAACTTTCACCAATAAAATTTTGAATATCTAACATATAGATAGCACCACTATCCATTAGTTCTATAAGTCCTAACTCTTGGAATATATGGAGTGCTTGTTTTACTGTTCCAACTTGATGTCTTACCACTTGTGCCAATAGTTCAGGGGTATATGGAATTACATCCTTAAACATTAACTTTCCATTATTCTTTAGACTTCTTAAATATAATTTCATTAGAATATCACTATATAGATACCCATCTTGCATATTTTGAAGCAGTATCATTTCTTCACTATCGTAAAAATTCTCTTTTAATTTTAAATAATAATATTTTTTAGTATCTGCCATATTACTTATCTCTCTTTTTTAATTCCTTTAAGATGCAAATAATAAGATATACTAAACAAAACCCTCCAACTATTGCTACAAATCCACAAAATAGAAAATATAATATTTTTAAAAGTAACATCTATTCAACCTCCTCTTCTAAATCTTTTACAAGATGGTAAATTGCATAACTCGTAACATGACCATATCTATTTTTTCCTTGAGTCATTTCTGTTTCGATGCCAAATCCTCTTTCTCGTAAAATAAATATTATTCCTGATAGTCTTGTTGCTCCATATTTCTTGATAGCCTCATAAGAGGTAATAGATTTATGTTTTCTTAAATGTGCAATTACCTCTGATATTTGGCTCTTTTCTTTACTCATTGGCACTACCTCCAATGTTACATTTATAAAATTTATCTCCCTCTTTGGTGTAATAGGCTTTAATACCATATCCTTGTGATGCACACTCTTGAGATACTTTTTCTATGTGTTTTTCCATATCGTTCTCTAAAATATTGCTAAGTGTAATAAATATAAATAACACTACTAATCCGACTACTGTAGGTAATACCCAAGGTCTTAATCTTAATCTAGTTTTCTTCATTATTTGACTCCTCCTTTTTTCCATTTAAATATTCATAAAATAATTCAGGTGAGATGTGATAAGACCATCTTGATGACAACTTAACTGCAGTACCAAATGGAAATACACCTCTTTGTAAACCAACTCTTACAAATTGAGGAGATTTACCCATAAGAGAAGAAGCCTCTTTAATACTCATTTTCTTTTTCATAAAAAATCCTTTCTTTAATTTTGTTTTTGTTTTTAGTTTGGATGACTAAATATCAGTTAAGTTTTTCTTAACTTTTTCTGTAAAAAAATATTTCTTTACATTTTCTATAGGTTCATTAAATAATTGCATTGTTTTTGCTATTTCAGGTTGTGTAAATGGTCTTTTGTTTTTAAATCTTAAATTTAAAGTCTGTTCAGTAATACCAATGTGTTTTGCATAATCACTTTGCGTTAAACCTAATTCCCTAATTTTCCCTTTTATTTTGGAATATTCAAAATTCACAACTATGCCTCCTTTCGGGTTAATATTTTCTTAACCTAATCAAAGTATAGTATATTTTTTCTTAACTGTCAATAACTTTAGTTAAGTTTTTTGTAATTTTTTTATTTTTTATTTTAAGTTTTGTTGCTTTTTTCTTAACTTTTGTTTATAATAATATTAAAGGAGGTTGGAAACAATGTTAGAGGACACTTTTGCTAATAGACTAAAAAAAGCACTTGATTACAATAATATGCGACCTATTGATTTAGCAAATAAGGCAAAAATATCAAAAGCACAAATTAGTAACTATTTAAAAGGTTCTTACAAAGCAAAACAGGATAAACTATATACTATTGCTAAAATATTAAATGTAAGTGAAGCATGGTTAATGGGATACGATGTTGATATGGATAGAGAGTGGATTGAAGAAAAATCTCCATCAGAGTTGTCTATTGACAATGCAAGATATATTGAAACTACAACTAGAACAATAAAAATACCTCTTCTTGGCAAAGTTCCTGCAGGTGTTCCAATAGAAGCAATACAAGATATTTTAGGATATGAAGAAATCCCTGCATCAATGTTAAATAGTGGAGAAAATTACTTTGCTTTAAAAATTGAGGGGGATAGTATGTACCCTGAATATATGTCAGGTGATGTTATAATTATTAAACAACAACCAGATTGCAGTTCAGGTGATGATTGCATTGTTATGGTAAATGGTGATGATGCTACATTTAAAAGAGTAATAAAACAAGATAAAAGCTTAATTTTAAAGCCTCTTAACAATAATTATGAACCTTATGTATTTAGTGAATATGATATTATGACTAAACCTGTTAAAATTATTGGAATTGCAATAGAAGTCAGAAGAAAATTAAGGAGGTAAAACTAATGTCTGCAAGAATAAGAACTATTAGTAAAATTGGAAAAGGAAAATACTACACCTCTAGTTGGAAAATAAGTGATTATCTTATTGCAAATTTTCTATACTATATAACAATATTTCCCATATACCTAGTAATTAAATTTTTCTTTTATGTACCAATTAAATGGTGCATTACAAAGATAAAAAATAAAAAGGCATAAAAAAAAGACCTACTGCTCGAACAGTAAGTCAAAATGAAAAATCACTTTTTAGTCATCCAAACTAAAAACAAAATATAAAGATATAATGTTATGGATTTTTCTATTTCATTATATCAAAAATAGCCTAAAAACACAAGAAAAGGAGGACATTTTGATATATGAAATTACCAAATAAATATGGTATCATTGAAAAGTTATCAGGTAATAGAAGAAAACCATATAGAGTAAGAAAAACTGTAGGATGGGATGAAAATGGAAAACAGATAAGAAAGACACTCGGATATTATGAAACAAGAACAAAAGCATTGCAAGAATTAGCACTTTTTAATGAAAAACCTTATGATATAGATATTAAAAAAATTACAGTTAATGAACTTCATAAAAAATGGCAAGATGAAAAGTATCCTAAAATTGCTTACAAAACTCAACAAGTATATAATATGTGTTGGAATTACTGTCAAGATATAAAAGATGAAGCCTTTGTAGATATAAGATTACAACATTTACAAAACATAGTAGATGGTATGGGTAGCAAATGGAGTGCCAAGAAAGCATTTAAAATTCTTTGGCATCAAATGTATGATTTTGCTCTTAAAAATGATATGGATGTAAGAAAATATTCGGAATACATTGATATAGGCAAAAAAACCACCAAATTAGAAAGAATACCATTTGAAGAAGATGAAATAGACAAGATGTGGGAAAATGTTGATAGGATGGACTTTATTGATACTATGCTTATACTTATTTATACAGGCATGAGAGTTGGCGAACTATTAGACATAAAAATAGAAAATGTTCATTTAGAGGATAAATACATGGTTGGTGGTTCTAAAACAGAAGCAGGTAAAGATAGAATTATACCTTTCCACGAAAGAATAATACCACTTATAAAAAGATGGTATGATAAAGCAATTGAAGTTGGTAGTGAGTACTTAATCTTTAATTATGAATATAAACAAATGAAGTATTGGAACTATTATCATGAAAAGTGGGAAAAGATTATTGAACAACTAGAATTTAATAAAGAACATAAACCTCATGATACTAGACATACTTTCTCAACTCGTATGGATAGGACACCTGCTAATAAATTATGTACTAAAAGAATACTAGGTCATGCTAGTAAAGATATAACAGATAAAGTTTATACACATAAAGATATTGAAGATTTACTTGAAGCAGTGAATTATTTAAGATAACTGCTTTTTTTTAGCATCCAATTAAAAAGTTTTTCTTGACACTACCTAGGTAGTATGATATAATAAGTATGTAATCAAGAAAGATTACAATAAAAAAGAAAGGAGGTTAAGATGACAATTTCATTAAAAGTTATCAATATAAAGATAACAAAAAAAGGAATAACCTTAAAACTCGAGTTAGGCATCCCTTTTAAAACTATTGGTAAGAGTGGTAAATAACCACTCCTCCTACCAATAATAATAACATAAATAATGAAAATTGTCAAAGATGTTATGGCAGAAAAAAAATTCAACAAATCAAAGTATGATATTGATTATCGAAAAAAACATAAAGTTCAATTCAATGTTGACCTTAATAAATCTGAAATGGATACTCTAAATACTTTATTAAAAACAACAAATACAAAGAAATCTGATTTTTTAAGAAAAGCAATCAGAACTGAATGTAAAGAAAATAATATATTGTATTTTGATAGACTTGCAAAATGTGATTGGTGTGGAAAAAAAGATTATGTATCAATCACTCACTATGGCACATCACACTATAATAGACTTATATGTAGTGATTGTGCAAACAACATCATTGAATATCATAAAACCATAGATGGTACAACTCCATGTTGGTATAGAACTGATGAGAATGAATAATGAAAGGAATAAGAAAATGAAATTAAGAAAAGAAACAATAGATGAAATAAATTATTCTATTGGTGGATTGATGAATTTATATTTAGACAATCCTAATGAAGAACCTATTACATTACAGGATGCTATAGATTATGTTTATAATGAAATAATAGACAATGCAGAGTCAAATAGGTTTGGATTGACAACAGCCATTAAGTTTGATGGAAAAAACAATATTATGGATTACATTAAAAACAGTCTTTTAGAAGAAAAAGATACAATTAAATTTAAAGACCTAAATTAGAATAAAATAATATTATTAAAAGAGGTTAGTTAAGCCTCTTTTTTTATGAAATATTGTGTGGGTTACCTGTGGGTTACTTGTGGGTTACACATAGAAATCAGGGGTGTTTTCAAAGTATCTTAAACAAAAGAAAACCCCATAAACATTGAGTTTATAGGGATTGAACGAAAACTGTATCCTATCTCTTTGAGAATTGTGGAGCTCTACGAGCAGCTTTAAGTCCTGGTTTTTTACGTTCCTTACTTCTAGCATCTCTAGTAATAAGACCTGCTCTTTTTAATGTAATTCTGAAACTATCTTCCTTACCTTCATTAACTTTATCATACATAAGTAAGGCTCTAGCAATTCCTAAACGAGTTGCCTCACATTGGCCACTAAAACCACCACCTGTTACAGTAACTGTAATATCAAATGTTTCTTCAGTATTAGTTACTACTAAAGGTTGTTTCAAATTCATTATATTTGTTTCATATGGAAAATATTCGCTAGCTTCTACGCCATTAACTATAATTTTTCCTTTGCCAGGAACCATCTTAACTTGAGCTATCGATGATTTTCTTCTTCCTGTACCAATAAATAATCTTTTTTCCATTAAAACCCTCCTAATTAGCTTTCATTTCTGTTGGTTTTTGAGCAGTATGTGGATGTTCACTATCAGCATACACAAATAATTTTTTATACATTGCTCTACCAAGTCTTCCTTTTGGAAGCATTCCTTTAACAGCTCTCTCAATCATTTCAACAGGATAATTTTCTTTCATTTCTCTAGCAGTTCTTTCTCTTAATCCACCAGTATATCCACTATGATTATAATAAATCTTATCATCTAGTTTATTACCAGTTAAATTAATCTTTGAAGCATTAACAACAATTACATAGTCACCACAATCAACATGAGGTGTATATGTTGTTTTATGCTTTCCACGTAATACATGTGCTACTTTAGTTGCAAGACGTCCTAAATTAACATCAGCAGCATCAATAACATACCAGTTACGTGATACTTCTTGTGCTTTTTGCATATAAGTATTTTTCATAAATCTTTTCCCTTCCTTACTTTAAGTTTAAGCGAGTGGTCCCAACACTCACTTATATGGGATATAAAAAATGTACCAAGTTAAATTTTACTAAAAATAACTATAAAAGTCAATAAATTATATGCACTTTTTTAAAATTTAACTATTAATTTAAAGCATAATAAACATTTTTTAAATATAAGCCATTAGCTGGAGCCGTTTTTTTAGCTTTAGTCCTATCTTCACATTTAAAAATTTCAAGTATTTCATCAGGTTCTGTTTTCCCTTCGCCAACACTAATTAAGGTTCCCACCATATTACGAACCATATATCTTAAAAAACCATTACCTATAAAACTTATTGTCATAATATGATTTTCTACCCTAATAGTAGCATCATATATTTCGCGTTCATAATCAACAATATCATTATTACTTTTAGTAAAAGACTTAAAATTGTGTTTGCCTTTAAAATACTCTATCGCCTGTACCATTTTAACTATATCAAGTTCTTGATTATATTGATAAATATAATTACGACTAAATGGATCAAATTCACCTAAATTAATTTTATAAATATATTCTTTTTTGAGAACATCAAAACGGGCATGAAATGAATCTAAAACATTAGAGACGCTTTTAATATATATATCCTTAGGTAATAAACTATTTAAAGCTCTTTTTAAATCATTACAACTAATATGGATATTTAAATCAAAATGCGCATATTGATTTATTGCGTGTACTAATGCATCAGTTCTACCACTAGCGCTAACTAAAACCTTGGTCTTGGAAATCCTTGATAAAACATTTTCTAATTCGCCCTGAACGGTTCTTTTATTAACCTGCTTTTGATAACCAAAAAAATTTGTTCCATCATAAGAAAATCTAATTAAATACCGCATCAATACATTCCCTTCATAATTAAAAACATAATTAACATTGTATGAACACTCAATATATAGGCATCTATCTTTCCATACCCATAAATTTGTAATGAAGTTCTTTTTTCATTAGTATCAAAAAGTCTTAAACATAGAGTATCAGTAAGCTCATCAGAATTTTTAAAGGACAATACAAAGACAGGGATAATAATACTTTTTAAATATAATAATTTAGCTTTAAAAGATAATTGGCTAAACTTTATTCCACGACTTTCATAACACTTAATAATACCCTTTCCCATTTCGAAAACTAACGGAATAAATCTTATGGCAAGCGATAAAATTAACGCTAATGAATTAACAGGTACTTTAAATATTTTAAGAGGAGATAAAATTCTCTCTAAACCATAAATAAGTTCATCAGGTGAAGTCGTTAAAGTTAAAATTGAAGAATAAAAAACAATTAAAATTAAGCGAATTGAAAATAACATTGATGTATAAATACTAACATTACATAAAAAATTAATAAGAAATATAAATATAATAAACGATAATAAACCTAATAATATTTTCCCGTAAACTTTAAAAGAAATATTACTTAAAAGCATTGCCATAAAAACAAAGATTAATAAAATCAAATTAAATTCTATACTGCTATCTATAAAGGTCAAAATTAAGAAAATAAATACACATAATATTTTAGATATAGGGTTCATTTGACGTAATTTAGAATTAACATTATAAAAACGATTAAATGAAATATTATCTAACATAACGATAAATATCCTTCAATAAATCATTTATTTCATCCCTATATCCTATTTTAATATTTTTTTTATCTAAAACAATTGAAGAAAATTCCATCGTTTTCGGAATCGGTAAACCGTAATTTTTTAATACGTCAGTTGTTTTAAATACCTCATACTTATTTCCCCAAATTAAGATTTTTCCCTTATCCATAATAATTACCTCATCACTTAAAGCATGAATAAATTCAACATCACGACTAATTATAATAATCGTTTTTCTAAAATTACTTTTTAAATTTTTAATTAAGCGCTTTAAATTTTTCACACTTTTAGCATCTAAACCTCTAGTTGGATCATCAAAAATAATAATATCTGTATCTAATACTAAAGTTGCCGCAATAGAAAGTTTTTTCCTTTCACCAGTACTTAACAATAAGGGATTTTTATTTAAATAAGATTCATTTAAACCAATGAAATTTAAAACTTCTAAAATCTTAGCATCATCAATGATTTTACCTAAAAACTTTAAAGCATACGTTAATTCATCTTTTACTGTTTTATTAAAAATTTGATTTTCACTATTTTGCGCAATATAACCAATCTTATTTTTTAACTTTCTTTCATCAAAAATATTTTTTTTATTAATAAAAATATCATCAACCGTTATTTTACCACTACTTGGAATATTAATACCACACATCAGCTCAGCTAAAGTCGTTTTGCCACTACCACTTTTACCAGTTATACCAACAATAGTATTATTTGGAATTTTAAAATTAATCGAATCTAAAATCTTTATACCTGATTTTTTATTATAATAAAAATTTAAATTATTAACTTTCACTTCCATAAAACATCCACCATTTCTTCCATATCATAAATTATTCGATCAATTAAATTATAATATTTTAGTTTTATTGATAAATCAACCATAAATGGCAAATCTAATCCTAATTTACTAAACACCTTACTGTTATCAAAAACTTTATCATTGGTATCATATTCTATAATCCTACCATCATCTAATATAAGTATCATATTCCCAAACAAAATATCTTCCATATTTTGGGTTACATTTATAATTGTTAATTTTTCTATAATATTTAAATTTTTTAAAATAGTTAATATTTTATCTCGCTCAATCTTATCTAAATTCTCAAATGCTTCATCAAAAATTAAAATTTGTGGTTTATAGACTAAAACACTAGCTAAATTAATTAGTGTCTTTTCCATATTATTAACTTCTGTTATATTCTTATTTAATAAATCAGTTATATTTAATTTTAAAGCAATATCTCGAACACTAGCAATAATTTCATCACGACTAAGGCCCTGATTGACTAAAGGAAAAGCTATATTATCAAAAACCTTATTTGCGATAAGTTGACTATCGACATTATTTAAAAGAACACCAACTTTTTTTCTAATTTGTTTAATATTACTTTTATTTAATAATAAGTCATCAAGATAAATTTCGCCATCAAATTCTAACAATCCAGCTATAATTTTAACAAGTGTACTTTTCCCGCTACCATTAGGACCAATTAATGATACAAAATCGCCTCTATTTATATCTAAATTAAAATCGGAAAATACTCGCCTAGAATCATAATTAAAACTCATATTTTTTATTGATACTACACTAGACATCTAAAATCACCTTTAAATTTTATTATAATATATATGAGTATTTAAAACAAGAAAAATTGCAAAATTATAGAATATTGTTGCAAAGTTAATAGATACACAAGAATTGATACACATTACTATGTTCAAATTTAAGAGTGCACCGTTTTTAAAATTTCATTTCCCTAAATTATTTTTTTTACCCTTATATTCACCAACTAATTTAAAAATTTCATTAAATGCAACACTTTTACTTTCAAAGTCTTGTTTAATATTAATATGTAAGTTAGAATCTGCTTCAAAAGAAAATGAATTAAAATTTATTCCATTACTTACTTTTTCTAATTTTTCAAAATAACGTATAAGTATATTAGTTGCATTATTTTGAATTCTACTCTGTTCTTGTATCATATCTTCTAAAGAAAAATTAGGAATCTTTTTAGACTTTTTATATATAGTTATTGCCTTAGCATTCCATCTTTCTACTAAAAAAGGAATTACCTCTATTTCTTTATCACTACATAATGATAGAAAAAGCATAACCGCTAAAAAATAATGTTCTGGTGCACCATTTATTTTAGCGATAAAGCCTTTCCTAATTTTCTTTAAATAAAATTCTTCTTCAATTCTATTATGGTGTAATTTTTTTTGTATACCATATAATTTATATTTATCTCCACTATTACCTGCATATATCTCTGGTAATAATAATTTATATTCATCATCAAACTTAAGATAACTTTTAATTCGGTATGGCGTTTCAGATTTTATCGGGCTAACCTCTTCAATTACATACATTCGGGCCCCAATACTTTCTATATATCCTAAATCTAATTCTCCTTCATAATTAAGAACCTTATTATCAAACATAGCAAGCCTAGAACGTAAAAATTCAATTGGATAATCAAAGTCACTAAAGGATGCATTGGCAAATAAATTACTAATTATATATTTAACTAGATATTCCATTTTTTCTTTTTCCAAATTTTCATTAGATGCTGAATTAATATCTTTCAAAAAAGTAAAATCCGAGGAATTATAAAATTTCATAGCCTTTTTCACATACGTTATTAACATATCATCAAATAATTTTTTATTGGTAATTTTCAAAGTAGGAATTAAAATTCCATCATATAGTAATTCTTCACATTTACTAATTTCTATATTATTAATAACTAAATTAAAAGCAATATTTGCCGTAAAATAACAGTCTACTTCACCTTTTTGTGCTTCAGGTATTATTTTTTTATAAAAAATGTCTAATATTGATGCGTCAGTCATATTTATCTCCTCTTATCCATAAACATTATAACATTAAATTTATAAATTTTTAATGATACTAATATAGAAACTCTCGGCTATAACATTTATTATAAAAAAGTACTAGCAATAAAGAAAAAAATACAAGCTTAAAATGATATTTATATCCATTTAATAATAAGAATGAAGCTATTGAAAAAATATTAAGAACAACCGATATTGATGGATTAGAATGCATATATCCACTATTTAACAAAAAAGACACAGATTTTATGATTAATCTATGTCAAAAATATCAAAAATTTATGTCTGGTGGTTCTGACTATCACGCTAAAAATAAGCCTAATATTTCCATGGGAACTGGTATAAATAATAATATTTCTATTCCAAAAACTTTTGTCAAAGATTGGGTAAACAAAGTTAGAAAAATATAAACTATAATATATTATTCACTTTCTGCTTCAATCTTTTTATTTTTCATATCGTCCAATTTTTGGGCTATATCATCTTCATAAAAACGATAAGTAGCAAGCAAAATAATAGTAACTGGAAGAGCTATAATGATTCCCAATACTCCAGCTAATTTACCGCCAGCAAAAACAGCAAAAATAGTAAGTAAACCTGGAACATTATTTGTTTTGCCATAAACACGTGGTGAAATAATATATCCATCAATATTTGGACAAATAAAGGCAACAATAAGCGTCAATATAAATAAATTCTTAGAAACAAAGAAGGCTGTAATTGCCGCAATAATATTGGCGAATATACCACCAAAATAAGGAACAATTGTTGTAACTGAACATAATATTCCCAGTAACAAATAATATGGATGACCAATTAAGAAAAATATCGTTGTATATTCAATAAACTGGATTATAATATATTTTTCTAACCCTACAAAATATTGACTAACTTCATGATCTAGTCTTTCAACATAGCGATAAGTTCTTTTATTTTTACGTCTTAAGAAACTTTTGATTTTTTTTCTTATTTTTTCCATATCAGCCAAAAAATAGATAGCTGTTATAAAACAAATAATAAACAAAGTTAAAATATTTATTGACTGCATAATAACACTAAAAGAAAAATCACCAATTGACTTACCATAATTACTAATTACCGTCTTAAAATCCCCAAGATGTTCTTGAAGCGAATTTAAATCAACATTATATTCATTAGATATTTTTAAAACAAAATCCATTAACCAATTAAATAAAGCCGTTAACTGTTCTATTACAATTGGGATCATAAGAGCTATAATTAGCGTTAAAAAACCAACTACAAGGGCTACAACGATAAATACTGCTAAGGGTTTTGGAACTTTTCTTTTTGTCAATTTCTCGACGAAAGGATATAGAGCATACGCTATTGCAAAAGATATAATAAAAGGTAAAAGAATTGAAAATATTTTTCTTAAAATACCAGTCCAAAAACCAAATGTATTTATGATTAAAAAAATTATTACTAATGTTAACACAACATCAATTAATTTATAATTTACTTTTCCTTTTTCCATCTATATTCCTCCATTTATACTTATAATTTTATTATACCCTTAAAATCAATGTTTGAGTAGTATAATCATCGACAAATAAAGCGAAAATAGATATTCTCATCATTAAATTTACAAATATTTACAAAAAAACTGCATTAAGCAGCTTTTATTTTTTCAATATAGGAATTTACATTATAAGCCCATGCGGTACTTTCAGCATATTTAGGATTCATTGCCTCTGCCGTTGTTAAGCCATAAGCATAATAATTATAATATAAATTATCTAAATAACCAATAATACCTTCATCTAAAGTACTATAAGCTTTATATGAGCCGCCATCACAACCAGGACTACCTTTCTGTCCCCCAACATTATTACAAGCATTAACTAGATAACTACAATTCCATTGACAACCTGTTTCTTGTAAAACAATTGCAACAGCTAAATACGGATCCATTCCTAATTCTAAAGAATGCGTTGCAAAAATCTCACCCTTACCAGATAATGTTGAATTAAGCATTCTATTTAGTTTGTCTGTTAATTCCTCCATTGTTAAGCCGTCCCATACAATTTTCCCAACGGTATTATCATAAACAACTGTATCAATAATTTGTTTAGAGGCAGTAAAAAACATATTATTAATTTGTTTTTCACTAATATTTCCTATAGCTTTATCCTCTGTCTCAATGTTTTTTTGAAAAAAAGACAATCTTGAATACACTACTGCTATAACACCATAAATAAGCACTAAAGATACCAAAACCAATATCTTTTTTCTTAATCTATTTATTATCATTTATTCACCTTTCCTAAAAGACAAATAAGATTGTAGCACAATTTTTATACAATTGTCAAATTTTGTCATTAATAAACCATCGCAATTATTTATTATTCCGTTTACTTTTCTCGTAATTAGCTGAAAAAACTTCTATAGATAATCTTTTTTGATTAATTCGATTAACCGAATCTTTTAAACTATCTGAAAAATAATAAACATCCTCATCATTAAATTTATTAAAATAGAATTTATCCAAACATTCACTAGCTAAAATATCTGCAAATCTTCTCAGTGGACTTGTGATATGGGCATAAGTTTCTAAATTCAAACCTGAATGACCATAATTATTCAAAGAATAAGTAGCCTTAGGATAAACATTCTTAATAAGATTGATATATTTTGAATACTCTGATTTAGAATCATTTAAATTAATACTTCTAGAAAATTGTTCAAGTTTAGTTCGCTCTGTTTCGTCTATCGCATGAACCCGGTAAACAAATGGTAAGCCTTTACTATCAAAATATGAAGCTACTTGGTGATTATTATATACCATCGCACTTTCAACTAACTTTTCTGATATAGAACTACCTATAATATTGGTATCTGTTATATTCATATCTTGACGGTTTATTTTTTCATAATAAGGATCTATCCTGTAAATTCGCGATAATAGTGGCTCAATAGTAGCTAAATCAGTTATTGTCCGCATTATGTTTAAATCATCGCAACCTTCACATAATATCTCATTAAACCTTTGATAGGTCATATTTTTATACACATAAATATATGATTTGAAAAATTGATAATTGACTAATTCACCAGTTGATGATATTTCATAATAATATGAAGTAGCAGGGCGCATTTTTCCTTCTAATAAACTAGCCGAATTACTAGATAATTCACTAGGAAACATTGAAACTGTCATATCCGATAAATAGATTGAGGTTGTCCTTCTTTTCG
The DNA here is from genome assembly GCA_947056845.1 of uncultured Mycoplasmatota bacterium. Classification (GTDB taxonomy): domain Bacteria; phylum Bacillota_I; class Bacilli_A; order RF39; family UBA660; genus CAJLIR01. Next base: position 78,231 of record CAMSCJ010000002.1, read on the forward strand.
CTTCATCATAAATAATGCTGTTATTACCAATAAAAAATAACGGGTCAGCAATATGTACACCTAAATAATAATTGCCGTTTTCTAAGCGTCTTATCGATAAAGCATCATCTATCTCTTTCGCATCCTTGCCATCAAAAGTTAAAATTATATCATCCTTAATAATATAGCGGTCACTTGTCCCCTTATTATTTAAAATTCGCTTACATTCTGCATTAATACTTTGATTAAAATTACATTTAACATCATATTTATATTCTAAATAATCCAAATGACATTCTTGCCTACCCATAATTAAATCACATAAATCATTTAAAAAAAATACATGTTTTTGCTTTGTTAAATCATTAAATTTAAAAGAATTCATATTATCAATAAAACCATTTATATCATTAAGCCATTCTTTTCGTCTATCAATATCAAAGTTTAATTTATCTGAACCTAATAGCAACTTTAAAACCTCATCATAATAAATCAAATCATCTAAATTATTAAGCTCTTTTTTTTCTGTATAAATATTAAGTTCATCAATATATTTTCTTATGACATTATCTATTAATTTTTCACTATCCTTTGTTTCAACATTAACAATATATGGAAATCTTTTTATAGCGTCTTCAACTAAACTAATACGTTTTACATCAAATACTAAATAATTAATAAAATCATACTTACTACCATCATAATTGTTAATATAGTCATTATATAAAAAAGATAAAGTACTGCCTTCTAAATTATCAATTAGTTTCTTTAAAAACTGAAATTGTTTAGAGTTTTTATTAATATTTCCCGGTTTTTGCTTAATCAGTTCTTTTATTTTACCTATTATTCCCTGCATACGTAAATAATACTCTTTTTTATCATTAAAATTTACTTGAAAATAAAATGGAAAATAATCGAATATTTTAAGTAAATAACTATAATCATTATTTGTTTCATAGTTAAAATTGTCAACCTTATGCTCAATTAAATCGAGTAATAAATTGCGCATTTTACTTTTACTAATTATTAAATCAGTTATTTCACCATTCTCTTTTAGAATTTTATCCACATCTTTATAACTTACCATCTGCCTCACCAATTTTAGTATAACATTAAAATAAAGAAAAAACAAAAAAAAAGAATTAGATAATTATATTTACTAAATAAAATTTCAATGTTATACTATTCATCAAAAAGGAGGGTAACTATGACTAAAGAAGAAAATGTCATTAAATTCTATTGTATATGTAATAGACTTAAAAATATTATAAGAAAAGGTTGGAGAACTTGGAATGTTAAAAGAGAGAGACTTGAAAGTGTTGCAGAACATACCTTCAGTACCCAAATGCTTGCTATTGCAATAAAATCAGAATACGAATATGATATTGATATTATGAAAGTTATTTATATGTTAGCAATTCATGAATTAGGTGAGGCTATCATTGATGATTTGAATCAATTTGAAATATCTAGTGAAGAAAAAAAAGAAATGGAACATAAGGCAGTTCATGAAATTTTAAAGGGCTTATTAGACGGTAATAAAATTGAGGAATTATTTTTAGAATTTGATGAAAAAAAGAGTAAAGAAGCTTTTTTCGCTTATCAATGTGATAAGTTAGAATGTGATTTACAATGTAAATTATATGATGAAGAAGATTGTGTCAATCTAACTGACCCAACAATTGATACTGATGTTTTAAATAATCCTTTGGTAAAGGAATTCCTAGAAAGCGAAAAAGAATGGTCAACCATGTGGCTTAAATTTGGACAACGAGTATACCCTTATGATGATAATTTCAGAGCAATATCTAACTATGCGATAAATAACGAAATACATGGTTATACTAAAATTCCAACAGTTAAAGATGGGAAAGAAATAAAACAAAAAGTAGTTTAATTATCAAAAAAATAGGTTTTTACCTATTTTCTTTTTATCTTTCTATAAACCATCTCTAGTCTATCATTAACATCAATTGCTTGCATAGTAAGTTCAATATCACCTAAAGAAAATTTATATAATTTTAACAAATTACTAATTTCCTTTAAATATTCTAATCTTGACTTTTTTGATTTCATTAATTCCCATTTTATCTTTGATTTAGATGCACCGTCTAAGTACATAGCCTCAACCATTTCTTGACTAACAATATCATTATTCTTATATAATATTTTTTTAGTCTTAAATAAAGATTTATTTCTTTCTATTTCATCAATAAAACAAGAATATTTGTTATAAACAATATCATTACTCTGTAAAAATGATATTATATGATTAACGCTATATGTCCAATTATTTAATGTAACTATGTTTGTTATCACATTAAATATCGGAATCAAGCTCAAAGCGGCTGTCAATGGTACCATCACCATACCTAAAATTATTCCAAATGAAACACCCTTAGCAGAATCACCTATAAAAAACTTTTCAAATTTATAGCCGTATTTTTTTAATTTAAAGAAAACATGTGCAAAACTAGATAAATTAATACCTACCGAAATTAAAACAGTAATTAAATAAACATTAAATAACATAACTAAGACCTCAATTCAATTTGGTAATTATTTTAGAATATTTAGAAAAAAATGTCAACGCTCGTTTTGACATTTTTTAATGTTAATTAAAATACTCTTCAAAAGTCCAATTACTTACCTCTTCTAAATCACGACCATATTCATGAATATATTCCTTATGTTCAATAAGTTTATTTCGACACCATTCGGTTAATTCTGAACGTCTATTACCAAGTTGTGGTAAATATTTTAAGGCATCAAGAACTAAATTGAAACGATCAATTTTATTTTGAACACGCATATCAAAAGGTGTCGTAATAGTACCTTCTTCTTGATAGCCATGAACATGCATATTTTGATTTTCACGTTTATAAGTTAATTGATGAATTAATGGAGCATAACCATGGAAAGCAAATATAATTGGTTTATCAGTTGTAAATAAAGAATTATAATCAGCGTCAGTTAGTCCATGCGGATGAACAATATCTGATTGTAAACGCATCAAATCCACCACATTAACAACACGAATTTTTAATTCACTAAAATGACGTCTTAGAATTGACACAGCTGCAATTGTTTCTAAAGTTGGTGTATCACCACAACAAGCCATAACAATATCAGGTTCATCTCCTTGGTCATTACTTGCAAAATTCCATCTGCCAATTCCTTTTGTACAATGTTTTACAGCTTCATCCATTGTAAGCCATTGTTGACGAGGATGCTTTGATGCCACTATGACATTAATAAGATTTTTACTTCTAATACAATGATCAAAAACCGACAATAAACAGTTGGCATCTGGTGGCAAATACATTCTTACAATATCCGCTTTCTTTGTTATCAAATGATTTAAAAAGCCCGGGTCTTGATGTGTATATCCATTATGATCTTGTTGCCATATATGACTAGATAAAACATAATTTAAAGAAGCAATTGGTGCTCTCCAAGGCAACTCTTTTGTTACCTTAAGCCATTTAGCATGTTGACTTGCCATTGAATCAACAATTCGAACAAAAGCCTCATAACTATGTAAAAAACCATGACGGCCAGTTAATAAATAACCTTCCAAGCCACCTTCACATAAATGTTCTGATAACATAGAATCAATAACTCTACCATCGTTAGATAAAAATTCATCATTTGCAATTGTTTCACCATTCCACTGACGATTAGTCGCCTCAAAAACAGAATTTAATCTATTAGACAAGGCTTCATCAGGACCAAAAATACGGAAATTACGATTATCATCGTTTAACTTTACAACATCGCGAAGATATTTACCTAGTTCACTCATATCTTGCGCAATTGTTTTGCCAGGCACTTCAACTTTAACGCCATAATCACGATAATCAGGTAAACGCAATTCTCTTAATAATTTACCACCATTAGCAATTGGATTTGAGCCCATTCTTTTATCCCCTACAGGAGCTAAATCACGAAGTTCAGCAATTAAGCGACCATTTTCATCAAACAACTCTTGTGGACGATAACTTTTCATCCATGCTTCTAAAACCTTAACATTTTCTGGTGCATTAACATTGACAATAACTGGTACTTGGTGAGCCCTAAAACTTCCCTCGATTTGTTTACCATCAACAAATTTTGGGCCTGTCCAACCTTTTGGTGTTCTAAGGACAATCATCGGCCACATTGGTCTCTCTTTTAACTCGCCACTTGCCGACATTTTCTTTATTTTATTTATATCAGAAATAACTTTGTCCAAAACTTCAGCCATACACTCATGCATATACATAGGGTCTTCACCCTCAACATAATATGGCTTCCAACCACAACCAACAAAGAAATTTTCAAGTTCTTTTTTTGAAATTCTCGAAAATACGGTTGGGTTAGCAATTTTATAACCATTTAAATGTAAAATCGGTAAAACAACCCCATCTGTTTTAGGATTTAAAAATTTATTTATATGCCAAGATGTTGCTAGTGGGCCTGTTTCAGCTTCTCCATCACCCACAACACAAGTAGCAATTAAATCAGGATTATCTAAAACAGCTCCAAATGCATGCGACAAACTATATCCTAGTTCGCCTCCTTCATTAATTGACCCTGGTGTCTCTGGTGCCACATGGCTAGAAATTCCACCTGGAAAACTAAATTGCTTAAATAGCTTTTTCAAACCATTTTCATCTTCTGTGATATTGGGATATACCTCACTATAGGTTCCTTCCAAATAAGTATTAGCTACTAGTGCATTCCCACCATGACCTGGACCAGATAAATAAATCATATTCAAATCATATTTTTTAATAACACGATTTAAGTGCACATATATAAAGTTTTGCCCTGGCACTGTTCCCCAATGCCCAACCACATTAGGCTTAATATGTTCTAATGTAAGGGGTTCACGTAGTAAAGGATTATCTAAAAGATAAAGTTGACCTACGGCAAGATAATTTGCAGCCCTAAAATATGCATCAATGCGTCTTAACATATCATCAGATAAAACCTTACTTTGACTATTTATATCCATAATATAACCTCCATTATATTATTATTATATAATATCAGTTTTTTATTAACAAATATAAAAATAAAAATTTTACTAAAGTTTACAAAAAATAATTTTAAATATTTTACTTGGATGGAATTATATCTAAATAAGTCACATCATCATAAACTTTATCCTCTAAATGAATTTCTCCACTTATTTTTTTCATTTCATAAATTTTTCTATAAATTACTCCAAATGCTGTTTTATAAAAAAAATAACTTATTTGATTAGAATGACTAGCAACAATTTGATTATTATTTAATTTTTCTAATAATTTAATCTGAATATCAATCATAATATCTTCTACATCAAAATTTTGTAATTTTAGTAAAAATGAACGTGCTGCTTTATAAATTAAATTTTTAAATCTATTATAATGTATATTAAAAATCTTTTCACATATAAAATTATCCCTCTTAATATAATAAAAGCAAAGCAATTCATTTATATTATTTGTCTTCTCTAAATATGAAGTACTAGAAATCTGATTAAGTTTTTGTTTAGTAATACTTTTAAATTCTTTAGTAATATCTCCTATAAAATAAATAATTAATATCGCCTCATTTATAGAATAATTATACTTTTTTAATTCATAAATTCGTTTATAATTAATTCTTAATAATTTAGCAACATACCTCATATTTAGTTTACTATTATTAATTAAAGCACTTATGATACTTTTTTGTTGCTTTCGCAAATTTAACATTTTATACTTATCTACTAAAAAGCAAATTAATTCATTAAGATTATCTAGACTATATTTATTAGAATGAACCTTTAAATAATACCTAATACTATGTGTAATATTTTTATAATTAATATTTAAAATATTTTTACATGTCTTATATAATGACCATGAATTATAAAAATAGATAACTTTTCTTTTTCCAAATTCTGTCATAATATCACCATAGCCAAATATTATAGCACCCAATATCCCTTAAGTAAAATATATCTTAACAAAAAAATACTACCAAGGTAGTACTCAAAATTTAGTGTTATTTATTTGTATTTTTATAATAATTCATTTCAGCTAATTCAGCCAATAAACAATCAAGTTCCTCATCATTACACATTTCACTATTCAAATATTCTTCTAAGTCAAAGATTAATGATGATAAACTACTATATTTTTTATAATCAATATTATTTCTTTCTAAAATATTAATTTGGTTATTGGATAAATATATATCATTACCACGATGAATTCTAAAATTATTTTTAATATCTAACTCATCAACTAATTCATCAATATTTACACTCTTACCATTTATTTTCATAAATATTATTTAACCAATCTAGAAGCAGCTTTCATTATTGCTAATTTGCCATATTCATAAGTTAAAGAACCTTGTTGATAAGCTATAAAAGGAGGTCTAATTGGTCCATCGCAGGAAAGTTCGATTGATGATCCTTGTGTAAATGCCCCAGCGGCCATTATAACTTTATCAGTATAACCAGGCATATCCCAAGGTAGTGGGACAACAAAACTATCAATTGGCGAACCAGATTGTATTCCTTGACAATATTTAATTAAATCTTGGTCATTACCAAATTCTATGTTTTGAACAATATCGGCCCTATTATCATTATACTTTGGTTCTACTTTGTAACCAAGTTTTTCCAACAAACAAGCTGTAAAAATAGCGGTTTTTAAACTACTAGAAACAACACTTGGAGCTAAAAATAAACCTTGTAATAGACTTTTATTCATTCCTAAACTTGGTCCTACCTCTTTACCTTCACCTGGTACTGTAAGTCTTTCCGCCGCTAAATTAACCAAATCTTTTCGACCAACAATATAAGCCCCATTTGGAGCAATTCCACCACCTAAATTTTTAATAAGTGAACCAACAACTATATCAGCTCCAACCTCTACTGGTTCCTTTTTATCAACAAATTCGCAATAGCAATTATCAATCATAATAATTACATCTTTATCAACTTCACGTATTTCTTTAATAACTTGTTCTAGCTTTTCAATAGTGATACTCTTTCTAGTAGAATAGCCCTTCGATCTTTGAATTTCAATTAACTTGATTTTTGATTTTTCCAATCTTTTACAAATTTTCTCACTATCAAAATCATCATTTACTAAGTCAATTTGCTCATAATTAACACCAAACGACTTTAAAGAACTAGAATTATCTTTAATGCCTATTACTTCCTCTAAAGTATCATAAGGTTTTCCAGTTATACTAAGTAACGTATCTCCTGGACGTAAAATAGCAAATAAAGCTACTGTTAAAGCATGACTACCAGAAATAAATTGACTTCTAACTAAGGCATCTTCAGCCCTAAATATATCTGCATATATTGCCTCAATGGTATCCCTTCCAATATCATTATAACCATAACCCGTTGTTGAATTAAAATGAACATCTGAGACCTGGTGATTTTGAAAAGCTTTTAAAACTTTAAAACTATTAAACGTACAAATATCATCAACTTTAGCTAATTCATTTTTTATTTCTTCATCAACCCTTGGCACTAGGGAAATTATTTTTTCGTCTATTCCAAAACTTTCATACATATTAGTACCCTCCATCTACCCTAATAATTGAACCATTTACATAACTTGCTTCATTGGTTGCTAAAAAATAGACAACATTAGCAATTTCTTCTGGTTCGGCAAAACGTTCCAATAAAACTTTCTTTTTCTCACCTTCTAAATAAGTTGGTTCCATTTCTAAAACAGGTGGTGTATTTATCCAACCAGGTGCAATACAATTGACCCTAACATAAGGAGCTAAAGCTTTTGCGAAATTTTTCGTTAAAGAAATAACACCAGCCTTAGAAGCATCATAGTCCATTGAATATATTTCATTCGTATCAATTCCATTAGTTGAAGAAATATTAATAATACTACCGCTTTTATTATTAAACATACTCTCTCCTACATACTTTGATACTAAAAATGGACCAATTAAATTAGTTGCTAAAACAGTTGAAAACTCATTTCCACTTTTTTCATAAAAATAATTATCACAACATATAGCAGCATTATTAACTAAACAATCAATTTTACCAAATTCTTTTAGCGATAAATCAATCATCTTTTTTACTTCTTCTTCATTAGAGATATCTGCTTTTATTGTTAACACAGAAGCATTATAATCACTTTCAATTTTTGTTTTTAATTCTTCTGCCTGTTCTTTAGAATTATTATAATTAATAATTATATCATAACCCATACTAGCAAATTTTAATGCACAAGCAGCACCTAAGCCACGACTAGATCCCGTAATTAATACTTTTTTTCGTTCCATAAAATTTCCTCCAAATTAATTTTATTATACATCCTCTTTTATAAATAAGGAGTTATTTCACACCAACTTCATCAAATTCTACATTTTGATTATCAATCGAACTTATAACTTGCACACTTTTTAAATATTCATAATACTCCTCAAAAAATTTGTCTAACTCTTTTGCAATTAGTTCATAATTAAATAAAGCCATTCTAACAAACTGGTCATTAATATTAAAATTTATATCTTGATTCATATACAAAGTAATACCTTGGTGAATAACAGGATGTCTTAAATATTTTGCATAATCATCTAAAAATGTAAAGGCAGACTCTTCTTCTTCTATTTCTAGACCAGATACTATTTGTGTAGACTTTTTAATTGTTATACTATATAATACCTTTTCTTTATTTAAGTATTTGCATAATTTTTTCTCTATCTCTTTAACCTCATGAGGAAGTTTTGAAAAAGAATGATCATTGGGATCAACTATAAATTTATCATGATTTAGTATAATATCTAATTTATTTACAATTAAACTTGTTCCATCTTTATATAATTTTTTTATATTATTTTCATTAGGAAGTTTTTTTATGTATTTTTTTATAATTTCTTGGCATAATTCCTGACTTAAAATTGATGAAGATACTTCTCCCATTGAGTACAAATAATCAACAATGAAAGTTAAACTATCTCTTAAATAATTCTCAAAATTAGTATAATTATTAGAAATAATATTTTTTAAATAAAAATCTGAATAAATTGCATCTATTTTTTTCGGGACTTTTTTTTTATCAGAAAAATAATCTAATAAATCGAGTAATTCATGAGTGCGCTTAATAAATATACTTAATCTATTACTCATTATTCTTAATTATCTCTTTTAAAGCAGTCCCCCAAATATTATATCTATAATTTACCACACTTATATTATTAGTAGCATGTGTAAAAGCATCAACAAATCTATTATCACCAAGCATTAATTTTTCAAAACTTTCTTTTATTTTATTTTTATATTTTGTAATATCACTATTAGAAATAAAACTACACATAACTAATTGCAACTCTGCTACTGATCTATTTATCATATAGTTATATTCTCCATTTACATATTGTCTAAAAGCTTGTGTACCAAATACAGCAAAAACTTTCTTGATAGTATCATTAAACAATATTTCATAAGAAGCTATTGTATCATTATCAACATTTTGATTCTTTTTCAAAAATACGTTAATTGTATTTGTGGTACTTCCACTATAACTTCCATCAATTAATTTAAATGTATTAGTATCTATAATTTCACGAATAGATAAAAATCTCTCAATTACTTCTAAATGTTGTAATCGATTAATAAATGTATCTTTTTGTTTTAATATTTTCAATAAATTTTCATTAGTACCCATTTCTTTAATCGATTCCATGAATGGACCACGATATAGGCAATTCCTTAATTCTTGCTCATTCAATTTGACAGAACCTTGATTAATTCTCATAAATATATCAAATTTAATATCTTCTGAAGAATCATTATCTATTATTACTACTGATAATGTCCTATTATCTAACAATCTTTTTGTTTTTTCATCTAAATCATCATAATATTTTTTATTTAATTCCGTTAAAGACTCCAAATCACTTAACTGCAATTCATTATCCAAAAACTTTAAAATTGAAGTAAGCCTTTGTTGCCCATCTACAACATCCCAAACGCCATCGCAATTAGCTGAAACAAAAACCGTAGGAATTGGTATGTTTATTAATAATGACTCAATAAATTTGGATGCGCTTTTTTTAGACCAAACGTATTTTCTTTGAAAAGTTGGCGATAAAATAATTTGTCCATTTTTAATCATTCGATGTAAATCCGTTATAGCTTTATCTTGTCTAGATGTATGTAGTTTTCTAGACTTTATACTTAAATCATTATTATCATTATACTCTACCTCAACATCTGTTTCATCTTCTCTTTTTTCAATATCCAAAAATTCTAATAACCCATTTTCCATATATAAACCTCCATAAAACCTTTATTTAATTATAGCAAAAAAACTAATTACTTATCAATAAAATCATCACTGTCATTATTGTAAATTCTATCTAGTTTTTCATTGATTTTTTCTAATTCTTTATATATTGATTGTATATTTTTCTCAACACTATTAATACGTTTTTTCTCTTTATTTTTTACTAATAATCTATAAATACCTATCATTATTAAAATAATAATACAAGAAACTATAATATATATAGCATAGCTTGCTAAAGTTTGATACGAAAATTCTTCTCCTAACACTTTATCATATCCTTCCATACACATTATATCACGCATTATATAAAATAAAATACAGCTATTATTAAAAAATTAAAAGATTTCATACGAAATGATTCTAAAATATACAATTTATATAAACAAAAAAAGATTATCATAATCTAAATATTTAATCAGTAAAAATGACGTAGCTCTAAAACAATCAAGGAATATACGATTTTATTTAGTTAGCTTTAATACCATAATTTGAGACAGTCACATCGGTGACTTTTTTTTATTTTAAAATCTTGAAACATCAAACAGTAAAAAAAGCTAGTAAAAATTTTAAAATCTCTACTAGCTTTTCAATAAATACAATATACACAACTAAATTCTAACATAAAATTTAACATAATACTACAAATTTCGACAATATTATAAATACTTCTCTATATTATTTATTTTATCATTTAATTTATCCAAGAATAGACCTATATGGTAACCATCAATAAATCCATGATGAACCATTATTGTTAAATTAATATAGCACCTATCATTAACAAATTCAAACTTATCCCAAATAAATTGTGGAACGGTAACTTTTTTATCAAACGGAGTTATTAGCGATGATATTTTAAACCAAGGAGCGCACGATACCCATATTTCCCCTAAACTATTACTAGTATATGATTTATGGTTTGTTTGAAACTTATCACGAATCTTCTTATATTCTTTTATAAAATCACTATAATTATCTTTTAAATCAACGGAATAATAACCAATATTATGATCTGAAAACATTTCTGTGAAATTTAAACTAATTTTATTATATTTATATATCTTATTATCTTCAACCCTATATTTAAAATTATCAATTTCATTAACTACAAGACAAAGCAAATAACCTATTGAAGCATAATAATTCTTACAATTATTATATATATTGGTTATATCAACCTTTGTTGTTAAATATAAAAATGGATTTGTTTCTTGATTATAATGCTCAAATAATTCCAAGCGATTAAACTCTTTTACTTCCTCTTTCATTTTTCCTCCCCGTACAACATAAAAAATTTATAAATCTCTCCCCAGTTATTAACCGTTGTTATATAATCGGTAGAGATGATTTCTCTAGCAGCTGCATTTTTAAAATATAATGCTTTTATACCATTAGAAGCTGCATTCATACAAATATTTATATCATCATCAATTATATAATCACAATCTTCAGTCTTTAGCCTATTAATCTTTTGTTGCTCATCACTAAACACTTCAATATTAAGCCCTATTTTTTTTAACTTATTAACAGCATATTGTGCAGTTTCTTTATTTCTTGAAGTTATTATGACTAAATCGAATAATTTACTTAATTTAGGCAAAACAATATCTGCGCCAGCCATAAAATTAGCAGTTGATAATACTATTGGTGCATATTTATCGTAAAACTTAATCTTATCTTCATTACTCCGGTTATATCTATTTTGGTAAATTCTTTGTTCATTGTCAATCAACGAATCTTTTTTCATAACATCAACATCATACATTTCCGTATATACCCTATATAGATTTTCGGAATCAAAAATAACCCCATCTAAATCAAGCGCAATTTTTTGCATACAAATCCTCCTATAAATAATAAATAATTATTACTCCATAATAAACTTAATTTATTTTCTATAATGTACCAAAAAAATAATGTAACGTCAACATTATTTTTTAATTTAAATCTATTTGATATCGGCTACCACATCCATAATTATACAAAAATCTTCCATTATTTTTTATTATAATTTTCTTAGCGGCGACATTTTTATCATCGCAATTTAAATATACAGTTCTAAAACCCATCCTCTTGCATTCAATTAATGCAAAAAATAATATTTTTGTGCCATAACCTTTATTCCTTTCAGATAATCTTACTCTAAAAAAAATACGGCTGCCTTTTTCTTCAAAATAATCATTAACAGTTGTTCGTATTGCCACTTCTCCAATAGGAACTTCTTTGACATAATAAATATACCTTGTTGTACACGTGTTTAATTTTTGATCAATGTTATCTTCACAGCTTATATAATATTTCATAATTTCTAAAAACTCTTCATACGTTTTATTAAAAATTATATTTGATAAACCAAGCTCTATTTTAGGAATATCTTGATACATTTCATATTCTAATTTACCCATTTTTAAATCTATTTTTCTTAAATAATCTTGTTCATTATTAAACCTTTTTAAATGTTGTTCTTTAACAGTATCTGAAGCATTGATATATTTTCGTAATTCGTTATATATAGTCATTAAATCGTCCTTTGATAAAAGATTAGTAGTATTCACAATACGTTTTCGAATATTCCTTACTAAATTACTTCTTCGTACAACTCGAACATCACCAGAATACTTAACCTTTTTAAGTCTGCATCTATCACTAAAGACAACAAAAGAATAAATATTATTTTTAAATCTTCCATTAAATAAATCATCTATATATTTAATATGCTTCTCGTTTTGTAATATCGGATTATAAAAACGATTATGATAATACCCTAAAGCTTGTGTCCAGTACTTGTCTTTATAATTCCCATAAATACCACCACTAAAGTTTTTCGATTCAAAAATATATATACCTGTTTTATGAATCATAACAATATCAATTTCAGTGCTTTCATTATCCTTATTTACAATATAAAGATTTGTCAATATTCTAGCACCACCAAATTTAAATTTTAATAATTCAAGATAAGTATAATACTCACCTTGACAACCAATACTTTTATTGGAATTAATGAGTCTACACCAAAATACTTCCTTAAAAGAATGTCCACCTGCTTTTTTATACCCCGAAAATAAATATTGCAAATAATAAATGGATATAAAAATAAATACTATAACTATAAATAATATCAAAAATAACAATCTAATCACTCCTATAACTTTTATTTACTAAATATTAAAAAGACTAGTAAAAATTTTGAAATCTCTACTAGCCTTTCAATAAATACAATATATACACATAAATTGTAACATACAAAATAGTATAATGCTACCAATTCCGACATTTTTTTAATTTTTTGATTAACATTAAAATAACAAACCTTTTAATATGAATTTATTGACATAAAAACACTTAAACCTTATAATATAATACAAAAGAGAAAGGAGTTACTATTATGGAAATAGATGGAGAATACACAGAAGTAACAAAAAAGAAATTAAATTTATACCAAACAATATCACAAACTATCATGAAAAAATATTATAACAGTAAAAATAAAATAAAATTTGATAAATATTTACAAGACGCTATTAAGGAATTAAAGAAAATAAATTTAATCGAAACAAGAACAAAAATAGAAATGGAAAGGTATCATAACACGCAATATCCTAGTTTTTTATGGCAAGAAAAAATTAATCAAAAATCACATTTTTTTGCCTCAATGATAGGTTTTATTGATGGATTTATTGATAATTGTACTAAAAAAATAGAATTCTATTCAAACTTTGATAATAAAAAGAAAATAGATGAATATAAAAATAATCAAACAAAATTATTAGAAATCAGAAATAACATATTAAATGATTTTATAAAAAGAAACACAATTTCTGACCCAGCAATATTAACAACGACTTTGGAAACAATCCCCGCCCATAAATCATTTTCTGAATTATATAATAATGCTATTGCAAATGAATATCAACTTAATCTACAGCAAGAATTAGTTAGTGCTTATAATGTTGGATACACAAGTTTTGGTCATTATAATTTAGATGAAATACTTAATTTATATAACAAACTAAATTCCAAATTAAATAACTATGAAGTATTAAATCAAAATACATTGGAAAAAGAAAAAAGGCTTCATAAAACCATTAAGCAATAAAAACGCATAAAAGTATTTTAGTATTTAAAAAAGTTCAATAATGAACTTTTTTTGCTTTAATTATTTTTTAATACTTTATCACTCCACACTTCTTCATTAATAAATTGTGTTAACGCCATTATAAAAGCATCACGAGTTAAATCAATTCTTGTGATTTCATTTTTGGTTAAAAAACTAATGCCACCTTTGCCACTTCTTAAATCAGATTGTTTAAATATTTTGTCCATTACTTTACCAAGGTCAGTATCTAAAATATCATTAACATACTTTTCAGGGACTGGATAACCAGCACTTGTTCCAAAGCTTTCATAGCCATTTTTATCTTTTACAACAGCAACATTGATGATAACCCACTTACCCAATAAATTTGTAATTCCTGACTCAATTCCTAAAAAATAGGTTGCATCAATATTGTTTTCTAAAGCATATTTAATTAAATTATCAACTCTATTTCTAGCACCAATATAAATTTCTTCATTTAATGGTTGTTCATTAACATCAGAAGAAACATCGACACCTATTATTTCTATATCGTTATAGTATCTTTCTAAAGCTTGCTTTGCGCCTTCTATTTTACCCGCATTTTTTGTTCCAATTAAAACTTTCATTACTCCACCTCTATCTTATAATATCTTTTAATAATACTGCCATCTTTTGTAGTTCCTTGAAACAATCTTTAGCTTTTTTTATTTCTAATTTATTTAAGGTTACATAACCACGAGAAGTTCCATCGCTTGGTAAATCAACAAGTAGGGCATAATCATCAATGCCTATCCAACCACTTTTTATTGTTTCTAATAGTTTTGGCCTAGTTTCTTTTAATTGTTCCAAGTCAACATATTTTGTAATTATTTTATTACTTGATAAGTACCTTTTTATATAAGGATTATCCTTATATAAATCAGTATTTTCTCTATTAAATAAAAATATTCTTTCTATTTCAACACCACGATCAGCAGCATCAAAATTACTTTGAATAAATTTCCGTTCTGCAGGATCTTCATTCCATTCATTTTCCATCATTGTCGATATAATCCACATTTTAGAACCCTTTTTCGTTTCCGAAAAGTATTTATCCAATATTTTATAAAATTTTCCAGAATCTAATTCCTCGGTTCTTGATTGTGAATCCATTGATAAATATCCCCCATCGGATACTAAAGAACTACCATTAGTATATTTATGCCTTGTTAACATCAAATAGATATCATCAGCTATTTCAAATGGCGAGCCTAATCGTTTCATAGGTATTTGTTCAGTAGCCTTATTAAAGGTATCATCACTTTCCATTACGCCACCAATCCATCCTGCCATAACCGAATTTATTCTTACACCATACATTTCTGTAAAAATATTAGCAAACGTTTGAACCAAATTTACTTTAGCTGCTTGAGCAGAGGCATAAGCTGATGCGCCAAATGAACCACGATATGCTTCAATACTATTTACCATGACAATACTCGATTCATAATTCATTTTTTTAACTAATTCTCTAACTAACAGATTTGCCGCAAAAACATTCACACGATAACTATCCTCAAACTTGTCATAATCAAAATCAAATACATCTTCCAAACTAAAATATATCTCCATAAATACAAAGCCATATATATCACAATTTATCTCTTTAGTTGTTTGTAATAAATTTGATCTATCAAAATAATCTACCGCTTTTAATATAATATTATCATTAATTAAGATATCCTCAAGCTTACTACCTTTCTGATATAATCCAATAACCTGATAGCCACCTGTTAAAAGCAATTTTGTTAATTCTTTTCCAATATCAGAATTAATACCAGCTACAACAACAACTTTTTGCTCATTTGTTAATTTAGCATAAGAATTTCTTTTATCTAAAGGTTTATGTGTCTCTTTAGGAATAGACCAATATCTACCATTCTTTATAGCTCCAGGTATTCTATTCTCATTTAATAATTTTATAATTCTTCGCTCACTAATGTTCCACAATTCTGAAGCCTGCTTAACTGATAAATATTCCATTTAAAATCACCAATCTTATTTTATACGGGATTAGGAATAATGTCAATTTGAAATTAATAATTGTTTAATTTTTACTTAAAAAAATAAACAAATTTAGAATATTAATTTGTTTATTAGTTGCGATACCTTTTAATTGCTACGGCACATTTTTGTTCTGCTTTAGACATATCATTCATATTATATGGGGTTGATAAAATTACTTTATCTAAATAATGTACTTTTTCATTTAAATCTGTAATAACTTGATAGTTATCTTCTTTTGCAATTGGACTATTTAAAAAAGATTTAGCTTGCAATGGGTTTTTAAACAATAAGTATTTAGTATTGTCATCTTCTTTTTTACAAATATTAATAATATTTTTAGACATATCATAGAAACTTGTATCAAATATTTCAAAGCCATAAGTTTTTAATAAATATAATAGAAACGGTTTTCTTTGACTTTTATTAGTTCCTAAGAAATTATAACCATTATTTAAACAAAATTGAATCCAGTGTGCAGTTAAAAATGAGGCAAGTCCAGAATTTCTATATTCTGGCTTAACATAAGCCCCAATAAAGTTGCTTGTTTTTGTATTGGCGTCTAAATAGAAATAAATATATCCTTGACATATTTGAGAACTGTTATTAATTATATAGGATTTAATGAAATATTGGTTTTTATTATTTGATTTCATAACTGTTTTTTGAAAGTATAATCTTTGTTTAAACCCATTATAATTATAGCCTTTTTCATATAGAACTTCTGTATTAAAGGATATATTATCTAGATGTTTCATAACTTCACCTTTTCTATAAATTTTTCCATATATGTTTACGATTATATCATTTTATTTTAAGTGACGCAATAATAGTGATAAAAAATATATTTATTTTACATTTTTTATATAAAAAACAATTATAATGTGTTTAAGGAATTTCATTTCTCAATTTTCTTTACATCTAAATGCCATTTAAATATTCCATAAATATTTATTATTAAGTAACCAATCGATACTAATAACATCATTATTGAGCCCTCTCCATCTTTGCAAACAATTACAATCCACATTATTAAATCTATTATATTATTCACTAACCAAATCCACCAAGCTTCTTTAAATCTAAGAATCATCAATATAACACCGCATAAATTAATGCAATTTGAACTTGCATCTATAAAAGCTAATTGTTGATTAGGAATAAGACTTAATAAATAGCCTAACATAAAACTACCTAATATACATAAAAAAGTTATTATAATAGAATTTTTTAAAGTAAATTCACGTACTTTTACATTTTTATCATCATCTAAATTTTTATTCCAAGTAACAAAACCTTTAATCTGTAATGGAGAAAATAAAATATATAAAAGAAAAAGATTCCAAATAGATTATTTTTAAAAGATACATATCCCAAATAGTAATACAAAGAAAAATAATTATTCTATATTTTTTATTCATCTTTCATTTCCCAACTTTTAAAGTAAATGCACTCTAAATTTTCATTGAATTTAATCTCATAAATCCCATCAAAGTTCACATTATTTTGCTTTAAAATTCACTGGGCAATTACAGTATAATTATCTATTGCTAAAGATTTTATTTCAATAAATTGGATATTTTCATTTATAACATGTTGCTATTCTTCTCTTATTTCGTCTAAAGTTGTGTAAGGTTTCATAAATGGTGTCTCTTGATAAAAGAGAGTATTTTTAAATAATGAAACAGCACTTTCAATATCTTTATTAAACCAATAATCTTTTAATTTATTTAGCCATTCATCTACAAATTGTTTGTTCATAAATTTATTTCCCCTTCTGAACTTTTATTTGATATAAAATTTTAGGTTTTGAATATTCTTCCTCATTACGAATCATTGTTGTTTCAGAAAATTCAACTTTACCAATAATACTAAAATATTTGTTAACATCCTCAGAATCAAAGAATCTCTTTGTATAATCACCTTCAAAATAAAAGTTTTTTTCTAATTGTTCGCCTATTCCTGCTCCAAAATTAAAATCTTTTACTGAAGCAACTCTAGCAAGTAGAATACCATTATTTTTTAAAATTCTTTTAATTTCGCTCATAATATGTATTGTTGTTTCATTATCAAAATAATGAAGCGATAAATCTGCAATTATTAAGGCATAACTTTCGGAAGCTAAAGGAAATGTTTCTATCATATCTAAATATTGTGTTTGACTATTTGAAATATTTTTTTTAATATTTTCTAATGCCTCAAGTGAAAAATCACAAGACAATACTTTAAAACCTCTTTCAATTAAATATAAAGTATCAGCACCAATACCACACCCTAAATCTAGTATCTCAAAATTTTTATTTTTATTTAATATATCTTTATAATCATCTAACCAATTATCATAAGCTGGTAAACCATTTCTTTTTTTTGACCAATTATTCCACATTTTTACATAACCAATATCACTATCAATTACTTCTTTTTTAATAATTTTGTGATTATTATCAACTACTAATTTAATTTTAAAATTCCCATATTGAAAATATTTTTTATATTCAGGTTTTAAAACATCAATACTAGGAAATATTTTTTCTTTATCCAGTAAATTATTAATCTCTATCCACATAGATTCATTTTCAGAAAAACAAGAAGGAGACCCGCTAAACCTATCGCACAAGAAAACATCGAAATCATAAATCATTTCTGGATACTCAATAATTAAATTACCAATATATCTTTGATTAATAATTTTGATTCCAGTTTCTTCTAAACATTATCTAATAGAAGTATCAGAATTTTTTTCACCATTTTCAATTTTCCCACCAGGAATATCATAAAATTCTTTGTTCTTTCCAGTCAAATATTTTATAACAAGTACTTTATCATTTTGTACTATAAATGTACGAACAGCTTTTCTTATCGACTTATCCACTCTCATCACCAATATAATTTTAACATATTTTCCTCATTAATTAATAGCAATTTTAAGGTTAATATATTTTTAATATCTAATCTAAATGTTTGATTAAAATATTACAATTTTCTATAATATTTTAAATTAATTTAGTGGGGATAAATATGAAAAAAAATGAATTGATAAGCATAATAATTCCAGTTTATAATACAGAAGATTATTTAGATAAATGTTTAAAGTCGATAATTAATCAAACATATAAAAATATAGAAATTATTATTATTGATGATGGTTCTAATGACAATTCTAAAAAAATAATTGACCAATATATGGATAAGGATTATCGAATTAAATACTATTATCAAAATAATAGCGGTGTTGCAATAGCAAGGAATTTAGGTATTGATAAATCAAATGGTAATTACATAGCATTTATCGATAGTGATGACTATATCGATTTAAAATTTATTGAAAAAATGTATGCCACTATTAAAGATGATGATATTTTTGCAATTTGTGGCACCATCGATGTTTTAGAAAATGGGGATAAAATTTATAACAAAATAAATCAAAATCTCATTGAAACATTCAGGGGCATCGCTAGATATAGAAGATTAATAAATAAAAAAATACTAATAAATTCAAAAATAAAATTTTCAAATCTAAAAATATCTGAAGATTTAGAATTTTATAGCAAGCTAATGATTTACAACAATATGAAATATAGTATTGTAAATGAATGTTTGTACTATTATGTTCAAAGGAAAAATTCATTAATTCATACCTATAGTAAAAATCAAGAAGACTCTATTAAGGCGGCTAATAATATTATTGAATTTTGTAAAAATAATAATAAATATGGAGCATATAAAGATAAACTAGAGTATTTATATATCGCCCATGTTATTGTGGGATATACAAAACGAATAATATTAAATGGAATAACAGAAAAAGAATTTGCGACAATATTTAATACACTTATTATTAAATTTTCAAGCTGGCACAAAAATAAATATATCAATGATGATGAATACCTGCCTAATAATTATAGGGAATACGTAGAATATCTAAAAAAGAAAGAATTTACTAACGCTATAACTTATATAAAAGAGCATTTTCAGTAGCACGTAACCAAAAATTATAAACTTACATATTATAATATAAACAACCTAAAAGGACTAGGAGGATTTATATGATTGGATATATATTTGCAATCTTATCATCAATATTTTTTGGAATATACATAATCCCTAAAAAACTTGTGAAAGGAGAAACAAAATATTATTTATTTTATATGTCTATTGGTTTTACTTTTATATCATCTACTGCCTATCTAGTTTCTTTATTAACTGGAAATAATCACGAACAATTATTTCACCCAGTCTTAATATTAGTTATCTTTAGAGGAATATTTTGGTTTTTAGCTTCTAGCTTATTCTTAATATCAATAGACAAAATTGGTATGTCAAGATCAACCCAATATAAAAATTTAAAAGGGCCTTTAGGAGTCCTGCTTACTTTAATATTTTTAGCAGAATTTAAAGTTACTAATGCGTTTTTAGTTTTACTAGCAGCTTTATTAACTTTCACTTCCGCCTTATTTTTTACAATAAAAAAAGATAATCATAAAATAGACAAATCTGGTATAACTTACGCTATTGGTACCTCTTTATTTTTAGCAGTTAATTCATTAATCCAGAAATATGTTACCAATTCTGGTTTTATATATACACAACAACTATGGCAAGCAATAACTATCATGATAATTACATATACATACATAATAATTAAAGATAAAAATTTAAAACAACTTAAAACTATTACATTAAAAAACAAAGTACTTGCCATTTTAGGAGGGCTATTATACTATTTTGCCACCTATTTTAATACACTATCATATAAACACCTACCAGCTTCTATTGCTTTTACTATTGTTAATATGAGTGGTATTTGGTCCGTAATTATTGGTATTTCTATTTTTAAAGAAATAGATTTTAAAAAGAATTATAAAAGAATAATTATCGGAATAATATTATCTATAATAGCTATTATTATTTTGTTATTTGGAAAAAATTAAAATTTGCATTAACATAACAATTAATCATTTCTTTAACTAATTTTCAATAAATATAATCCTTACACTAATTTAACTCTATAATTTCTAAATCATTTGGTATATATATATTTCCATTAAAATTTTCACTTGCTTCTTGCATATATAGTTCTTTTCTTTTACTACCTAGATTCTCCTGAGTATGCCATAAAATTAAATTTTTTGCGCCTACATTTCTTGCCTTAATACTAGCCGACTTTACGGTATCATGATTTTTTTCTTTTGGCTTAAATTTAACTGCTTCTGTTTCTAAGCAAAAAGCTTCATGTAAAAAATAATCGACATTTTTTATGTCATCATATAATCTTTCATCTAATGGCTCATCACCAAGAAATGCCAAAGTTTTTCCATTATTTAATTTAGTTTTAAATCCATATTGTTTAGCTATTTTCGAATAAATATCTAAAAATTCTAAATCATAATTTAATACTGGGACAAGTTCATGGTCATTTACTATATTAATAAATATCCGTTTATCTAGAAATCGTTGTTGACTATCCCTTAATAAAATATGAATTTGATCTCTAATAATTTTAGCCACTTCATCATGACAATATATATTTAAAGTGCCTTCATATATTCCTTTTGACATAGATATATCTACAAATCTATATAGCCATAGCATTCCAAATAAATGATCAATATGCTTGTGAGATATAAAAATATTATGAATTCTATTTATATCAATATTAGCTAATTTCAATTGCCTTAAAATTCCATTCCCACCGCCAGTATCCACTAATAAATAATCACAATTATTATCCTCTAACAAAAAACATGTATTATAATTATTTATACTACTTGCAGTGCCAGTTCCCAATACAATAATTTTTTCCATAAAAAATTTATTCCTCCCTATTTAATTTATTTTAAAACTAAAATAATCTGCATTTTTAAAATATATAATTCTATATTCTTACTATATAATAATTTTTGTGACAATCCAAATAATAGTTCTTCATAAGATTTCGTCCATAATATAGTCACTAATTTCATTTTTATTCTCATTTATCACAAATAATAAATCTGCCTTTGTAATATTTTTTTAAATTTTGTATAAATATTAGAATATAATTCTAAAAATTTTTCTTTCATCATAAAAATATCACCATTTCTTTTATTCTATCATAAAAGATTTTTTTTACAAAGTTTTATTTACAAACTCTAAATAAATATTCATATTTATTAATCATTTACGAATAATATATAATGTAGCATAAAAAATCCATGGATTGACATTGTATACTATTTGTGCTACAATCTAATTACTCAATGACCAAGTGTTATATGAGTCCTGGAGACGCAACTATTTATAGTTGCGTTATCCGTTTATAAAATAGATTAGACATCTTTAAATTAAGATGTCTTTTTATACTTATTGTATTCTTTTAAAACATTTTCCAAATATCCAGGTTCATCAATTAAATATGAACTTACAATATACATATCGTTTTTGCTTTGCTCAAGGATTATAATATAACTATATAATTTATCACTGTATAAGAGTTTTGTTCTTTTAGTATTTTTATATGGTGCTGTCCACACTTTAATTTTACTACACTCGTCATTATTACATTTAGAACATTTCATATAATTATTAATCATTGGTGCAACATAATTTATAAAATATGCTCTTGGTTCTTTCATTCTTATTTTCATGCCTAAGTTTTTTTGAGTTTTAGTAGTTAAGTGAAAAAAACCTTGCATTTTATTATCTTCAAATGGCATCGTAAAAACTTTTATATGCATTCCATTTATTTTTAGGTTTCCATAATATATATTTTTTATAAAATACTCATATAATTCGTCATCCGTGGTTATTTCTGGCAATGGTCCATTTAAACAAAGTTGTTTTTTAATTGATATCATCTCTAGATCTCCACATAAATATATTAAATTTTGTATTATTATAGTAAGAAGTAGTATTAAAATCATTTTGATATAATTTTTTTATCTCATTTATTATATTTAATTTAACTTTATTACCTTCTAAGCCTCTATAGTAGTATGATAATGCACCTATTAGAATATCATTTATCTGTAATATTGGTGCCTCATATGATCTAATTGGTTGAACTTTTCTAATCGTTTTTTTATTAGTATCTGACATCTTAATTCTAAGATATTCTAACATAACCTGATGATAATAATATGAATTTGTATCTTTTATATCTGGATATATATTATAAGAATTTTCTGGTATTATGATATATTTCAACATTTCGTAATAAGCCTTATGATAAAAATCATTTTCAGTTTGATTATATCTATCATGGTCTAATTTTGTTTTATCTATAACGATAACTCTAAACTTTAAATAATCAGTATTAAAAAAATAATTAATAATATCTAAGTATAATTTTTCAGTCTTTTTATCTATCTTATTCCATTTTAATTCAATATTATTAGAAAAATTATAATTTTGTTTTAAATGTTCTACATATTCATTAATTTGTTTCACCTTGTTTTTAGGACAATAAACTGCTCCAATAAGCATATATTTGCTATCATTACTTATCAAATGACAACTTTCATCACAGTAAATATTATATTCCATATGAATCCTCCTTTTAATTATATATTATATCATTAAAATAAATATTTTTAACATTCACTTTCTAAATCATAATCTTTTTATATATTTAAATCTATTTCATCAATATCTTCTTCATCTAAGACATTATCCTCATACATATCATTAACTTCAGCAATGTACTTTTCATCCTTATCATACAAATTATGTAATTTATTATGTAAGAATGAAATTAGTCTTTCAAATTCAACCTTCTAATAATTTAAAATATTTTTTATTTCATTTATTATAGATTTTAATTTTTTTATTTCTTTATATTTCTCTCAAATGATTTCGCTAATGTTATTATTTTCTTTATCAAATTTTCTTTAACATTGAGAAACATTAAGATGTTTTTTTATTATTTTCTTTAGTGTTTCTTATATTTCTAGATTTCCTTTATTATCTGCATAACTAATCAAATCCCATCAAAGCATATAAAAAGGCTAACCGAAATTAACCTTTAATATATCTTAAGTCGATCAGTTCGACTAATTTCACTATGGGGCAATACCAAAATGAGTTTTGCACCCAAGTAGTAAAAGTATTTGAGTAAATACTTGATAAATTGATTATAGCATTAATCCTAATCCATTTCAATCATTTCATAAAAAATATTTTCCGAAATAATTTCTATATCATAACCATTTAATTTTAATAGTTCTGCTTTCTTTTGTTTATTACTTTTCCCATCTTTGACTAGCGGATTATAATCATTATTTCCTAATATCAAATAATTAGTTTCTTTTGTTATACTATTGGAACAGAATCCACCTAAATCAACGACATATTGCATAGCTTCTCTTCTCGACATTTTCTCTAAAGTACCAGTAAAAACACAACATTGATTATATAGTGGATGACTTATATCAAATTCAATATTGTCGGTTTTTATTTCCCTTATATCTAATTTTGATTTTATTCTTTTGCAACTGTTTATAAATTTTTCTGTACTTTCATACTTTTCAATTATTTCTTTTGACATATTATTATATACATCTAAAGTTATCTCACAATCTTTCAATGATCTATGATTTCCACTAACTGATATATTATAATTATTGGCTAAGTCAATTAATCTATGATGTTTCAAGTTTTTTAATAAGTATCTACCAATTCTCATTGTATCAATAAAATCGTTATTCAATTCTGTACAGTCAAATTTCATCAATTCATCATATATAAAATTTATATCAAAATTAACATTGTGGCCTAAAATAATATTATGCCCAACAAATCTATAGAAAACACCGATTACTTCTTCTATTGTAGGAGCATTTTCTAGCATATCATTAGTAATTCCTGTTAATTCTATTATATAATCATCTATTTCATAAGTTGGTTTTACTAAGGTATTAAATGAATCTACTACATTTCCATTTTCTATTTTTAATGCTCCAATTTCTATTATTTCATCAAATTGTGGGTCTAATCCTGTCGTTTCAATATCCACAACTACAAAGTTTTTAGGAAAAATCAATAGATTTTTGCCTTTATTTCTAATTACCTTTTTTCTATTATCTACTCCTATTTCTAAAGTAAAATTCATATACTCACCTCATCACTTTATTTGTAAACAGCTACCAAGTTGTCATCACGCATTTCTTCTTTAATAGCCTCATTTATATCAAAACCTGAATCATTATCTAGTTTATTATCATCTTCAATACCCATCATCATATTATAATGCGAAATATGACCAAGATTTTCAAATATTTTTCTAAACACCTTTTGGTATTTTTCAATAGTGTCATCTTCAAAAATCATTGAAAAATCATCACTTATGTAATGTGAATTGTCATTTATAAAGGAAATAAGGGATTTACATAATATTTTTTCTTCCCCTTCAAAGTCATCTATGCATTTTTCATAATCTTGTTTACCAATAATATTAAAATAATATTCTAAAATTCTTCTCATTGTATTATATATAGTTGCTCGATTTTTCTTGGAATTGTCATTCAATTCATTCCATAAAAGTTGATACGTGGTCTCAATTGGATTTTCTTTATAAACCTGAATTGATGAAACATTATTTGTTTTTTTGACAACATAATATTGTTCTTGAGTTTCTTTTTTATGCTTACCACTGCCTTTATAAACAATTTCCTTATAAAAATAAACATTATGCGTTAACACAAAAACTTGCTTAATTCCATCATTATTATTTAGACAATTGTTAATAATGTTTTTTACCAATGTACTAACAATAAAAACTGTATTGCTATCTAAACTTGATATAGGATCATCTATTACGATTATTCTATCTTTAACTATACCATGGTGCTCAGTACTTCCCTTTATTAATTGATAAAAATATAGAAAAGTTATAAAGCGATATTCTCCTTCACTTAAAGTTTTTCCAACATCGCTGCCATCGTTTCTAACAATTTTATATTTCCCTTTATTTTCACTTTCTTCAAGTTTAAAACTATTAAATCCAAAAGAAGTCAATATTTTATTTATTTCAATAATGGTTTGAGTAACTCCTGTAATTTCTGATTCTTTTTGTCTTATTAAATTTCTATAATTGGAAAGTTCTAATTGTATATCAGAGATTTTTCCATTAATTACTCCAATTGATTTTTCTATATCACTAATGCTTTTATTATAAATTTTAATATGTGACTCTAATTCGCTTGCAAAAAAACTCCACAAGTGTTTTTTAAATTCAGTCTTTTCTTTTTCTGAATTCTCAACCATCTTATTAAATTTAATAATAGTTTCATTTTCAAGATCAATAAGAGTTTGCATCTCTTCTAGAATAGTTTCAGTTGATGTTAAACATATTTCAGCGCTTGGATTTTCAATTTTATTTGAAAGGCAAGTTTTGTTTGATTCAACAATAAGATTAAGTTCTTTTAATTTGTTTTCTAGATTTGTTTTTCCAATATCATTTATTTGGTTAATATTATCTTCTATAACCTGATATATTATTTGAAATTCTTCATCATAATTCTTAAAAATATTATTAATTCGATTACATTTATCTTCATACTCTTTATCAAAATATTTCAATAAATCTTGGATATGTGTATGTCTCAAATCTTGTTGGCAAAACGGACATTGGCTATTATCAATTTCTAAATATTTTAACCCGTTTTTTACCCAATCACTATTATTTAATTTTTCAATTAATTCAGATACTGACAAACTATCATTACCTTTGATTGACTCGCTTAAAATACTATTAGCTTCTAAATCTTTAAAACGATTAAAATCAATCTTTTGCAATAACATTTTTGTTTTTAGTTCCTTTTTGTACAAGTCATTATATTTTGATTCTAAATTTTGTATTGTCAACAGACTTTCTTTATTAATTTCAGCACTTAAACAATTTTCTGCAAACAAGCTTTTATTTCCTATTTTTCCAGTTAATGCTTCTTTAAAGTTTTCGCCATATTTAAGTTTTATTTTCCAACATTTCTCTTGAAAATTTTTCTCCTCAATGGTCTTTTCACTATTTTTTTCATCAATTTTTGCTTTCAAAGAATTTAATTCTTTAATTTTTTTATCTAACTCGATTTTTGTTTGTTCAATTATTTTTTGGGCATCACTAGCGTCTTTACCTAAAGTGAAAATTCCTTTTATATTAGACATTTCATAAAAATTATTATCTACAAAATCCTGATTATAGATTAACACTTCTATCTCATTGTCTCTGAATTTTCTTGAGCAATTTTTGAATATTAAAGGATTTTGAATAATTTTTGCTATTGTTGACTTACCACTACCATTAAAACCATAAAAATAATTAATCTTTTTGGGCTTTATTAGCTCATCCTCAAATGTTGCAGCATCTTTTATTTCTATTTCTTCTATCATATTCACTACACCCCACTAATAAAAAAGACCAATACAAAACCTTTTAAAGTCTGTACTAGCCATTTAAATCTAAATTCATTATATCAAATAATTCTAAAAATTGCTACATTTCTCTCAATTTTTCAAATATAGGAACATTACCTTTATAACTTTTTGGAGATATAGGACTAGGATGATAAATAGGTAATATTTTGTAACCATTTACTTCATATACATTCCCAACAACATCTGAAAATTTATTAAATTGAAAATTAAGTAAATTTCTAGTTGGAAATTCTCCTAAAGTAATAATCAATTTAGGATTTAATATTATTAATTGTTCTAACATTATATTCTTACAATTACTAGAACAAGTTTTTAAATTTTTTCTTTCAAGTGGATAACACTTAACTGATTCTAAAAATGTAGTTTCAAAAATATCTCTATCAATAATATCAAATAGTTTTTGTAATACAACTCCACTAGGTAATACTTTACCATTTATATCACATCATAATTTATGACTTTTTCTCCAACCATTATTGGCAGGAGCTTCACCAACTAAGACTATGTCATTATCTTTACCTAAGAATACTGTAGAATCATTAGGAAATTTATCTACTAATTTATTACAAGATTTACAAGAATATACTTTTTCATCAACTTGCTTTAATAATTTTTGTATTAATCTTGTTTTTAATATGTTATATCTATTTTTAGTATCATCAATTAATATATTTTCTCTATCTATAATTTGATAATCTTGATAATCTATATCATGATTAAACTGACTTGAGGTTAGATCTATAATCTTATTTTCTATTAAGTTAAAATAATGACTAATACCATCCACATAAATCTTACAAATATCTCCACTAAAATAATCATTAATGATTAGAGATGTTATTGCACACATACCAAAACATTTATTACTGTCATTCCAACCATCTTGAACTTTAGGATAACATAAATTTTTTGAATAGCATTCTAACAATACTTTTTGTATATTTTCAATAGTCACAATAACACCTCGTTTCATTAAGTATTAACTATAAATATTATAGCAAATAAACTTTAGCATGTCTTGAACTTCACATTATTTTTTTCTAATTTCTAATTGCCATTTATATTCTTCTAATTCTTTCAAATAATCTCTTTTAAAATAATTTTCATACAACCATCTAACTCCTTCTTCTTTAACAAATATAACACCATCATCTTCAAAAGTTATTGAATTGGGAAATACTTTTTTCATTCTATGAAGCGCCACATGAATAGTACTTACACTTTTACTAAACTTATATGGTAAAAATCTTAATGAATGAGATGCATATTTATTTCTTTTATGATCAATTCCCAATTCATTTTCTAAATCAAGAATTTTCTTTTTATAAAATCTTATCTC
This sequence comes from uncultured Mycoplasmatota bacterium, assembly GCA_947056845.1. Classification (GTDB taxonomy): domain Bacteria; phylum Bacillota_I; class Bacilli_A; order RF39; family UBA660; genus CAJLIR01. The sequence continues at coordinate 107,380 of CAMSCJ010000002.1, forward strand.
AGAAGTTAAATAATGTTCTTCTTTATTGAAATAAACTTCTTTTAACCAATCAACACATTCTTGATTTACATACATTTTTGTTTTCTTATCCTTACCTCTTTTTATCCATAAATAATAATCATATTTGTGTCTTCGTTTTATATTTCTCATAACTCTTCCGAATTGTTTTGTTGTTAAAAAAAACATCTCTTGAACTTGTTTTCTTTCTATCCACTTATCACTCATAAAAATTTCTCCTTTCATAAATTAGGGAACGGGTAACGTAATATAGAAATTTAATATATCAAGCATGGTGTATACACACCCATCTACTTGTTAGGGAGCATCCCTAAAACCCACTAAAATAGTCTCTGACAGTTTACTTTTTTTCTTCATATTTTTTACTTACTTCTTTAGATTTTTCAATCATTTCTTTTACTTCTTTTTCGTAGTTCTTATTATTAATTAATACTTCAGATAATAAAGAATATGGAACATCTTTTGCATTATCTTTAAAATACTCTAATAATTGTGGTACGACTATTTCAAAGAAATAATTAATAAAATCCATCTCCTTTCTTGCAACAAAAAAAGCACATTTCTGTGCTAAAAAAATATTATTTATTTTTTTATTTTCATAACAACAACGATAGCATCTTCCAAATTTTTTTCAATTTTCTCATCAAAAATATTTAAATTATTTACAGAATACAATTCATCTTTTATTTCATTAAATTTGTGAATTTCAATTAATTCAAATCCAATATTACCAAAAAATTCTTTTATATGATTTATATCTTCAAAACGATCGTTTAGATTGTTTCTAGAAGTAATAGATGATAGATTATTATTAAAATTTGGTAATGCTTTATCTTGTGAATCAATAAACTTTTTAGGTGTAACATCACAAGTAATCCAAATACCACCATATTTAGATAATAAATCATAAATATTTTGTGCTACTTGTCTTTTCTCATCAAAAGTTAAATACCTTAACAATCCTTCATTGATTACCGCAATTTCTTCATCAGATTTTAAATATCTTTCTAGTTTTTTAAAATCATCTTTTCTAAGAGCATTACCACTAATAACATTTAAACTTTTAGGAATATCCTTCTCAATATAATTTAATATTTCTATCTTATTTTTAGAAACATTTTCTAAATCTAACTCTATATAATTATATCCTTTTTTAGAATAAATTAATCCACGAGATGAATATCCTGCTGCCAACTCCAATACTTGTTTTATTCTATATCTATCTAAAAGTTTGCTAGTTAATTTATATCTTGCTTCTATTTCTGGGGCTAACATTTTATTTAAAGTTACTTCTTCATTACAATGATTTTCTAACCAATTATAAATTTCTTTTTCGTATGGTATATCCGTAAAAATTCGTGGATACGAAGTTACAACAGCAGTAGGGGTTATCTCTTCATAATCTTTGTCATTTATAAAGTGCTTAAATTGTTTAACTTGTTTAGCAGGATAAATTTCATATAAACCAAATGTATCAACTTTCAATTCAAATGGAGTAAAATTATCTAATAATTTTTTCTTCATTGTAATTATTTTAGTATAATCTTTATCTATATGAATGGTAATATGAAAATTAAAGTTTTCAGGATTATATTTTTTACTTGGTAACATTTGATATATTTTTGATTGTAATAATTTTAGTTCTTCACTTTTTTCAATATCAAAATATAATACATAACTATTTTCTTTTCCATTCATTATTGCTATATCATTTATCAGTATTTTTAGTTTAGGATATCCTATCTTTGATAGTTCATCAATAACTTTCTCTTTACAAGAAATATCCCATGCTGACAAAGTAAAGTGATAAGGAAGTGTATCTGCGTTCTCACGATTATCAATATTTTTTCCAAATGGAACTTTGCATAATTTATCATTTATTACTTTTATATAATGTTCTATTTTTTTCAAATTAATATCATCAAAATCTGAAATAAAAGTTATCCTTTCATTCATAAATTCATCTCCTATCATTATTTGATTATATTATTCTTTAGCTAAATTTTCTAAAATTTTTACATTGTTTAACTTTAATAAATATTTGCTTGGTAATGAAATTTTTGACTTTTGTAATCCACTTCCACAGATAATTCTTTCAACTTCCAATACTTTAGGATCAATAAACAAATTTCAATCTTCTGGTAATCCTATTGGATTAATACTTCCATATTCCATTTTAGTTTTTTCTAGAACATAATCAAGTGTAGCAACAGACACCATTCTAGAATTAGTATATTTTCTTACTGTAGAAGACATGTTGTATCTATATCCTGTAGGTACTAATAGTGCAACATAAGTTTTATTTTCTCCTTTTTTACATTCACATACTAAACAATTTGCTCCTGTTTTTATATCAATATTGTAATGTTCACATAACTTAATACCATCCATATATTCTGAATCTATTTCAGCAACTAAAATATTTTTTTGTTCTTCTTCTGAAAATAAGTTCTTTATACAACTATAAGTAGATACAGCTACTAAACTTGTATTTTCAGTTACATTTATTTATTATTCATAAAGGTCTCCTATCATTTACTTTCATCCAAAACTTTTTCAACTTCACTAATAAGTTGTTCCTTATTCGGAATATAATAAGTATAAGTAGATGCAAAAACATTATTTTCAAGTCCACCTAAAGCATATTCCATAGCAACTTCTTTTTTATTTTTACAAAGAATAATTCCTATTGGTTTATTATCATATTCATCATTAACTTCAGCATTATAATAATTTAAATACATATTCATTTGTCCTGCATACTCTGGTTTCATTCCACCAATTTTTAAATCTATTAACACATAACATTTTAATATTTTATTATAAAAAACCATATCTACATAATAGTGTGTATTTCCTAAAGTTATTCTTTGTTGTGTACCAACAAACATAAAACCTTTTCCTAATTCAAGTAAAAAATCTTCCATGTGTTTCACTAATTTTCGTTCTAAATCACGCTCTAAAATTGGTTTTTGTTCTTTAATATCTAGGAATTCAAATACATATGGTTCTTTTAAAATATCATCTGGTTTAGATAATATTTGACCTTCTTTTGATAGCTTATATACCTTTTCTTTATTATTTTTTCCATCAGACAATAATAATCTTTCAAATAATGATGTTTCTAATTGTCTCTTTAGTTCTCTAACACTCCAGTTTGAGTTAATACATTCTTTTTCATAAAAATTTCTTTCATCTTCATTTTCTATACTCAAAAGTTCACAATAATGAGACCAACTTAATTTTCCAGACACTGTCTGGAATTTTGGATAAGTAATATAAAATTTTCTCATATTAAATAAATTACTAACAGAAAAGCCCGTTCCCAATACATTTCTTAATTCTTTAGATAATTCACGAATAATTTGTTTACCATATTCTGCTTTTATATTACCGTTTTGTTCATTTTCAACAATTATTCTTCCAACATTCCAATATGCATTTATCATAGCGGTGTTAACTTCGTAAGCAACTTTTTGTCTACTACTAATAATTACATTTTTAATTTCTTCAATCATCTTGATATTATTTTTTTCTAACATAATGTTATCTCCTTTCCAAACATTTGATTTGTACTAACTAATATAATTTTACCATATCTCAGACATTTATTAATAATAATGTTAGTTTTTCTTTATCAAATCTATCTTCTTTTTTATTGGGAATTATTTGTAACAAACTATTACGTTTATTTAGTTCTTTTAAATTAATAGAATCTATATTTAAATTACTTTTTGTAATTTTATAAAATTCACTTAACGATTTTATATAACTATCTATATCTTCCTTTGAATTATAATTAGATAGTATTAAACTTTTATCATTAGAATTAACTACTAAATCAAAACAATTTTCTCTAAATAAATAACCAATATCATTAATTTCTTTTTTGTTAATATTAATCTTCTTAATAGATACATTTTTCTTTTTATCAACTTCGATACTAATATTATCAATATATTTAAATACTAATTCTTGCTTTTGTTCTTTATTTAATTTATCCCATAGATGATTCTTTCTAACATAATATGATTTATTTTTTATTTGTTCTAATTGTTTTAAATTATAAATCAATCTCATTTCATTTTTACGATCTTGTGTACTTTCCTTTATAGTTAAATCTTTGATTTTTTCTTCGGTTAATTTCTTTTGATTCTTAATAAAATATAATTCATCTTTTAATTCTATTTCTTCAACAATACCATCAACAAAAGCACTTTTAATTCTTTTTTCTTTTATATTTAATTCATTAATTATTTTATTACATTTCTTTAATTCTTTCTCAGTATCTTGATATAAATAAGGTTTATAAGTATTATCAATTAATAAAAAGAAATCTAACATATCATCTAAAAAATTAATCATTTGCTTTTCAATTTTCTTTTCACTAACTCTCGTTTTACAGTTAGCACATTGATAATAACAATGCTTTTCTCCAGTATGACTTTTACTAGAACAACCACCCATAATCGTACCACACTTTGGGCATTTGATACTTTGCATAAAAACATAAGTTTGTTTTCTTTTATAGTTTTTAAGATTCTTTTGTTTTTGTATTTGAGCAATATTAAATACTTCTTTCTCAATAATTGTTGGAGCAACTCCAACAAACTTTTGTGATTCTTCATCACTAACAGTTTTTCTATGAACATAATTACCAATATAAATTTCATTGGATAGTATCCTATCAACTAGAGTAGGAATCCATTTTCTATTTAGGGCTTTTTCTTCATTTAATAATTTAGTAATAGCATTAGCAGAAACACCTTTAATATATAAATCAAATATTCTCTTTATAACTTCACTTTCAATGTCATTGATGACTAATTTTTTATCAACTTTATCATAGCCAATAGGTGGTCTTCCTACAAAATGACCTTTCTTCACAGCACCTACCATACCAAATTTAGTTCTTTCACTTGTTCTTTCGATTTCTAGTTGAGCAAGAATAGTAAGCATTCTAATGAAAAACTTACCATTAGCAGTCGAAGTATTAATATCTTCACACATACTTTCTAAACTACAATTGTTTTCTTCTAGAAAGGTACATATTTCTTCTAAATCGTTGATAGAACGAGTAAGTCTATCTAATTTATAAACAATAATTTTAGTAAAGTGAAAAATTAAATTCCAGTTTCGATATAAACAACCGAGGATGTTTCTATAAGAAAGGAATGATTAAAATGTCACAAAAACCTACTTATGATAATAAACATCTATCATTAGATGAACGTACAATTATTCAAAAAGGTATAGAAAACAGATGTAATAAAGTTGATATTGCTAGAACTTTAGGCAAAGATCCTACTACTATTGCTAAAGAGATTAGAAAACATCGTGAATTTAAATCTAGAAATGTTAACTTATATCCTAATCTTTGTATTCATAGAAAAGAGTGTGGTAATTGTTTTAAAAAATGTGAACTATATCAAGAACCTATCTGTAAAATGCGCGATCGCTCTCCTGGTGCTTGTAATAAATGTCCTAAAATGGCTAGCTGTCATTTAGACAAATATTTCTATAATGCTTCTCACTCCAATCAAGAATATTTAGAAGAATTGGTTGATTCTAGAACAGGTATTAATTTAACTACTTCTGAAAAGAAACAAATTGGTACTATTATGGCTCCACTTTTAAAACAAGGTCAATCTGTTTACCAAATTTTATCTTCTCATCCTGAAATCACACAATGCGAAAAAACTATTTATAACTATATTGAAATGGGTGTATTTAAAGACGAAGGCATTGATGTATTTTCATTAAAGGAACAAGTTTCTAGAAAACAATTCAAAAACAAATATAAAAAAAGAAAAAATATAGTTAACTATGAGGGCAGAAAATATGATGATTATATAAAATTTAAAGATGAAAATCCCAATATTCCTACTATTGAAATGGATACTGTTTACAATAAGCAATCAGGGCCTTATATTCAAACTTTTATTTTTGAAAAAACTATGTTTATGTTTGGATTACTTCATCAAGAAAAAACTTCTTTATCAATGGCTAATGGTTTAGAAAAATTAGAAAATGATTTAGGACATGATTTATATAGAACTCATTTTTCTCTTATCCTAACAGATAGAGGTGTTGAATTTCAAACACATAAATTATTTGAATTTAACATTGAAACTGGTGAATTTAGAACAAATATTTTTTACTGTGATCCTATGCAGTCTAGCCAAAAATCTAGAGTTGAAAACAATCATAACTACTTAAGGGATATTATTACAAATGATTTAGATATTACTAATATTACCCAAGATGATTTAGATTTAGTATTTTCTCATATTAACTCTACTCCTAGAGAATCTTTAAATGGTAAAACTCCATTTGAACTTCAAAACTTTTTATACGGAGAAGAAGTAATAAAAAAATTAAATATAAAACAAGTAAAAAGAGATGAGGTCATTCTAAAACCTTATCTCATCAAACACATCTATAAGAAATAATCACCGAAAAACTTATAGATTTAATATAAATGAAACATCCTCACTAATATTAAGTGAAACGGAATTTAGTCTTACAGAAAAAATTTTTTGACTATATTTCGTCTTTTCATCGTGGAATAAATTTCATTTATATCTGTATTCTATACTATTTTTTTTATTTTTTCAACCCTATTTTTGACTTAAAAAGCCCATAAAATGGACTTTTCTCTTACATTCCTTTTTCATCTTTAGAAACTGGAATTTAATTTTTCACTTTACCAACAATAATTTTGTTTATCTTTCCATCTTTTATATCTTGAATCATTTCTTGAAAAGCAGGTCTATTCATATTTTTAGCACTTATTCCTGCATCTTCATACACCTTATATACTTCATAATTTTTGTAATCACATAGTTTCAACATCCTTTCTTTTTGTTCATCTAGACTATGACCATTCCTAAATTGATCATCTGTTGAAACTCTAGGATAAAGTCCTACTACATATTTTTTGTCATCCATTTTTCATCTCTCCTTTTCTATATTTTTTTAAACGACAAAAAAACAAGGAAGAATTTCCCTTGTGTTAAGAACTTCAAAATAATTCAAATATACGATTATCTAGAATTCTCGTATATTACCATAATACCACATTTTTTAGGACATGCAACGGACACAATTTAAAAACAATACCACAAAATAGTTATTTATCCCTTATAAATAAAGAAAAAAACAAATTTAAAAATTTTTTTAATTTTCTTTTAATAAGTGTTCAACTATGTTTGTTAATTCAGCCATTGTGATAGTATCTGATATATCTTCATTATATAAGTTTGTATCATTATCATAACAGAGTATAACTATACTTTGAGTATTATTACTAATGATAATTTTATGTGGTTCTTCTAATCCTAAATTAGAGTTATTAAAAACAATATTCTTTCCAACAATATATTCAATGTTTAATTTGGTAATATTTTTAATTCTTAATATCTTATTTTTTATACACAAAGGAAATTCTAAAAGTTCTATGGACACATTCATTTTATAATTCCACCACCTCTCGCAAAGAAAAAAGTCCATAATATCAAGTATTACGAACTTTTACTTTAACTTTCGCACAAAGGTGTGCGTAAAATTCAATATGGGGCGAGTATAGGGATTCGAACCCTAGCATAACGGAACCACAATCCGCCGTGTTAACCCCTTCACCATACTCGCCATATCTCTTAAAAGATACGAATATATTCTATCAAAACAAAAGATATATTTCAAGTACTTTAAGACAAAAACATAAAATTTATTACATTCTACTTTACATTATATTGATATAGACACTTACCTATACATAAAATTTAGGTAATCATACAATAAAACTGGGAGGAATAATATGAAAAACTTCATTAATTACCAAAATAAAATGAATAATCAAAACAATTATGGTAATTTTATCGAAAATTATAATGCCATCGACAATATGAATAACCCAAGTGGTTACAATAATATGAATGTCGGTGCACAACAAAATCTATATGAACCTTATCAAGGTTTTATAAGAGGAAATATGTTCCCAAATTTATATGATGAATATAAAATAAGAAGACCATTCGAGGTCGAACCAATGAATGAACAAGCTGAATTATTAACATACATTGATTCATTATGCTTTGCTGCACATGATTTAAGTTTATACCTTGACAATTTCCCAAATGATCAACAAATGATTCAAAAATTTAATGAATATAGAATGGAATCAAATCGCGCCATTGAGCAATATGAAAATCAATATGGACCACTATTCGTAAATAGTAATGCTAATTCAGTAACACCTTGGGCTTGGGATAATAAACCATGGCCGTGGGAAAATTAGGGAGGTATACAAAATGTGGAAATATGAAAAAAAATTACAGTATCCTGTAAATATTCAAAAGAAAAACTTAAAAATGGCTAAATATATCATAACACAGTATGGCGGTCCTGCCGGGGAATTAGCAGCTGCTTGGCAATATTTAGACCAAAGATACACAATGCCAGATGAAAAAGGTAAAGCCCTTCTAACTGACATTGGAACTGAAGAATTAGCACATGTTGAAATAATCTCAGCTATGCTTTATCAATTAATGAAAGGAGCTACACCTCAGGAACTAGAAGCAGCCGGATTAGGTTCTCATTATGCTCAATTTGGTATGGATTTATTCCCAGCCGATTCATTTGGAAATCCTTTTAATATGGCTTACATCAAAGTTGCAGGTGACTTTATTGCCAATATTGAAAGTAATATGGGTGCTGAACAGCGAGCAAGAGCCACTTATGAACATTTAATGGATTTAACTGATGATCCTGACATTTTAGCTCCACTTTCATTCTTACGACAAAGGGAAATTATTCATTATCAACGATTTAAAGAATTACGTGATTATTATCTAGAAAAATATAAAAACAAAAAAAATTCTTAAGAAAATATCTTAAGAATTTTTTAATCTAACATAATAATTAGTTTTGTTGTGCATTATTTCTTTGAGCTTTTCTTGCATCACGACAAGCTTTACATCTTTGAGGTTTATTTGTAAAACCTTTTTCTTGATAAAATTGTTGTTCACCAGCAGTAAAAACGAATTCAGCACCACAATCTTTGCATTTCAAAGTTTCATCTTTAAATTCCATGCGTATACCTCCTTTTTTTGAATTTGATTTAAAAATTTATTTGGGCTTTCAAAAAAAGAAAGATACGAAATAAATTAAACCAAATATACTATATCACTAAATTAAAAAAAAATCAATTCCTAAAGAAAAAATTCAACATTCGTGACTGTAGTGTTACAATTGATGTGACACCAAAAGTATATACAAAAAGCGATAGATACT
>CAMSCJ010000003.1 GCA_947056845.1 uncultured Mycoplasmatota bacterium
ATTCAAATTCAATGCCGATAAAGATAGATAAGACAGGACCAACAGTAAGTTTAACTGCGATGTTAGGAAGTGAAGAGGGTTATGATACTCAGTCAATGACATTAACAGCGAGTGCAAGTGATGTAGAAAGTGGAATAGAAAGATATGAGTTTTATAATGGAACAAACTTATTAGGAAGTAATACAATAGGAACAATAACAATAAGTAGTTTATTACATTCAGAAAGTAATTATAAAGTAAGAGTATATAATAAGGCTGGATTATATAGTGAAGCAAGTATAAGTGAGGCATGTTCAGTAGATACAAGTTTATCATCAAGTTGTAGTGGAGGAAAAAGAACAATTGTATATGTATGTACAGGAACAGGAAGAAAGTATAGTGTAACGGAGGAATGTAGTTGTTCTAATGGAACATCTAGTGATCCATGTGCAAACTGTTATAATGGAGAAGTTAGCTTTGATGGAAAGTGTGGACCAAACGGAGGAAGTCAATTAACAGTTTCTGGAACTTGTACAAATGGAGTCTTTACTCAAACATCTTCTCATTGTAGTTATAGTGGTGGAGGTGGCTCAGGCAGTCAATGGACTACCGTGGTTCATGATGGTGGCCATTGTCAAGTCACTGTAACTTGCCCTACACCTGGTGTTATAAATGGTAGTTGTACTACTTCGTGTGTATAATATAGGAAAGGATACTATTATGAATAAAAAAAATATATTAATTTCTATATTTATGATTTCTCTTTTATTAATATGTACATCATGCGATAAAAAGGTTGTTGATGATAATATTAGTGATTCTAAAAATCATTTTAAAAGTAATGTTGAAAGTGTTTTAACCGAAATTGAGGCACTTGATTATGAAAGTACCTTGGGTGAATATAATAGTTATTTTATAGAAAATGATTACTTGTATGGATCTAGTGTTTTTAAAGATATATCATCATATAGATTTAAATATGGAAGTATAATAAAGCAAAGTAATGATAAGATATATTTATCAATTGAAAATAATGAATATTGTGCTATTAAGGATTTTGATGATAATGATTTTACAATATATGATATATCTGAAAAAGATAAGTGTCATAAATTTTATATAGATGGAGATAAAATAAATTTATCATTAACAGCTACTTATTTGTCAAATAGTTATCCATATGATAATAATATAATTAGTGATGATTATATTATGTTATCAACATTGAATAATATATTAGATAAAAGAAGTTATAGATATTCGTGGTATCGAAATGGCGAAGTGATAAGTGATTCTGACGTTAGTTCATACATTGTAAAAAAAGAATTCGAAGATGCAGATTACTATGTTGAAATAATTGCGCCAAATGGTGATAGCTTTAAATCAGAACCAGTAAATGTAAAAATTGATAGGAGATAAAAGATAATTTTTAGAGAATTAAATAATTCTCTTTTTTTGGTTAATTTTGTCGATTTTGGTTAATGCTAATAAAAAGGTGATATAAATGAAAAAAATTTTTTTATTAGTATTTATGTTTGCATTGGTAGCTGTTTTTTATTCTAAAGTTGAGTATGATGCTTCTTTAGTGTTTAATGAGGATGAATATATAGATAATTATGATTGTGAATATTTTTATATTGCTTCTAAGGATATTAAACTAAATACTAATAATCTAAATGATTATTTTTCTGATGAAGATATTAGAATCATGGGTATATATCCTGATTTAGAGAAGATATATAATGATGATTTAAAGAAAAAATTGGGTTACTATAGTTTTAGTTCATTATACGATAATAAAATTAATATAAATAATTTTACAAATAATTATGTTAGGCTATTAAAAAACAATAGTTATATTGATGAAGCTAATATGGTTTATTTTGATGGTATTAATATTGATAGTGTATTAGTATATACTACATATAATTCTATTTATTTGCATGATTCTAGGTATCATGGTTTTAGTTATAAAGTTAAAGAATTTTAAAAAATATATAAATTTATTTTATATATTTTTTTGTTGTATTTTGTCTAATTAAATAGTATAATTTAATTAGACGAGGTGATATTGTGAATGTGTTTATTTGGATAATTATTATAGTTCTACTTACTTTAGTAGAAATAATGACAATTAACTTAACAACAATTTGGTATGTTGCTAGTGCTATTGTATCTTTAATAATTTCTTTTTTCTCAGAAAATTTTTTGTTACAATTTGGAATCTTTGTTGTATTTGGTACAATTTTATTGTTGACAACAAGACCATTTTTGAAAAAATTGACTACTCATAAAAAGGAAGCTACAAATTTAGATCGTGTTATAGGTATGGAAGCAATTGTTACTGAATCAATTGATAAAAATACAATTGGTGAGGTTAAAGTTGATGGGAAAAGATGGTCAGCTTGTTCTAACCAAAAGATTGATGTTAATTGCGTCGTTAAAGTTTTAAGTATTGATGGCGTTAAATTAAAAGTAGAAAGAATAGGAGAATAGTTTATGTGGATTTTTATTAGTATCTTGGTTATTGCTGGAATATTAATTATTCCAAATATTAAAATTGTTCCTCAAGCAAAATCATATGTTATTGAGCGAATTGGTTCATATTATGCAACTTGGGTTAATGGCTTACATTTTAAAATACCATTTGTTGATCGTGTTGCAAACATAGTTAATTTAAAGGAAATTGTTATGGATTTTGCGCCACAACCAGTTATTACAAAAGATAATGTTACAATGCAAATAGATACAGTTGTTTATTTTCAAATAACTGATGCTAAGTTATATACTTATGGTGTTGAGAATCCAATTAACGCAATTGAAAATTTAACTGCTACAACTTTACGTAATATTATTGGCGATTTGGAATTGGATCAAACATTAACATCTAGGGATTTAATTAATGCTAAAATGCGTTCGATTTTGGATGAGGCAACAGATCCTTGGGGGATTAAAGTAAATCGTGTTGAAGTTAAAAATATCATTCCACCAAGAGATATTCAAGAAACAATGGAGAAACAAATGCGTGCTGAACGTGAGAGACGTGAAAAAATTCTTCAAGCTGAAGGTGAAAAGAAATCAAGTATTTTAATTGCTGAAGGTGAGAAAGAAAGTGCTATCTTAAGAGCTGAGGCTAAAAAAGAAGCTCAAATAAAAGAGGCCGAAGGTGAGGCAGAAGCATTATTAAAAATAAAAACAGCTGAAGCTGAGGGTATTAGATTATTAAAAGATGCTAAGGCTGATCAGGCAGTATTAACTTTAAAAAGTTTTGAAACTTTAGCTAATGTTGCTAATGGTCAAGCAACTAAGATAATAGTTCCATCCGAATTACAAAATGTAGCTAGTTTAGGTACAACTTTAAGTGAAATGTTTAAAGATAAAAAATAATATGAAGAATATTTTAGAGTATATTAAAAATATTTTAAAAGTATTAATTTGGCCAATTATATTTATAATTGGTCAATTTTTATTAGTTATAATTTTTGGGATTATATTTAATACGATTAAATTTAATGATATTAAACTAGCTAATGATGGTCTAAAAAATGATGAATTAACAATAATTTTTAATGAATATATAAAAACAGAAGAATATCAAATGGAGGTACAAAATTATATTTCCAATAATGCCTTGGTTATTACAGTTATAACTTTTATAATATTTGGTTTTATTCTTTTCAAAGTTTATCATGGTTATAAAAAGGATTATGATAAGAAAATTAGTTTTAAAAATGTTTTCATATTTGTAATATTGGGTGTTACAATGAATTTAAGCTATAATTTGATAATTGGTAGTTTAAATAAAATGATTTTATTTAGTGATGATTATTTTATAATAAGTATAGATATTTTAACTTATATGATTTGTACAGGAATATTGGGACCTATTTTAGAGGAATTATTATTTAGAGGAATTGTTTTTAATAGATTAAAGAAATTTAATAAACAGATGAAGGCTATTCTTTTAACGTCATTTATTTTTGCCTTTTTTCATTCTAATATTATTCAAATGATATATGCATTTTGTTTAAGTTTTTTGTTAATATATGTTTATGAAAAGTATAAAAGCATTAAAGCTCCAATTATAGTTCATATAGCATCTAATATTATGAATTTTTTTACATGTATGCTAATTAATAATAATAATTTATTTATAAATTCGCTGTTAATGATAGTATCGTTTATAATTTTATTTTTATTTCATAGGAATCTTTTTAAACATGATTTATTATAGATGTTATAATGTGAATAAAAACTAGTATAAAATACAGTTTTTTTCTTAACAAGATATTATTATTTTGTTATAATATATATGGTGTATTTATGAAAAAGAAAATAAAAAATATTGATATAAATTATATAAGATATGGTCATAATCAAAAGAAAGCAATTGTATTATTACATGGCTGGGGACAAAATATTGAAATGATGCGACCAATTGGTGATAATTTGCAAGATTCATTTGATATAGTGATTATTGATTTACCTGGGTATGGCTTAAGTGATGAACCAGATTATGTTTGGACTGTGTATGATTATGCTGATGCTATTAATGATTTATTAAATAGTTTAAAAATAAAGAATCCAATTATAATTGGGCACTCTTTTGGTGGTAAGATTGCGCTAGTATATGCTAGTAAATACATGGTTGAAAAATTAGTTTTGTTTGGTAGTCCATATAGACCAGAGATACAAAAATTGTCATTAAAGACAAAATTGTTAAAAAAAATAGCCAAAATAAAAATATTATCACCATTAGTGGAAATAGCAAAAAAACATATTGGTTCAACTGATTATAAAAATGCTAGTTCTATGATGCGTAAAATATTAGTTGAAACAGTTAATTTAGATATTACAGTTGATGTGAAAAAAATAAAATGTTCAACTTTATTAATTTGGGGAGAAAAAGATACAGCTGTACCACTTGAGAGGGCATATGAATTAGAAAAATTAATAAATGATGCTGGAGTTGTCGTTTATGATGAGTGTACACATTATGCTTATTTGGAACGCTTAAATCAAACGATAAGTATATTAAATAGTTTTTTGAAGTAGGAGAGATAGTTATGAAGTTAAAATTAGGTGTTATATTTGGTGGAGCAACTGTTGAGCATGAGATAAGTATTATTACAGCAGTACAGGCAATGGAGAATTTAGACCAAGAAAAATATGATATCATACCTATTTATATTGATAAGGAAAGAAATTGGTATACAGGAAAATTATTAAAGGATATAAATCTGTATAAAAATTTTGATGATTTAAAAAAATATGCGAAGCGATGTATGATGTATAATAAAAGTGGTCGTTTTGTTTTGCAATCAATAGGATTATTTAAGAAAATAATTACAGATATAGATATAATTTTGCCAATTGTTCATGGTAATAATGTCGAGGATGGTACTTTAGCTGGATTTTTAGAGATGCTGGGAGTTCCTTATGTTGGTAGTCGAATAATAGGTTCAGCATTAGGTCAGGATAAGGTTGTTCAAAAGCAGGTTTTGCATAATGAAGGGTTGCCTGTCGTAGACTATATTTGGTTTTATGATAGTGAATATTTTATAAAAAAAGATGAAATAATTATGAATATTGAACAATTGAAATATCCTGTTGTTGTGAAACCAGCTACATTAGGTAGTAGTATAGGAATTAAGATTGCTAAAGATAGAGAAGAATTGACTGAGGCAATTAATGATGCGATTAAGTATGATAATAAGATTATAGTTGAAGCGACTGTAAAAAATTTATTAGAGGTAAATTGTGCTGTTTTAGGTAATTATGAATTCCAAGAGACTAGTCTCATAGCCCAAATGAAGTTGAAAAATGCTATTTTAACATTTGATGATAAATATATAGGTAGTGGCAAGGGTTGTAAAAAGGCTGGCTCATTAAAAAATTCTACTATGGATAATGCTGATTTTAAAATTCCAGCTGATTTAGATGAAAGCTTGACTGATGAAATTTATAACTTAGCTAAAAAAACTTTTATGGTGCTTAATTTAAGTGGTATTGCACGAATTGATTTTTTAATTGATGATAAAACTAAAAAGATTTATATAAATGAACCAAATACAATTCCAGGTAGTTTAGCTTTCTATTTATTTGATAAAAACTTTAAAAATTATACAAAATTATTAGATGAGCTAATTATTTTAGCAATTAAAGATTATAAAAAACGTAATAGAAAAATTACATCATTCGATAATAATATTTTAAGTACTTATAATTCTAATAGTTCTCTAAAGGGGAGCAAAAAGTTTCATAATTAGTATAAACAATATGAAATAATAGAGGATGTGTTTATAGATGGATAATTATTTTATTAGCCAATTAGAAGCAGGGAATGAATACAATGTTTGTTTTATGGTACATAATGCTTATTGGCATTATTTAGATAAACTGAATCGTAAATATGAAGGATGTAGTATCGATATATATGGTAGTAGTATGTCTTATTTTCACATTCGAAATAGGAATCGACCATTTGATTATGATTATGACTTAATTATCATAAGTAGTGCTGGTGAGTTTAATAAAGAATCTGACTGGAAGAGAATGGAAAAAATTGCAATAAAGATATCACAAGATAAAAATAAGAGGGTAACAATAGGTTATAACTACTTTCTTCCAAAAACAGAAAGAACAAAAGATATTTCTGAAATTTTTAAAGTAGAGTCATTTGATTGTGGAGAAACGCCTTTTAATCAGGATATACCTCTTTCGCAAATGAATGATGATGTATATAGTTTATTAGCATTATTATCCCAAAAGCATGATGAATTAGAGCAAAGTAAAAAGTTAATAAAAAAATAATTAGATTTCTAATTATTTTTCATTTAATTTAATGCTTTTATTACTAGGACCTTTAATGACATTTCCATCAATATCATATCTTGAACCATGACATGGGCAATCCCATGTCTTTTCTTCATTATTGAAAATTAGACTACAACCCATGTGTGGACATTTATTTTGAACAATATGTTCTTTTTTATTCTCATCGATATAAATAGCACAATCGATATTATTTATTTTTTTAAACAATACGTTTTCATAGAAATCTTTATTTTTATTTATTTTACTATCAATCATTGATGATATAGTTGTAAATCCATCAACAAAAAAGTTTTTTATTTGCTCCATTGTTATTTCTCGTTCAGGATCAAATAGGCTTATATATTGATTGTTTTCATTAGTAATTAAGTCACTTAAGATTTTACCAGCTAAGGTCCCGTTTGTCATGCCCCATTTGTTAAAGCCCGTTGCAATATAAAGATTTTCTTTTATTTTTCCAATGATAGGTAATTTATCATTTGTTATTAAGTCATAAGTAAACCATAGATTAGTTATTTTATTAGGAAATTTACTTTCAAATTTTTTTATGAGAGTTTTAAAATTAGCTTCATTATTTAAATTTTTTGATAGTTTACTTTCAATGCTAGCAAAAATTATATAATTTTCTTGATCATGATGATATCTAGTTGAAATGATTGGCTTATGATTTGTGATGGCATTATATTTTTTTAATTTATCTATTTTAGAAGCAAGAACATATTCTTTTTCAAGATGGGTCTTAAATGGAATTAAACCAGGTATAACAAAAAAGGGATAGTGAGTTGCTATAATAATCTTATTAGCTGTAATTATATTTCTATTTGTGTAAACATTATAATAATGATCCAATTTCTCAATTTTTAAAGCAGTAGTATTTTCATATATTTTAGCATTTGTTTTAAGTATTTCCTCTGTTAATTTATATAGATATTTGATAGGGTGAAAAATAGCTGTATTATCGACTTTAATGCCATATTTGCAATCTAGATTATTTGGTAATTTATTGATAACTTTATAGTCAAGGTTAACTTTATCAAAAAATTGTTGTTCTTTTAGAAATTCTTTTATTTCACTATCATTAGTTGTATATACAAATGATGAATTTTTTAAGTAATCACAATCAATGTTATATTTTTTTATATTGGCTTCAATTAAATTAATAGCATCTAATTGTGATTGCAAGTATTTTAAACTAGTATTGAAGTCAAAAATTTTCTCTAATTTATGATAGACTAGTCCTTGTAAAAAAGTAATTTTTCCGGTTGTATTTAAAGTAGCACCACTACCAATTTCATTAGCCTCAATTAGAGTTATATCTAAATTTTGATCTTTAAGATAAAAGGCTGTTGAAATACCTGTAATACCACCACCAATAATTAAAATATCAGTTTTAATATCATTCGTCAGTTCTTTTGTTTCAAATGATTTGTTTATTTTCCAAATTGATTCATTTTTCATTATATCACCATTTTGTTATGGTAAGAATATTATGAATCTATACATAATAAATTGGTAATTAACTTAATTGCATTTTTCTTCTATAAAAAAACAACATCATTATGATAATGTCTACTAAGGGGGCAGTTCAAATTATCATAAAAACGACTTTTTAGGAAGTCGTTTTGCTTATACCTGAAAAAGTTCGAGTTTCTTATCAATCTGGTGCCCTAAGGAAGGACGTACAACAACTTTTTTTAAATATCAATATATGTTATACTATAAAAGGTGATTAAAATGAATATCGGAATAGACATAGATGGTGTCCTTACTAATTTGGAAGATTATATAGAAACAGTCGGTAAAAAATATATGATTGAAAATAATTTAGGTTTTGATGATACAATGAACACAAATACGATTTATGGTTTTTTAAGTAAAGAAGATAGTCATCAATTTTGGGATATGCACTGGGAAAAATATGCTACTACTATAAAGCCCAGAAAAAACGCTAGTAAAGTAATTAAAAAATTGAAAAATAATGAGAATAAAATAATTATAATTACAGCAAGAACCTATGATAGTCAAATTGTTAAACATGGTGTTAAAAGACAAAAAAATATGGAAGAACTAATTATCAAATGGTTAGATAAGAATAGCATAAAGTACGACAAGATTGTTTTTTCTAATTTAAATAAATTAAAGGATTGTTTAGATAATAAAATTGATATTATGATAGAAGATTCTGTTTCAAATATAGAGCAACTAAAAGATTACATGAAGATTATATGCTTTGATGCGAAGTACAATCGTTCATATACCAACAGTCAAATATACAGAGCAAATAGTTGGGACAATATATATAATATTATTAATAAGGTTTAATTATATCTTCTAAGGCACTAATGATTTTATTAGTGTTTTCATTATTTTTAAACATCATATCAGGATGACTATTATAAATCATATCTTTAAATTTTTTAAAGGGAAACCATCTCACTTCGGATAACTCCTCCTTTTGAATATCAAAATCATCAATATCTAAATTACATATTGAATAATATGCTATTGTATACTGTCTATTTGGGAGTTTATCCCTTTTTAATTCAACTAATAATTTAATCTGATTTTCGGATAAAATTATCCCCAACTCTTCTTTGGTTTCTCTAATAATTGCTTCCATACTTGTTTCTCCTACAATAACATGACCTCCATGCCATGCCCATTTATTTGGCTCAATTTCTTTTGTAGAGGCTCTTTTTTGCAAAAGAATTTGGCCTTTCTTATTTAATAATATTAAGGCCACTTCTCTATGATAAAGTCCTTTTGTATGAATTATATCTTTGTCTAGTATTTCGCCTGTAGGATCCCCATTTTTATCCAAAACCTCTAGTAATTCCATATAAGTAATTCACCTCGTAACATTATTCTTATATTGTTTTGGCAATATACAAGTGTGTTTATTAAATTGACATACCTAATTTAATTTGCATAAATATTCTATCATAATTTTAAACATATTAAAACTCTAACCATAAAAGTTAGAGTTTCCTATCAATCTGGTGACCCGTACGAGATTCGGACTCGTGAATGCATGCGTGAAAGGCATGTGTGTTAAGCCACTTCACCAACGGGCCAAAATTAATGGTGGGCCTGGCAGGACTTGAACCTGCGACCCCACGCTTATCAAGCGTGTGCTCTAACCAACTGAGCTACAAGCCCATTAATCAATGACTATTAAAGTATAACTTATTTTTTGCAATTTGGCAATACTTTTTGATAAAAAATAAGTAAATTCTTTAAAATTTATTTAAAAATACTTAAAAATAAGTATTACATTACTATTTTATTAAAAAAATAATGATTATATGATATAATTATAAAAGATTGTGATGGTGATAATAGTGGTATATTTAGATTATTCAGCGACAACACCTGTAGATAGAGAAGTTTTAGATACTTTTAATAAAGTTTCTTTAGAATTTATAGGTAATCCTAATTCTTTACATAAATTAGGTGTTCAAAGTAGGGAATTAATCAATAGTGCAACTATACAGATGTCCGAATTATTAGGAGTAAAAAAGGACGAGATAATTTATACAAGTGGAGCTAGTGAGGCAAATAACTTGGCCATCAAGGGTATTGCACTTAAGTATCAAAATCGTGGCAAGAAAATAATAACAACTGAGTTAGAACATTCTTCTATTTATGGACCACTTAGTTATTTACAAAAATTAGGGTTTGAAGTTCTATTTGCCCCATTAGATGAATTTGGTGTAGTTAATATAAAAGAATTAGAAAAAATAATGACCGATGATGTTATTTTGGTTACTATTTCGGCTGTTAATAGTGAACTTGGTTTATGTCAACCAATAAAAGAAATTGGTGAGATGTTAGCAAAATATCCTAAATGCTTTTTTCATACAGATATGACGCAATGTATTGGCAAATATCCGATTAATGCTGAATATTTTGAAAATGTTGATTTAGCTAGTTTTTCGGCTCACAAAATTTATGGTTTAAAGGGAATTGGATGTTTAATTAAAAAGGATGGTATTAATTTAGAACCATTGATTCATGGTGGTAAAAGTACAACAATTTATCGAAGTGGTACACCGATGGTTGCTTTAATTGCGTCATTTTCTAAGGCTTTAAGGCTTGTTTTGAATGAGAAGAATGCATATAATTATGTTTTCGAATTAAATAATAAAATAAAAGAGCACTTAAAAAAATATTCTAATGTATTTATTAATAGTAATGAGCATTGTGTACCACATATATTAAATTTAAGTGTTATTGGTGTTAAGCCTGAAACAATGTTGCATGCTTTAGAGGAAGAGGATGTTTATATATCAACACAGAGTGCTTGTTCAAGTAGTAATACACGCTCTAAAGCTGTTTTTGCGCTTACTCATGATGAAGAAAGAGCTTCATCAAGTATTCGTATAAGTTTATCTTATTTAACTACCGAAAATGAAATTCAAGAATTTTTAATTGCATTTGATAAATGTTATAATAAATTAAAGTTAAAATAGTATGAAAAAAATAAAAAAACCTAATTTAAAAGATAAACTAAATTTATGTAATAATATTAATTGTTTATTAAAGGATGATATTATTTATGATTATGAAATTAATGATTTTATTATTGATAATAAAGATGGTAAATCATTTCGATTTGAAGGGTGCTATTTTGAAAAGGTTAAGTTTATTAATTACAAAAATAATAAATTAGAATTTATCAATTGTATTTTTGAAAACTGTGATTTTTCAAATGTTAAAATGTCTAATTCTATTATTAATCAAGTAACTTTTGATAATTGTAAATTATATGGAATTGATTTATCACTTAGTGGTATATATGATGTTATATTTTTAAATACAAATTTATCTTTCGCGAATTTTACAGATTGTCATATAAATTATTGTGAATTTAATAATTGTGAAATGAAAAATTGCTTTTTAGATTATGTTAAGTTTAAAGATGTTAATTTTATGACTTCAAATTTATGTTTAAGTGAATTTGTACATACTAGTTTAGAAAATATTAATTTATCAGATTGTAAAATATCTGGAATAAGAGTTACTGCGGATTCTTTAAAAGGCTTAATTGTAAGTGAGTTTCAAGCCTTAGAACTTGTTAGTTTATTAGGAATAAAAATAGATAGGTGATAGGATGAAAGTAATAAAAATTAGTTCTGTTTGGTGTCCAAGTTGTTTAATTATGCAATCAAGATATTTAGAGATTGCTAAATCATATAGTTTAGATATGCTTGAATACGATTATGATATGGATAGTGAAATAGTTCAAAATTATAAGGTTGGTGATATTTTGCCAGTTGTTATAGTTATGGATAATAATCAGGAATTGATACGGATTGTTGGCGAAAAGAGCAAAAAAGAGTTAGATGAAATATTTAAGAATTTAGGTGTATAAAATGAAATTATTACGAAGAATAGGATTTATATTTATTATTTTTTTTACTTTTATTAGTAATATAAAAGCTTCAGAAAAAGTTAAGATTTATTTATTTCATAATTATGATTGTCCACATTGTGCTGAGGAAAAACTGTATTTAAAAGAGTTAGAGCAAGAGTATGATAATTTGGAAATCATTAAATATGAGGTAAAAAAAGATGAAAAAAATCGAGAAATGTTAAAGAATTTTTTAATCGCAAATGATTGGGATATAAGAGGTGTTCCTTTAACTGTTATTGGTACCAATTATTTTGTTGGTTATAATGATGATATTGGAATAAAAATTAGATGCGCTATTAATCATTATTCAGAAAATGAGCATCGTGATTTAGTTGGTGAATTTCTTGGAACTTCAGAGGTGCGGGAAGATTTAGAAGATACTTTTGATGCTAATAGTTGTAAATTTAAAATTCCGCTTATAGGAGAAGTTAATCCCAAAAATATTTCTTTACCATTAGCTTCAATTGTTATTGGGCTTGT
Source organism: uncultured Mycoplasmatota bacterium (assembly GCA_947056845.1). Classification (GTDB taxonomy): domain Bacteria; phylum Bacillota_I; class Bacilli_A; order RF39; family UBA660; genus CAJLIR01. The sequence continues at coordinate 12,710 of CAMSCJ010000003.1, forward strand.
TGATGGATTTAATCCATGCGCAATGTGGGTACTAATTTTTTTAATTAGTCTAATGATTGGTATGAAAAATCGAAAACGTATGTGGTGTTTAGGAATTGCTTTTTTAGTTTCTTCAGCAATAGTTTATTTTGCCTTTATGTATACTTGGATAAATGTGGCAGGAATGTTTACATCAACTAAGATCATTGAAATTTTAGTTGCTATTGTGGCCTTATTAGGTGGAGAAATCAATCTATATCATTTTATTAAAGAAGTAAGAGCTAAAAATGTTGGCTGTAGTGTTACTAATAATGACAAAAAGAAAAAAATAATGCTTCGAGCTAAAGAAATCGTAACAGAGAATAGTTTCTTATTAGCTTTGGGTGGTGTAATTGTCTTGGCAGTTTCTGTCAATATAATTGAACTAGCCTGTTCAGCAGGTTTACCAATTCTATTTGCGCAGATTTTGGCAATGAATGATTTATCAAATACACAGATATTATTTTATAATGTTTTATATATTATTTTCTTCTTATTAGATGATTTAATAGTTTTTATAATTGCAATGACAACAATGAAATTAACAGGTATTTCAAACAAATATAATAAGTATGCTCATTTAATAGGTGGTTTGATTATGGTACTTATTGGATTTTTAATGATTTTCTTTCCAAATTTGTTAAAATTTAATTTTTAAAGCAATCACATAAACTGATTGCTTTTTTCATAATTAAAAAATATTTTCATATAATTCTAATTGAAAATGGAGGATATATGAAAAAAATAAAGATTCCAAATTATACAGTTAGTGAGGAAATAATCAATTCTATTTCACATGGAGTAGGTGCCTTACTTTCAATAGCTGGATTAGTTGTTATGATTATTAAAAGTTTAAATGATGATAACTTATCTTTTATAGCCTGTCTAATATATGGTATATCATTAATATTACTATATTTAATATCTTGTCTTTATCATGCTTTATCACCTAAATTAAAAGCTAAAAGAGTATTGCGTCTATTAGATCATTGTAATGTTTTTTTACTAGAAGCAGGAACCTTTACACCCGTTTGTTTAATATTAATTGGCGGTAAAATTGGTTTTATATATTTCATTATTATTTGGTTATTAACGATTTTTGGTATTATTCTAAATATTATTGATGTTGATAAATATCAAATAGTTTCTTTGATTTTACATTTATTGATTGGTTGGTCAATTATTTTTATGTTAAAAGAACTTATTTTAAATTTAAATTTGCTTGGATTAATATTTTTATTTGGTGGAGGTATTTTTTATTCTATAGGTGCTGTTTTATATAAAATAGGCGCAACTAAAAAGTATATGCATTCCATTTTTCATTTTTTTTGTTTGGCTGGTTCAATTTTTCATTTTTTTATGGTTTTTTTATGCGCAATATAAATAATTAATATGATAGATAAAAAATAATATTTTTTACAAGGATTTTAAAAAATTATGTATATATTTATAATTAGGAAGGAAGTGAAAATACTACTAAAAAATATTGACTAAGGTGAATAAATAAAGTATAATTTAATTAATAGTTAACAATTATGAAAATATATACATTAACAAATGACTATTTATTTAAGAAAGTTTTTAAAACATTTATTATTTAATTTTTTTGATATTAAAGTCGATAATATTGAATATTTAAATACATATTTAATTAAAAGTAACAGGGATGGAAAAGTAGGTATCGTCGATTTATTACTTAATGTTGATGGCGAAATAGTTATATTAGAATTATAAAATATTGATAGACATAATTTTAAGGAAAGACTATTATTTTATTCATCAAGTGTTATAGCAAACCATTGTTTAAAAGTTGGTGATAATTATAATAATTTAAGAGGTATAAAAGTTTATGCGATAATTAATTATGAATTATTTAAATATAACATAAAGAATAAGGTTAGATTGAAGGTCCAAAATAAAATATTTACAAAAAAGTTGGAATATAAAATATTTGATTTAACAAAAGCATATAAAAGTGATAAAAGAGTCAAATATTCAGAATTAGTTAATTTATTTAAAATTAATGATTTAGAAAAATTAGAGAAAACAATTAAAAGTCAATTAAATCTGGAAATATTAGAAGAAATAAGAAATTATAATAGGAATAGCGAGGATTATAAAAATATGGAAGATATTGAAATGTTAATGATTAATGAAACAGAACATTATGAAGATGCCTATATAGATGGTTTTAATATTGGTAATAGTCAGGGAATTAATCAAGGAATTAATCAAGGAAAAACAGAAGAAAAGTTAAATATTGCTAAAAAGATGAGAGAGAATAATGTTGAGATTGCATTTATTTCTAAAATTACAGGACTTACTAAGGAACAAATTGTTTCTTTATAAATTGGATATTATAAAAAAGACAAAATTTGAATTAATTTTGTCTTTTTAGATTTTTATTCAACTGTAACGGCTTTAGCTAAATTTTTAGGTTTATCTATATTTTTACCTTTTTTTTCTGCTAAGTCGAAAGCAATATTTTGAAGTGGAATTACTGCTAGATTTGATTGAAAAAGTGGATGTGTATTAGGAATTTTAATAACATCATAATTTGATATATCTCCAGCCTTATTATATAAGTCTTCTGTTATATTAAGATAAATTTTCGCACCTCTCGAATATGCTTCTTTAACGTTACTTAATGTTTTTTGAGCGATATTTTCATCAGTAATAGTTGCAATAACAGGAGTACCCTTTTCGATTAGAGATAGAGGTCCATGCTTTAATTCTCCAGCTGATATTGCTTGACTATTTATACAAGCGATTTCTTTTGATTTTAAAGCCCCTTCAAGACCTATATAATGATCAATTCCTCTACCAATATAGAAAAGACTTTCTTTATTATAAATATTTGTTGCTATTTCATTATATTTAGCCATAGCTTCAGCGTTTAAAAGACTTTCCATTTGGTTTGGTAATTCTTTAATTGCTGTTAGAATTTCTATTTTTTCAGTAGCTGTCAAATCTTTATTATTATTTACTATATTTAGAGCAAATAGAGCAAGCATAGTAAGTTGAGCTGAATAAGCTTTAGTAGTAGCAACAGAGTTTTCTGCACCTGCTGTTGTGTATAATACTTTATCAACTTTTCTACCGATTGAGGTTTCAGTACGATTTATAATTCCAAGTGTTTTACAACCATATTGGTTTGCTCTCTCAATAGCTCCTAATGTATCTGCTGTTTCGCCTGATTGAGAAATGGCAATAACAAGTGATTTATCATCGATAAACAATTGATCAGCATATCTAAATTCACTAGCAGTTTCGACATTAACAGGTATTTTAGCATATTTTTCAATTAATTTTTTACCTATTAACCCTGCATAATAAGCACTACCACAAGCTACAATAGAGATGTTATTAAATTTTGAATAATCTCCTATTTTATTACAAAATAGATTTTCACTCAAATAATTAAACTGTTCATCTACATTTGAAAAAGCTTTTTCTATTGTTTCATTAGCAGAATTAAGATCTATATTCATATAAGAATTTACCATTTTTTTAAAAACGTTTGGTTGTTGATGTATTTCTTTTTCCATAAAAGTATCATAAATCCCTTTATCGTTATCATCTAGTTCAGGATTATGTGTTTTGATATCTTTTTCTATTGCCAAACCATTTTCGTCAAAACATTTTATGCCAGTAGCTGTTAATTCAGCGAATTCACCATTTTCTAAAACCATATAGTTAGTGGTATATTTGCTGATTGCGCAAATATCTGAGGCAATATAGTTTTCATCGTTATTAATTCCGATAATAAGTGGGCTATCTTTTCTAATCGCATACATTTTATCATAATTATCATCAACAATAATACCTAATGCATAAGAACCGATAACCTGTTTTTGAAATTCTACTAGAGCTTTGTTAATATCATTTGTCTCTGCATATAATTTATCCAAAAGTGCGGCAAGAACTTCTGTATCTGTTAATGATTTAAAATTATAGCCTTCATTCGTTAATTCATTTTTTGCCATTTTTAAATAATCTAATTCTATTGAACCATTATGAACAATGGTAATTTTTCCTTGTTTATGAGGATGACAATTTATTTCTGATGGTTCACCGTGTGTAGCCCATCTTGTATGACCAATTCCCAAATTTGATGCTTCTATTGGTAGTATTTCTTTTAAATTTTTAACTTCACCTTGTTTTTTTATTATATTAAGTTTATTGTTTTCTGTACAATAGGCTATACCAGCTGAATCATATCCGCGATATTCTAATCTTTTTAGCCCTTCCATTATAACTTCTTGGGCTCTTTTATTTTTCCCAACATATCCAATTATTCCACACATAAAAAATCCTCCTTATAAATAAATATGTTTTATTATGTGTGTGATATAAAATTTGTTGTAATATTGATTTTACCTTTTGTTTATATCTAACGACTACACTTTTCCGTAACAGTATCCGCCGAACTTTTCGATAACTGTTATCCTCGTCAGCCAATTTGGCTCTGGCGCTAATTAAATATTATCTAACCTTACCTCCCTGATAATAGATAACTTTATTACATTATATAAAAAATTATTATTTTTGACAATAAAAATGAAAATAATTATAAAAATTATGTATAATATATATTATTAGAGGTGACCAATATGGCTAAATTTGGTAAACTAAAAATTATTATTGTCGCTATTCTTTCAATTATATGTATGATTATTTTTTATTTAAATTACCGAGATAAACAAATCACAAAAAAATTGGAATACGAACGGATAATAGAAGAGAAAATTGCTGATATTACTAGTCATTATAATGGATATGTTAAAACTACTTTAGAAACTGATTTGTATGTTTTAAAAAATTTAGAATATGTCAAAGTTGGTAGAGTAGGAGAAAGTGTTGAACTAACTTTAAAAAATATAGATATTACTAGTGATACTGAATATTTTATAATTGATAATTTTGATGAAGAATATTTTATAAAATATAATAGTGTTACACCAATTGAGGCATTATCTAAATTAGATGATAGATATAAAAATTATATTTTATTTAATGAAAACGTTGTAACAAAAGATATAACTAAATTTTATAAGGATGATAATTTAGTATATGAATTTAATAGTGCTTTTAATTTGCCTATTATTATGAAGGATGAGCATAAGATTTATGTTGAATATCAGAATCAATTATTATACGTTTTAGATTCAGAAGTTGATAGTATTATCGCAAGTAATAATACTGATAGAGAAAGTGCTAAGGAGATTGCTACAATTGTTTATCACTTTATTTACAATCCAGAAGTTGAAGAATGCAACCAAATAATTTGTCATTCAATAGACCAAGTTCAAAGTCACATTGATTATTTAAAAAGTGAAAATTATTTTACCCCAACGATGAAGGAATTTGAAATGTTTATTGATGGTAAGTTATTACTTCCTAAAAATAGTGTTGTTATAACGATTGATGATGGATGGTTTGGTGATAATGCTCGCGATATTTTTACAAATAATCAGATGAATGCTACTATTTTCTTGATAACATCAGCTTATGGAGCTGATTATTATAAAACGGAATATTTGGAAACACATTCACATAGTAATGATTTACATACCCAAGGAGTTTGTCCAACTGGTCAGGGTGGAGCTATTCAATGTGGTAATCGTGGGTTTTTATTGGAAGATTTAAGATTAAGTCGGGAAAAGACGTATAATTCAACGGTTTTTTGTTATCCTTTTTATGAATATAATGATTATTCTATAAATATTTTAAAGGAAGCTGGGTTTACAATGGCTTTTGGTGGTATGTATGCAGGCGGTTATTTAAAGATGCCAATTGGTGGAGACAAATATCAAATCCCTAGATTTACACTATCCAATACAACAACAGTCAATGAATTAAAGGCAATTTTAAATAGTTAGTTTACATTATTAGTATATAGGAGATATTATCTCTTCTTTTTTTTATTTATTTTTGATATAATTAGGTTTGATAATGAGGTGCTTAAATGAGAACAAAAAAAGCTATTCTTAATTTTATATTTGATGCTTTGCCCCAATTCATTATTTCTTTATTAGGTTTTTTAAGGTTTAAACTTATTTTATCTAATATTGGTGAGGATGTTTTAGGTGTTTATCAATTATTTGGTCAATTAGTGGCTTATATAACTTTTGTTGATTTCGGATTAACAAGTGCAGTATGTTACAGTTTATATGCTCCAATTGCTAATAATGATGAAGGGAAAATAAATCGTATTTTAAGTGGTGCTAAATATGTTTTTAATATTATTACAATTATTATGTTTGTAGTAGGGATTGTTCTTACTTTAGGAATAGGTTTTTTTATTAAAGAGACTAGTTTATCATTAGGTTTTATTCAAATTTGTTTCTTTCTAATGGTTATTTCTAATGTTATAACTTATTTTGTAGCTAGTCATACAATTTTATTTGATGCTGAACAAAATAAGTATCAATATATTCGCTATACGCAAATTTTATTGTTTATAAAAGCTGTTTTAGAAATTGTTTTTATCATTATTTTTAAAAATATTTTATCTATTTTAATTTTAGGTGTTATTGTTTCAATAATTCAAAATATTATTATTGTTTCTATATCTAAAAGAAAACATAAAAATTTGAATTTTAAGTGTGAAAAGGATTTATCATTTTGGCAAAAAACTAAAGAGTTAATACCTCATAAAGTTGGAACCTTAGTTGCTAATAATATTGATGTTTTAATTATTTCAAAGTTTATTGGTTTAGCCCAAGTCGTAACATATACTTCTTATATGTATATTATTAATACATTGGTTACCATTTTCTCGAAATTATCAACAGCAAGTTCTGCTGGAATTGGTAATTTGCTAGTTGTTGATAGGGATGCATCTTATGATAAGTTTTTGGAATATAATTCATTTGTTTTTTTTCTAGCAACAATAATTTGTGTCCCACTTTATTTTGCTATATCACCTTTTGTTAGTCTTTTTTATGGAGATTCTTATGTTGTTGGAACTATTACTTGCTTATTATTTGTTTTCTTAGTTTTTTATAGTATTATTAGAACTATTTTTAATACTTTTGTAACAGCTGCTGGTTTATTTAAGGAGACGATAATTTGTGTTTTTTTAGAAATTGCTATAAATTTAACTTTATCGCTTATTTTAATTAAATATATTGGTATTACAGGTGTTATTCTAGCAACTGCTATAGCTTATATTTTAAGTGAGTATATTTTAAAACCAAGTATTTTAAATAAGCATATTTTTCATAATAAAATATTAATTTACTATAGAGATTGTTTATTTTATATTATTATTGTTATAATAAATTTATATTTAATTAATCTAAGTAAAGATATTTTGATTGTAAGTAATTTCTTTAATTGGCTGTTATTTAGTGGTATAATTTTTGTATTAAACTTTTTTATAACAATGATTTATTATAAAATAATAAATAAATTGAGTTTTATGGATAGACTTATTCCTAGTAAATTGAAAGGTAAGATTAAAGTATGAAGCGTGTTAGTATTATAGTTCCTGTATGGAATGTTGAAAAGTATTTAAAAAAGTGTTTGGATAGTTTAGTAAATCAAACTTTTAAAGATATTGAAATAGTTATTATTAATGATAGTAGTCCAGATAATAGCCAAGAAATAATTGACGAATATAAAAAAGCTTATCCTACTTTAATAAGTTGTTACATTAAAGAGAATGGTGGACAAGCTAGTGCTAGAAATTTAGGTTTAAAAAAATGCCATGGTGAGTATATAACGTTTGTTGATTCTGACGATTGGGTGGATACACAAATGGTTGAAAAAATGTATAATCAGGCTATTAATACTAATTCTGATATTGTTGTTTGTGGGGCTTATAGTGTAATTGATGGAAATATTAGAAAACTAGATGTTTTTAGTAGTAACAATTCTGATGTTCATAAGCGATATATTGTAAATTCACCAGGAGCATGTTGGGGTCAACTTATAAAAAAGGATCTTATAATAAATAATGATTTGTATTTTTTGGAGCATCATTTTTATGAGGATATTGCGATTATGCCAGCATTATGTTTGTTTTCTAAAAGAATTACATATATTAATGAAAATTTATATTATTATTTGGTTAGAACAGGTTCAACAATGAAGCAAGTTAAATATTCTAAATCATTAGAAGATATATTTGATTCATTAGATTATCTTAGTAAAATATTTATAAAGAATAATGTTTATCAAGAATATTATACTGAGTTAGAACACATTTATATTGATCATTTATTGCATGCCGCTTCTTTAAGATTTTATACTTTTAAAAAGTTTGATCAATTGTCGAAAATTGTCGATATTATGAAAGATAAATATCCTAAATGGAAAAGAAATAAGTATTATAAGGAACATGGGATTAAGTATAGGATTGTTTGTTCTTTGTTTTATAAGAAGAAATATAAATTACTTAAGTGCATTTTAAAAGGGTAGTGATTATAATGAAAAAAAATATTTTATTTGTAGTTGATGAAAGAAAAATGGGTGGAGTATCAGTATTGTTTGAGGATATGATGACCCTACTTGATATTACAAATTATAATATTGATCTTTTAATTCTTCATAATAATGGTGATAGTTTACAAAATTTACCTAAATCTATTAATGTTATTTATGGTACACCTTATTTTGAAGCCATTGATTATACAATGCAAGATGTTATAAAGAAAAAAAACATAAATTTACTTTTCAAAAAAATAAGAGTTGTTTTAGATATGAAAACAGGTAGGATTGAAAAGGTAATTAAAAGAGAGAGAAAAAAGATATTAAAGAAACAATATGACACAGAAATTGCTTTTAAAGATGGTTTTACAGCTTTATTTACAATTTTTGGTAATAGTAAAAAGAAAATTCATTGGTTACAATATGAGTATAAAAAAACTAATCCTAATCAAAAATATGATAAGTTATTTAAAAAGATTTTACCACAATTTAATCAAATTATTGCGGTTTCTGATAATGTAAAAAAGCATTTTAATGCGGTTTATAATTTAGGTGATAAGGTTAGTGTTATTTATAATGTAATAAATTATGATAAGATTTTGAAGAAATCTAATGAGGAATGTGATTTAGTTTTAGATAGTAATAATATTAATATAGTATCAGTAGGTAGAATTCATCATGCTAAAGGATATGATCGATTGATTAATGTTATAGCTAAACTTAAAGAGTTTGATGAACAACTAACTCGTAGGTTAAAAGTATATATATATGGTGATGGGCCTTTGTTTTTTGAACTAAAGAAATTAATTCATTCTTTAAATCTTGATGACATTATTTTTTTAGCTGGTCAAGTTGCTAATCCTTATAAGTATGTTAAAAAGTTTGATTTATTTATTTTGCCATCAAATTTTGAAGCGTTTGGACTTGTCATAATTGAAGCAATGACTTTAAAAATTCCTGTATTAGCAACAAAAACCTCTGTTACTGATAAATTGATTAACAATAATATTAATGGTTTAGTTGTGGAAAATAGTATTGATGGTATTTATAATGGACTAAAAAAAATAATTGAAAATAGAGAATTAATTGCAAAATATAAGAATAATTTAACTGATTATTTTTATGATAATAATGAACAATTAGAAAAAATTAAACAAATTTTAGATTAGGTGAGACAATGAATAAAATATTTACTAAAGAATTAATTATAAAATTGACCTTTATTTTTTTAGTTATGCAACCATTATTAGATATTAAAGTTTTGTATGATTTTGAAATTTTTGGGGTTACAATTCCAACAATTATTAGATTATGCTTTTTTGCTATTTTGTTTTTATTATTCCTTTTTAATAAAAGAAAGTTAAAAGTACCTATTATATATTTTATTTTATTTTGTATATATACAGCTTTGCACTTATTAAATGCTTCAAACAATTATACCAATGTCTTAGGCAAATATTCATCTCTTAGTGAAATAATATATTTAATTAGATTAGCAATTCCTATGATGTTTATTGTATTTAGTTATAATTATCATTTTGAATTTAAGAAAATTAGTAAATTGTTTTTTATAGTAGCTCTTATTTTTTCTAGTATTATAATTATTACTAATATTTTTAATATTTCGTATGCAAGCTATTCGCAATCAAATGGTATCGCTGGAAATTTTTTAAATTGGGCATTTTTATCTAAAAGTGATATTGGTTATTATGATTTAGCTACTAAAGGACTTTTTGGCTATGCTAATCCTTTATCTGGTTTAATGTGCTTAATTTTACCAATCTTATTATATAGTTTTTATAAAAAGCAAAATTTAAAGAAGTTTATAATTATTTATAGTTTGCTTCTTTCGATGCTTATAGTAGGCACAAGAATTTCTTCTTATATGCCAATTATAATTTTGGTTGTGATGTTAATTGTCTATATTGTTTTATGTAAGTGGTTTAAAACAGAAATATTTAATTATAAATGTTTACTTTATAATATTGCTTTTATATTATTATTGATTCCGTTTTTTATTAATGCACCAGTTACCTTTTCTTCAGATCGTGGTATGACTGATGATAAAAGTGAATATGTTATTGAAAATAAACTCTTAAACCAAGTTCAAACTTATAAGGATTCTTTAGAAGATGATTTATCAGATACTAAAAAGCAAGAAATTGAGGATTTTATTAGAGAAAATTATAAATATTTTTCTATTAATACTGGATTAGCGCCAGATAAATATCTGTATGATGATTATTTATCATTTTGGTTAGATTATTTTATTGTTTCGTATGAAAATAAAAATGATACAAGAGATTTTGAGTATTATTTATATAAACATATTTATGAGCATAATAATAACTCTTATGATAAGTTTGTAGGTTATGGTTATTCACAAAATTTTAATGATGAAATTGTTTTAGAACGTGATGGTATTTATCATTTTTATACTTTAGGTATTTTAGGTTTAATTTTGTTTGTAGTACCATATTGTTTTGTTTTGATATATTCAACTATTAAAGTTTTAGTTAATTTTAAAGATAAAATGAATTTGGAAAATGTCACTTATATATTTGTAATAGCGTTACTTTTAGCTATTGCGATTATAAGTGGTAATCAATTTGATTTCTTTATTGTCAATATCTTTTTAAGTTTTTTGTGTGGTCAGTTACTTTACAATGTAAAAAATAAAGGTGAAAGTGAAGAATTAGGTGAAGTTAATGAATAATTCTAAAAAAATATTAGTGAGTGTTATTGTCCCTGTTTATAATGTCCAAGATTATATTGAAAAATGTTTGGATAGTTTGGTTAATCAGACGCTAAAACAATTAGAGGTGATTGTTGTTGATGATGGTTCAACTGATAGAACAAGTTTGATTGTAGATGATTATCAAAAAAAGTATAACGCTATGATTAAAGTAATTCATAAAAAAAATGAAGGTGTTTCTATTGCTAGAAATGTTGGATTAGAAAGTGCTACTGGTGAATATATTGGTTTTTTAGATAGTGATGATTGGGTTAATTTTGATATGTATGAAAAACTTTATCAAAAGGCTATTAAGGATAATTGTGATATTGTTGCTTGTGATACTTTAGCTATTTATCCAGATAAAAAAATTTTGATTGAATCACATATTAATGAAACATCAACAATTAAGGATTTAATGCTTAAAGCGTATGCTGTAATATGGAATAAAATATATAAAAGAGAAATTATTAAGGGAATTGATTTTAAAGCTGGTATGACTTTTTGTGAAGATGTCCGCTTTTTATATATGCTGTATCCAAGAATAAAAAAGATTGGTTCAGTCCATGAGAGTTTACATAATTATTTGCAAAGAAGTGGTTCTTTAACGTATACGTATGATAAAAAATTATATCAATTGATAGATAGTTTAGATGATATTGTTAGTTATTATAAGAAAAATAGTTTATATGAAAAATATTATGATGAACTTGAGTATGCTTATATTCGTTATTTATTTGCTACTTTTATAAAAAGGTTAGCCAAAACAAAAAATAAAGTAGAGTTTGATAAGGGTGTTAATTTTGTTTTGAATAAAGTTAATACTAATTTTCCTAATTATAGAAAAAATAAGTATTTAAAAAAATTAGATGGAAAAAGCTTGTATTTAAAATATTTTAATAAGTTTTTAGCTAAATTAGTTTTTAATTTTGAAAAGAATAAATTGAATTAAATTTATTTTTTTTGTATATTTTGTATAATTTAACTTTATAAATTAGGGACAATATCAATTTTATATGTTATAATTTTATTGGTGGTAGAAGTGAAAAAACGTAATATTAATCTTGATTTAATTCGCTTTGTAGCAATTCTAAGTGTTATATCAGTACATTTTATTAGAAATATTGGTTTTTATGGTGTGCCTATTAATGGCATTTGGTTATCGATGGCAGCTTTTTTTAGAACTTTTTTTATGGTATGTGTTCCTTTATTTTTGCTATTAACAGGCTATTTAATGAATAAGAAGGAATTGTCTAAAGGTTATTATCTTGGTATTTTTAGAATTATTTTTATTTTTTTATCGGCTAAATTGATTTATCTTTTGATTGATAATTTTTATTTCCATAATATAGATAGTTTTACAACTGTTTTAAGACATATTTTCAGTTATAGTAATGTAGCTTATTATGATGATTATTCTTGGTATGTTAATATGTATTTTGGTTTGTTTTTGTTAATCCCATTTCTCAATTTAATTTATAATAATTTAAAAACTAAGAAGCAAAAGCATATTTTGATTTTAACGCTACTATTTTTAACTTCTGTATCATCTTTAAATGTTAAGAATATTACTTTTATCCCAGATTGGTGGGGTGGGATTTATCCTTTAACTTATTATTTTATTGGTGCTTATATTAAGGAATATGGTTTTAATTTAAAAAAGCATTTTTCGCTTATATCAATTATTTTAATTACTTTAATTAGTTCAATATTTTATTTAATCTTAAGTTATAATAAACTTTTTATAACAAGAGAGTTTAATGATTATAGGGGACCAATTAACTTTATTCTTTCAATTTTAGTTTTTGGTTTTTTACTGAATTTAGATCTTTTTAAAATTCCAGCAAAAGTAAAAAGTTTTATCATAAAAGTATCAGAATTATCTTTTGGTATGTATTTATTTTCATATATTATTGATAAGGTTGTTTATGATAAACTTAATAGTCTTATTTTAGAAATAAATAATCGATTTATTTATGGATTAATAATTATTCCTTTAGTATTTTTCGTATCTTTAGTTTTATCATGGATTTTTAATAGAATCTACAGTCAATATATTCATCCGAAATTGCAACGCAAATTTAATAATGAGTGAATCTTATTGGTAAATGTTTACTAAGTTTTAAATATATTGTATAATTATAGTGAATGTTAGGTTGGTGATAGTATGAAAAAGATTACTTTTCTTACATTACATTTAGGCTATGGTGGAGTAGAAAGTGCTGTAACGGCCTTAGCAAATAGTTTAAGTTCAGACTATAATGTAGAAATTATATCTGTTTATAAAAGATATGAGGAGCCTATATTTAAATTAAATAAAAATGTTATAGTAAAGTATTTAATAGATCATCCTGATATTAAAAGTAGTGGAAAGAATATATTTCATAGTATTAAAGCTTTTTGGTTAAAAAAGATAGTAACCAAGTTAGAAAATAAATTAGTTAAAAAATTTATTATTAATTGTGATAGTGATGTTATTATTTCTACTAATATAAGATATAATGTATTAATAGGTAAATACCTTAGTAGTAATATTTTAAAGATAGGTTGGGAGCATAGTTATCACAATAATGATAAAAAATATATAAATAAAGTTTTACAATCGACTAATAATTTGGATTATTTTGTTTTAGTTTCTAATGTTTTATATAAATTTTATTCAGGTTTTTTAGCCGATTCTACTTGTAAATGTCTTTTTATACCAAATGCGCTTGAATATATTCCAAAATCATGTTCTAGTTCAACCGATAAAAATTTAATTAGTATAGGGAAATTGTCAAAAGAAAAAAGTTATGTTGATTTGGTTGAAGTATTTAAATATGTAAGTTTAAAATATCCTGATTGGAAATTAAATATTATTGGCGATGGTCCAGAAAGAAAGTCTATTGAAGAGCAAATAGCTAAATATAAATTAGAAAATAATGTTATATTACATGGATTTAGGGATAAAAAATATATTAAAAAGATGTTTGAACATTCATCTATTTATGTGATGAGTTCTGTATCAGAGGCCTTTGGAATTGTTATTTTGGAAGCATTTTCTTATGGCATACCATGTGTAGCTTTTGATAGTGCTCTAGGAGCTAAAGAGTTAATTAGTAATAATTGGGATGGTTATTTAATAAGTGATTTAGATAAAGAGAAGATGACAAAAAAAATTATCGATTTAATTAAAAATGAAAATAGGCGAATTATTATGGGTAATAATGCTCGTAAAAAGAGCTTAAAATATACATCTGAAGTTATTAAAGATGAATGGATTAAAATTTTGAATTAGAAGGAGAATATTAATTAATGAAAAAGGTATTATTTATAGCTAGTACTGGGGGGCATCTTAGTGAATTATTACAATTAAGTCCTATTTTTAAAAACTATGATTATACATTGATTACAGAGAAGACAAAAAGTAATATGGGGCTTAGTAAGAAATATCCTAATCGTGTATATTATCTAATTTCTGGCACATATACAACTTTTAGTGCTAAGATAGTGTATCCATTTAAATTTATCGCTAATTGTTTTAAATCTTTATATTTTTTTCTAAAAATAAAGCCGGATGTTATAATAACTACAGGTGCTCATAATACTGTTCCTATGTGTTATATAGGGCATTTGTTTAAGAAAAAAGTAATTTTTATAGAGACATTCGCTAATAGTAGTGGTAAAACTAAATCAGGTAAATTAGTTTATCCAATTGCTGATAAATTTATTGTTCAATGGGAAAGTATGCTTGAGTTTTATCCAGATGCTATATATGGTGGTTGGATTTATTAAAAATTATTGTTAGGAGGAGTAGTAATGATCCTTGTTACATTGGGAACGCAAGATAAATCGTTTGATCGTTTGCTTGAAGCAATTCAAAAACAAATTAATTTAGGAAATATTAAAGAACGTATTGTTGTTCAAGCTGGTTGTACTAAGTTTGATTCTAATGATATGGAAATGTTTGATTTAATCCCTATGGATGATTTTGATAAGTTAATAGATGAATGTGATCTATTGATTACGCATGGCGGGGTAGGTAGTATTATTGCTGGTTTAAACAAGGGTAAGAAAGTTATTGCTGCTGCTAGACTAAAGAAATATAAGGAACATGTTAATGATCATCAATTACAAATTATTGATAATTTTTCTAAGAAAGGATATATATTAAAATTAGATAATTTTGAAAAATTAGATGAATTATTAAGAGAAGTAGTTAATTTTAAACCTAATAAATATAAAAGTAATGCAGATAATTTTAGAAAAGAAATTGTCCAATTGATTGATAATATGTAGGAATAGATTTATGAAAAAATTAGATAAATATGTTAAAGTTTTAGGATTAGTTTTTTGTTTCTTTTTTGTTATAGGGCTTTTAATACCATATACAGGTGATGATTGGAATAATTTGCTTGGGCATAATGGAAATATATCTATTATGATAAAGGCTGCTATTGATAATTTTAATACCTTTGAAGGCCGATTTTTTAGTCGAATATTTGATTTTATTTTTAATTATTATCGAATATTTTGGGCAATTGTAAATGCGTTTGGAATGACTTTTTTATATCATTTTATGCATAAAATGATATCGAGTAAGAAGAGTTTTATTTTGGTTTTAATTATTGAGTCATTACTATTAGTGGATAAGGAGACTTTTTCACAAATATATGTATGGATTACTGGCAATACAACTTATTTTATTCCTTTTGTTTTTATGATATTTTTGATTTATATAAACAGGGATATATTTTATCTTGATAGTGGTAGTAATACTAATATTTTTATAAAAATTATACTTCCGCTTTTAAGTTTAATTTTTAGTATGTTTGTTGAAAATGTAAGTGTAGGAATTATTATTACTTGCTTGTTGATAATTATTTATCGGTATATTAAGTGTAAAAAATTTGATTATTATATGATTGCAACAATGATTTTTTCAACGATTGGTTTAATTATTATGTTGAATAGTCCAGGAACAAGGAATAGAATTGATGATATGCCAGAGTTCTCTAATCTTGATTTAATTTCAAAGCTTTTTATTACTATTCCACGTCAATTAAATTATGTTTTTGTAAAAAATAGTTTTTTAATTTTCTTACTATTATGTGTAATAGATAGTTATATATTAAAAAATTTTAAATTTTTAAAGAAATGGCTATTGTTGTTTTTTATGAATGTAATTCCGATTATAACATTAGTTTTAAATCAATATTATAATATTTTTGGTCATGGCATTAAGTATTTATCCTTTTTATTAGACTGTAGTAATCTTTTGGTGTTTGTATATTGGTTATTGTTTTTGATAGTTTGTATATATTTAGTTGTTAGATTTAATAAAAGGAATAATAATAAATTGTTATTTTTCTTCATTATAGCTTTAACAAATCATTTAGCTATGTTAATTTCACCTCTTGCTGGTGGAAGAACTTCATTTTTATCTACTATAATGTTATATATTTGTGTTATAATTTTATTAGATGGCTTACAACTTGATTTATTGACTAATAAAAAATTTGTGAATTTCAATATTGCATGTTGTACGATATTATCAGTAGTCTTTGTTTCATATTATTCTTTTTGTCATATATTAGATAAAAAAAGGCAAAACTTTATAGATGAGCAAGTAACATTAGGTAAGGAAGAAATTGAAGTAATAATGTTACCAGAATTTTATTTATGGAATGCGAATCCATGGAATGATTGGCACTTATATACTTTTAAACAGTATTATAATATACCAGATGATAACAGAATAAAATTAATAAAATTTAGTTTTAAAAAATGAAATGTCATAAATTGTGATAAGCCAATATAGGGGGAATGTAAAATGAAATTATCAATTATAATACCATGTTATAATGAAGAAAAAAATGTTGAATTAATTCATGACGCTGTTGTTAAATTATTTTATAATAAAAAAATTTCTTATGAGATGATTTTTATTAATGATGGTTCACGTGATAATACTATTGGGGAATTAAAAAAGTTAGTTGATAAAAATGAGGCTAATATTAAGGTTGTGAATTTTTCTAGAAATTTTGGTAAAGAAGCAGCAATGTATGCAGGGCTTAAAGAATCAAAAGGTAATTATGTATCAATAATTGATGCTGATATGCAGCAAAATCCTTCTTTACTTTTAAAGATGTTAGGAATTTTGGAGAAAAATGATAATTATGATAGTGTAGCAGCTTATCCAGCGAAAAGAAAAGAGAGCAAGGTTTTAGTTTTTTTTAAAAAAATATTTTATAAATTAATAAATAAAATTGTTGAAATTGAATTTGTAGATGGTGCTAGTGATTTTAGGATGTTTAAAAGACCAATGGTTGATGCTATTTTGAGTATGCAAGAGTATTGTCGTTTTTCTAAAGGAATTTTTAGTTGGGTAGGTTTTAATACTTATTATATGCCATATCAAGTTAGTGAAAGGGCGAATGGTACAAGCAAATGGTCATTTTGGAAGTTGTTTAAATATGCGATTGATGGACTTGTTTCTTTTACGACAGCACCACTTAGGATGGCAACTATCTTAGGGTTATTTATTTCATTTGGATCATTTGTATATTTTATTATTGTTATTATTCAAACTGTTGTTTGTGGCATTGATGTCCCAGGTTACGCATCTTTAATTGGTATTTCTTTATTATTAGGTGGCATTCAGCTTTTATCTTTGGGAATTATAGGAGAGTATTTAGCACGTAATTATATGGAAAATAAAAAAAGACCAATATATATAGCTAGAGAAGTTTTAGAGACTAAAAAGTCAAAAAAATAATTTATGTCAAATTGAGCTAATTATTTCATATAATATTATGAAGTAAATGGTTAATTTGACTTTTTTGCTTTTTTATGTTATTATTTCGTTTGTAATGGCGCATTATTCTAGTCAATACAATCTATTATGAAGGTGGGCCTAAAAATCCACTAAAGAGCATATCTGTGAAACTTTTTGTGCTTGCTTCTTACGCCCAGTTTGGGGTGAGTGCTGAAAGGAAGAGTTCTAGGGCGACCGTAATGGCATACGTTATCGACCCAGTTCTTGAGGAGACCCATTCTTGTGTTTAGCCTACACACATTATGTTGATGGACTAAATACGAAATGGGATTGAACCTACTAGGTGATGAAAGTTACGAGTAGTGTAGCTTGTCTTGCGTGAGAATATGGGAATAACTGATCTACTAAAAATTTTTTGGCCAAAAAAATTTTTGGATTGCAGTTTGAAACTATTTTTGCAAAAAAGAATTAATTTTAGATTGATTGTCGAGGAAATCTCCTAGAATGTTTTTTAAGATAGGATTGCAGTGCGTACTAAGTGGTAATCAAGTCATATGTTTGGCAACAATATATCAGATTTTTTAATGGGGAACCGCTTTTTGGTAACGAAAAGTAAAATTTGGGGAAATCCAACTTGACCTAAGACGTAAAGTTTACTATTTTAAAGCCATTTATGTAAAAAGGGGTTTAGAAACCCTTTTTTTGATATAAAAAAAGGAACTGTCGGATTAACAGTTCCAAAAAAGAATAAAAAGGGGTTGGCTAGTGTGATACTAGCTCCAATTCGCTTAAATCGAATTGGTACTGTATATACTAATCGAAAATGTTCAAAAAGTCAATGCTTTTTTTAAAAAAATTTAAATTATTATAAAAAAATATTGTATAACGAACAAAAGTTTGTTAAAATGGTTTTAGATGGTAGGTGATATGTTGGAATTAACAGAAGTTAATGGAATAGGTTCGAAGGCTATTATAGCTCTAAATAAATTAAGTATTTATAGTGTTGAAAAGTTAGTAACATATTATCCTTTTCGATATAATATCTTGAAACGCTCAAATTTGTTAGAACTATTACAGGACGATAATGTTGTTATTGATGGGGTAATTGAAAGTAAGCCTAATATTTTTTTCTTTGCTAAACATAAAGATAAAATGACTTTTAAAATAAAGACTGATAATATGATACTTTCTATAATTATTTATAATCGTGGTTATTTAAAGAATAAGTTATTAATAGGTAATATAATTACAGTTATTGGTAAATATGATAAATTACATAATATAATTGTTGCAAATGATATTAAATTATCCCCTTTAGCTGAAATTCCAGCGATAGAACCAATTTATCACGCTAATTATAGTATTACATCTAATAAAATACATAATTATATTGTTAAGGCTTTAAAAAAGGATTTTGAACTAATCGATTATATTCCAGATAAGTATGTTCAAAAATATAATTTTATAGGTAAAAAAGATGCTGTTATGATTGCGCATAATCCTACTAATATGAATTCATTAAATAAAGCATTGAATCGATTAAAATATGAAGAATTATTTTTATTTATGATAAAAATTAATTATCTTAAACTAAATAATAATTTTCAGTTTGGATTAAAACGTAATACCGATAGAGTAGATATTGATAGATTTATTAATGATTTAAGTTTTACTTTGACAGCTGATCAGTTGAATTGTGTTAATGATGTTTATAATGATTTAGTTAATGAAAAGAGAATGAACCGTCTTATTCAAGGGGATGTTGGTAGTGGCAAAACTATTGTAGCTATTATTGCTATGTATATTAATTATTTAAGCGGTTATCAAAGTGCCTTAATGGCTCCAACTGAAATTTTGACTAAGCAACATTATGAAAATATTAATAATTTGTTTTTTAAATATGGTATTAGAGTGGCTCTTTTGACTGGTAATTTAAAATTAAAAGAAAAAAAGCAGATTTATGAAAAATTAAATACTGGTGAGATTGATGTTATTGTTGGGACTCATGCTTTATTTACTGATGATGTTAAGTATCATAATTTAGGTTTGGTTATTACCGATGAACAACATCGCTTTGGTGTTAATCAACGCGCTAATTTAAAAAATAAAGGGTTAGTACCAGATATTTTATATATGAGTGCAACCCCGATTCCTAGAACTTACGCATTAACTATTTATGGCGATATGGATGTTTCCAGTATTAAAACAATGCCTAATGGCCGTAAGCCGGTAATTACTTATTTAAAAAAAGATAATGAGATTAAAGATGTTTTAAATATGATGCTAGAACAATTAAAAAATAATCATCAAATATATGTTATAGCACCATTAATTGAAGAAAGCGATAAAATTGATTTAGAAAATATTAATGAATTATACAAAAAAATGGATCGAGCGTTTGGAAAATTTTATAAAGTAGGAATATTGCATGGAAAAATGGAAGCTAATGAGAAAGAAAATGTAATGAATCAGTTTGCTAGTAATGAAATTCAAATATTAGTTAGTACAACAGTTATTGAGGTAGGTGTAGATGTTAAAAATGCTACCATGATGGTCATTTTTGATAGTTACCGTTTTGGTTTATCGGCAATACACCAACTTAGAGGTAGAGTTGGAAGAAATGATTTACAATCTTATTGTATTTTAATTAGTAATAAAAATACTGAAAGATTAAAGATTTTAACTGAAACAAATGATGGGTTTAAAATTAGTGAGGAAGATTTTAAATTACGTGGTAGTGGGGATCTCTTTGGTGTTAGACAAAGTGGTGATATGAATTTTCAAATAGCAAATATTAAAAATGATTATACTATTCTTTTAAGTGCTAAAAATGATAGTGATGAGTATTTGAAAAATATTGATTTATATAATGATATCAAATCTAATCAAATAAAAGAAATTTTATATTGTTCCAATGCACTTGATTAAATATATATAAATAATTTTGCTTGACTTTTGGATTTGAATAATGTATTATTATAATAGCGTGATAGTATCACGCTGTGCTCTTACGGTTGAATGTGAGAGCGTAACCGAAACCCCCTGAAATTCCCCTCGAAAGAGGGGAATACTTTTGTTTATAAGGCCTTTTAAGGCTTTTTATTTTTTTCTAGATACCAAGCCAGATACCAAAAATTATATTCTAGATACCAAAATAAATTATTTAATAGAGTTTATTTAGATACTTAAGTTCAAATTGTCCATAGTATTTTTTACATCAGTTAAGTTATTAGGAAACATATGAGCATAGGTATCTAATGTTTCTTTAGTACTAGCATGACCTAAATATTTAGATACAGTAGTTACTGGTTGACCTGTATTTATTAAAAGTGATGCACAACTGTGTCTAAAAGAGTGTAGTGGTATTCTTCTTATATCAGCATTTTTTGCAATTCTACCATTAATTCTAGACATCATTCCAAATGTTAATGGATCTAATTCTCCGAAGATAAACCATTTATTATTGAAGCCATAGTATTTCTTTTTTTGATTATATAGTTCTACTAAATCATTGTATAACACATCTGTAAGAGGTAAAGTTCTAATACTTTTTTGAGTTTTAGGTGGTGTTAGCTCATAAAATTTTTGACTATCTCTAACACTATTAGCTTGTTTAATAATAGAAACTTCTTTTTTATTCCAGTCTATATCAGACCATTGAAGTCCACGACATTCACCTCTACGTAATCCACAATAATATAACATCTCAAACATTGTTTTATCATTTAAGTTATTAGCACCAGTTATATATTTTTGAAATTCATTAAAAGTATATACATCTTTTTCTTCTTGCATTTCATTTGGATCTTTAAAAAACTCTATCTTTTTATAAAAACGCATTAAATTAATGTCATACATTTTCATTCCCCAGTTAAGAATTATTTTAAGAAACTTTTGAACATCATTTCTAGTAGAACATTTTATAGGCTTATTCCATAAATCTTGTTGAAATTTATGATACAAATTTCCATCCATATCTTTTAATTTAACATTTTCAAAATCAGTAAAATATCTTCTTCTTTTTAAATATGTTTCCATTGTTCTTCTTCTAACTTTATTTTTTTGTGATTCAATATATTGGTCGGTAAGAGTACCAAATGTCATATCCATATCTCCACCAAATTCAACTTTACTATTTAAAAAATCTCTTTCAGCATTCATTGCATCTAATTTAGTTTTATAAGCTTGTGAAAATTTTTTATGCCATTTACCACTTTTATCTTTCTCGTTCCAATAATATTTATATTTACGACCATCTTTAGTCCACTCTTTCTTAGGTAATTTATATATTCCCATATATTGTTCCTCCTTTTTTGGAATTTATAAATATACCAGTTCGTAACAATATCATTTTATCATATAAACTGATAATATTATAAATCATCTTTCTAAATCATTTTTAGACCTTGAATTTTTCTTTAAATAATCACTCGTTTTATCAATAGCATAATCAATATTATTTGCTTCATACCAAGTATATGGTATATGAAGAATATCAAATATTTTAGAAGTAAGAGAGAATATCTTATCTTGAATTTTTTTTTTGAATAGTTTAAATTCATCAGCTAATTCATCAAATTTATTCTTCCAATTATTTATTTCATTATCTTTTTGATTGATAATTTTCTTTTGATTATCTATGATTTTATTTTGCTCTTTGTAAGTTTTACCTGATTTAAAATCATTAATTTCTTTAGTAAGAGATTTAATTTCTAAATCTTTTCTTAAATTATCTTCAGCAAGTTCTTTTGAATAGGTTGATAATTATCTATATCTTCATCTTTATATTGCTTAATAATACCTTTTTTAATAGGATTTAAGATATCTTTTGACGTTTCTTTATCAACTTTATCAATAAATATATTTTCACTTTTATTTGCCTCTTTTAATAGCCCATTTTCGCGTTTTATTTCTTTATTTAAAGCATTTAGTTCATATTGTTGTTTCATAGCATTAGTTAAATGAGTTTTATCTCCACCAATTTCTCCTCGAAATAAATTAAAACCTTTAGATTTTATAAATTCATTATAATCATCTTGCATAAGAGTATAAGAAGCATTACCACCTTTTTGTTTCCAAAATTGATCTGAATTTAGAAATTTACCTTTAACAGTTTCATAGATATTTTTTCCATTTTCATCCTTCTTTTGAATTGGTACTAGTTTCTTTTCTCCTTTTTTATTAGTTATTTCATGTTTTAATTGATGACCATTTTGATCTAGTTCAAATACTTTTCTTTTAACCTCATTTACTACTGGAGTAAAATATATATGCATATGTGGTGTTGATTCATCTAGGTGTATAGCAGCATACATTATATTTTCTTTTCCTACAAAGTCTGCTATAAAGTTTAGACTCTCATCAAAATACCTTTTTATTTCAGTTGGTAATTGATGATTTTCATCTATAATTACATGTCTAATAGGTTTATCCTTATTATCTCCAGTTTTATAAACTTCACCAGTATCTATAAATTCCATACCATAGTGTTCAAAAAATTCTTGGCCACTAGTAATAATTAATCCATTTAATACTTTAGTACTTTTCTTATTTGGATTATAGTTAATATTGTTATTATAAAGATATTTATATGTTGAACTAGCTAGAGTAGGTTCATTATAATTTATTAATTCTATATTATAAGGTGTTCTAGTAGAATCATATTTTCCTGAACCTTTTCGCATCTTTAATTCTTTATCAAGTCCTCCTATATCTGATGCTTTAAATTTTTCTAATCGTAGTGCTTGTTTTCCTGAGTACATTTATTTTCCCTCCTTTCACATCTTGTTTTAAAAATAATACTCTATCTCACTAGGGCATAATATATGCCCAATCGTGAGCTAAGGAATAATTCCTTAGAATCCTTTATGCTTGTTTTAGTTTCAACCAATACCTGATAAACAGGTAAAGGTACCAACTAAAGCAAGATTAATTAAACGATAACTATATCATTTAATTAATTGATAATGAATTCACTATCGCCACTTTCATTTACTAAAGTAAACGGAAACGTGCCACGTTTATTCATTATTCTCGGAAGGTTCTTCATAAGAACAATGCCATAATCTTTCAGTAGCAGTTCTTTTACTTGTTATATGAAGACCTTCACTTTCCAACAAACTTATGTGTCTTTGAATTAAACCACCAAGTTGTGTTGGTGTTAATAAAATATTTGTCTTAGATAAAATATCTGATATTGTATAATCAAAATCTTTCTTTTGGACTGCATATTTTATAAATAGTAGTAGATTATAATCAATTTCATCATCACTATTTTCATCAATTACTGAAAATGTTTGATTATCATTTCTTTTTAAATTTAATTCTAATCTACCTAAATCTCTACCTTTATATGATAAAGTGAGCTTATTATAATTATTTTTAGATTCTTTTAATTTAATGATTCCAGATAC
This sequence comes from uncultured Mycoplasmatota bacterium, assembly GCA_947056845.1. Classification (GTDB taxonomy): domain Bacteria; phylum Bacillota_I; class Bacilli_A; order RF39; family UBA660; genus CAJLIR01. Next base: position 37,068 of record CAMSCJ010000003.1, read on the forward strand.
ATCAGCATTTAATCCAACACTACCCATAGTGTCATCTCTTTTATTTAAGTGATGTGTAACGAGTAGAGTAATATTATATTTCTTACATAAATCTTTTAATTTTCTAAATACTACATCATTAATTTCTTGATAGTTATTTAAATCATAACTTGGATCAAACTTTATATCTTTAAACATATCCATAATGACAAATAAAGTTTCTCCATCAAATGTTAAATTATGAATATCTGTTTCAATATCTCTGATATAAAAGTCTGGTGTATCATCAGAATCTATCACATGAAATTTATCTATATTAGGTTTCAAATTCATCAATTTAAATCTTGATTCTAATTGATTTATATCTCCCTCTGTGGTAATATATAAGATATGAGAGGGATTTACTTTGAATCCTAAAAAATCTTCTCCAGTAGTAAGAGAGAAGGCAAGTTGCTGCGCTAACATTGACTTGCCAACCTTAGGATGAGATACAAGTAGATAAACTCCGGCTGATATCATTAAGTTTTCAACAATGATATCTTTTTTTATTGTTTTATTTATTTCATTTAGTTGTTTCACTTATATCATCTCCCTATATTTTTTTTGTTAATTCTTTACTAGAAACTCTAGATTCTAAATAAGGTATATCTATATCAAAGAATGCTACAACTTCTTTTGTAGGTACAACAGACTTTGGAATAAGATAACCTTGTTTTTCTAATTTTTCTTTAATTTTTTTCTTAGCCTTTAGTGCAGAATTTCTACCTAGATGTCCAAGTTTCATAATATCTTCTAGGGTGCACCATTGTTTAGCTATTAAATTTAATGTTTCTTCTGCAGACATTTTTATTCCTCCTTTCGTTTTTAATCTGTTTTTGGTGATACATAAACGTAATACGTATCATCTAAAGAACCATAAATAATATATTTCTTTTTTCTTAATTCTCTAAATGCTAAAGCAACATCTTTTCTACTATCATTACTAAGAGAGTAGAGGTCAATATTATTTAACTCATCATTAGGTCTAATTAATATAGAATTAAGCATTCTAGTTGCTTCTAAAGATAAGTCCTTAGGTACAACATAATCAGTAATATTCTCTTTTTTAAACAATCTCATATTTTAGCCTCCTTTCACTTTAAAATTTAATGTCCGATAATAAGGACAATATAAATATAACACTGTCCAGAATTATTGTCAATGCTATTTTGTCCGAAAATGTAGACAAACGATTAAAAAAGTGGTAAAATTAAATTGTGCTGAAGAATAATGTACAAAAGAGAATAATAATAAATTAAAATAAATGATTGGAGTTTATTAATTAATTTCTAATTTAGTGAGAGGTGATAAGATGGCAAATTATACATGGAATAATGATCTGGTTCCTAGTACTATAAAAGTAAAACAAGTTTATGGAATTGCTTTTACAAATGATTTTAGAATTTTACTAAGAATTGAAGATAATAAATATAAATTAACCGGCGGAAAACCTGAAGTAAATGAGGATTATGAACAAACATTAAAAAGAGAATATATTGAAGAACTAAATGTTGAATTAGAGGATTGTTATTATTTAGGCTACTTATTAGTTGAAGAAAACAATGAATCTTATGCACAAGTTAGAATGATTGCTAAAATAAAAAGCATAAATGATAAACATATTGATCCAGCTAATGGCAAGATATACGACAGAAAATTAGTTTTACCTGATAGAGTAAAGAAATATTTAAATTATCAAGATAAAGCGGGTAATATAATGTTAGACGAAGGTATTAATTTAGCAAAGAATACTTATGAATTTAATGAAAATTCTTTAAAAGAAGAATTAATATAATAGGAGTGGTATAAATGAATTCAGAAGAACTTAAAAATTTAATTGAATCAGCTAGAGAGGTAAAAGGTATTTCGCAAAGAGAACTTGCTAAATTAACAGGAATTAGTAGAAGTACTTTAAATGATTTAATTAATGGAAAAATAAAAAAAGTAGATATAGATGATCTACGTAAGATTGCTGAAACTTTAGATATGTCATTATCTAAATTATTAAAAGTTGCAGGATATGATGAAATGTCTTTATATTTTCATGCGCATAAAACAAAAGATAAATACGCTGATAAATCTAGTAAAGATTTAAAAGAATTGATAGAAAAATATAAAGAATCTGAAACAAATTTATTACAATTTGATTCTAATAAAAGAGATAAAACAAGAGAAGCAGGTTTTGTGATATTTGAAGTAGTAGAACATTTAAAATTACTTAAAGATGGAAAAAGTAAATATACATTAGAACAAGCTATAGAAGAATTAACTAAAGCTCAAGAATTACTTAATCCTGTTATGGAAAAATATGATTATAGTAAACTACCTAAGAAAAATTAACTATACTAAATAAATTGGTCAGTTGCGACTGACCAATTCAAAGAAAGGAATTATAATATGAATAAAGAATATATTGAAAAATGGTTGAATAATTTAAAAAATTATTGGTTTAATAAAGATATAGAAAGTGCAGTTTCTTTATTTACTAAAACAACATTTTATCAAGAAACTCCATTTATGAAACCGTATATAACTTTAGAAGAAATAAATCAAGAATGGCAACATGTAAAAAATGAAAACATTCAAACTATTGAGTTTAAAATATTAGCAATAGATGGTAATAAAGTTATAGTTGAATGGCTTTTAAAACAAAACGATATTGATTATGATGGTATTTATGAAATTAAATTCAATGATGATTTAGAATGTATATATTTTAAAAGTTGGGAGATGACAAAATGAACTATATAATATTACATGGTAGTTTTGGATCAAAAGATGGTAATTGGTTTCCATGGTTAAAAGAACAATTAACAAATAACGGTAAAATTGTTGAATGCCCTCAAATGCCTGTTGGTGTAGGAAATCAAAATTTTGAAAATTGGTCTAATGTTATGGATACTTTAACAATAAACGAAAATACAACTATTATTGCTCATAGTATTGCTCCAATATTTGTATGTAAATATTTAATATCAAATAAAATTAAAGTAAATAAATTAATATTTGTTTGTGGATTTAATAATTATTTAGGAATAGATAATGATTTTGATGCTGTAAATGGACCAATGTTTATAGATAACTTTGATGATGTTAAGAAATTATGTAATGATATTGTTTGCTACTATTCAGATAATGATCCATATGTTAAATTTGAAGTAGAAAAAGATTTTGCAGATAAGCTTACTGAAAAACAATTTATTATTAAAAATGGTGGGCATATAAATTCAGAAAGTGGATATACAAAGTTTGAAGAAATTTTAACGGAGATATAAGATGAATGTTGATGTTAAAAGAGTGAAAATTTTTGTGACTATACCATTAGAAAATGTAGAAGAAGTTAGAAATGCAGTTTGTGAAGTAGGTGCAGGTGTAATTGGAAATTATACTTATTGTACTTCATCAGTTAAGTCAATCGGTACTTTTATGCCAAATGATAATGCTAATCCTTATATTGGTAAAAATAATAATTTAGAATTTGTGGAAGAAGAAAAATTAGAATTTGTTTGTGATATTGATAATGTTAAACAAGTAATCACTAAATTAAGAAAAATACATCCTTATGAAGAACCTGCAATAGATATTTTTCCTTTGATTGATGAAGAAGCTTTCAAATAATAAGGATATGTATGATAGCTAATAAAGAAAATATTGATAAATTGGTTAAAAAGGCACATGATTATTATGGTAATAAAGATTCAAGTACTTTAGCAACTGTTGATTTTCCAAAAGAAATAAAATATAAAAGCAATGAATGGTTAATTTATATCTTTTATTCTTGTTTATTAGACTATGGTATGAGATCACAAAACTATCATAAAAATTTAATAAATACTTATCATATTTATCCACAAATATTTAATCCAAATTATGCTCTAAGTAAATTTACTAAAGAAGAATTATTAAATATAATGAAAAATAATATACATCCTAGATATCCTAATGTTGCTTTAGATAAATGGATAAATTTATCATTAGAATTATCAAAATATGATAATTTAGTAGACATAATTAAAAAATTTAATAGTTTTAATGAACTTAATATGTTTGTTAGAAATATTAAAGGATATGGTCAAAAAACAGGTGGGTTATTACTTAGATTAATATATGAATCTAAAATATGTGAATTTAACGATAATTTAGGTTATATTCCTTTAGATAGGCATGATATAGAAATAAGTTATTTAAATAATATTATTGATAGTCAAAAATTAAATAATAGTCAAATTGAAGAACTGTCTAGTGCATACATAGAAAGTGGTAACAAGTTAGATATAGATGCAAATCTTATAGATAAATATTTGTGGAATATTGGTAATGAGTTTTGTAATAAAAAGAATTGTATTGATTGCCCATTATGTAATGATTGTAAAACAAAGTTGAATAAATAGTTGAACATTAAATAATTCTAAAATGGCAAGGAGATAAATTATATGATAATTGATATTATTGAAAAAAATTTAAATAGAATAGAAAATGATTTAAATGAAATAGAAGGATTAGAAAACATAGACTTTATTGACATATTCCCAACAAGTGAAGAACATAAATTGCAGTTAGAAAACGAAATTAATAATATAGCAACACTAAAACTTAAAACTGAAAGAGGAAATATATATACTTTAAATAATCCTTTGGATACTAAATATGGCAAATTAGAGTGGATTAAGATTCGCTATTTTGATGAAAGTCGCCTAAATTGGGAAGCAGCAGCCGATTTTGTTGTAAAAGATAGAAATGTTTTATTTGATAAAGTTGATAAAGATGAAAGATTTACTTATATTAAAAGGACTGATTGGGATGCTATAGAATTTAAAACTAAAGATACATTAATTTATTTTTTGCAGCCATTAGCTTCAGAAGTGTATAGTAAAAAGGAAAGAGAAAATGGATAATAAAATTTTAGAAAAATTGATTGATAAATATAAGTTATTAGAAGAAGAACATAATAGAGTTTTAGAAATGCTCAAAAAAGATATTTTTAAAGGTAAGAAATCAGAAGAAAATCCTTCTATCATGTTTGTTATAGGGCAACCTGGATCAGGTAAAACAACATTTATAAACTATGCTAATTTATCTAATTATATAGTTATAAATTCTGATGATTATCGACATTTTAGTAAATATTCTAAAGAAATACTGACCAAACATTCAACTTATTATACAAAGTTAACAAATTTTGATGCACATTTATGGGGAGATGAACTTTTTTCATATGCGATAAATAGTGGATATTCAGTTCTAAGAGAAAAAGCTCCTATTGATTATAGTTTGTTGAAATTAATTAAAACACTATTATCTAAATATGATGTAGTTATTAATGTAATGGTTGAAGGTAATTTGGAAAGTTTATTAAGAACTAGAGAAAGATATGAAAAAGAAGTATTAAAAAATAACAATGCTAGGCTATCAAATATTGATTCACATAACAAATGCTATAATTTATTACCTGATTTTATTTCCAAATGTTTAATATGTGGTGCAAAAGTAAATTATGTTGTACCAGTTAATAATGAATTTAAAATTATTCAAGTTGATAATGATAATTTAAACTTGTTAGAAAAAATAAGAAAAGAAAGTAATGAACAAGCTTGTTGTAATTATGAGATGAGAATGAATAATATTAAAAAATCAATGCTAAATAGAAATGCTCCACAAGAACAATTTGAAGAACTTATTAGAATAGATAAAGTATATTTTGATATGATTCGTTCTTATTCAGATAATAAATGTAAAAAATGACACAATGACACTATTAATGAGACTAGGGTACCCACAAACAATGTGTCACTGTGTCATAGAAATTATCATATTAATAGGAAAATATTGGAAAATGTGCTATAATTGGTATATAAAAAGGAAGCGCTAGTACAGGCTTATTTTATAAGTTTTTGTATTGGCGCTTTTAAGTAGTAAGGAAGTGAAAGAATGGAATATCGTATTGAGGAAAATTTAATAAATTGTCAGTGCAATTATGATGGTAATGAAGTTTTAAAAAAGGATATAATAAAGTCATGGGATAATAATTTAAATTATGATTTATTAGAAAAAAAACTAAGGAAGCCACAATTGGGCGCACTATATGCTTTGAAATCTCATTTTACTGTTTCTAATAATGAAGCAACTATTGTGATGCCAACTGGAACAGGCAAAACAGAAACTATGTTGTCATATATAGTCAGTGAAAAATTAGAACAGGTATTAATTATATTGCCAAGTGTTTTATTAAGGGATCAAACTTATAATAAATGTAAAACCTTAGGTCTTATTTCACAATTTAAAATATTGAATGAAAAGGCATCATTACCAAATGTATGCATGTTAAAAAAAACACCAAGTGATAAAGAAACATTTGAAAGCATTACACAAAATGTTAATATTATTGTTTCGACAATAGGTATTATATCTAGACTTAATGATGAACAGATAGATGTTCTTAAGAAAAATTGTAGTGCTGTAATAATTGATGAAGCGCATCATATTGCTGCTAAAACTTGGAATAATGTAAAATCTAAGTTTAGAAATTTGAAAATAATACAATTCACTGCCACGCCTTTTAGAAATGATAATAAAAAAATAGATGGTAAAATTATTTATAATTATCCATTAAGTAATGCACAAAAAGAAGGCTATTTTACAAAAATAAATTTTAATCCTGTAATTGAATATGATATTTCGAAATCAGATATTGAAGTTGCTAAAAAATCAATTTCAATTTTGAAAAATGATATTGAAAATGGGTACGATCATTTATTGTTAGTAAGAGCTGGTTCAAAGAAAAGAGCATTAGATTTATATGAAAAAATATATAAAAAATTTTATAGTAATTATAACCCAGTATTGATTACAAGTAATCAGACAAAAAATACAAATAAAGATAATTTGTCAAAATTAAGAAGTTTGGAATCGAGAATAGTTGTTTGTGTAGATATGTTTGGTGAAGGAATAGATTTACCTAATTTAAAAATTGCGGCCATTCATGATAAATATAAAAGTTTACCAATTACCCTTCAATTTATAGGGCGCTTTGCTAGGGTTAGTAATGAGAAAATTGGAAATGCATCATTAGTGGCTAATATTATGCTTGAAGAGGTTAATGAAGAAATAAAACAATTGTATTCACTAGACTCTAATTGGGATTATATAATTAGCGATTTATCAAAAACTGCAATAGGTAAGGAAATATCTTTTCAGCAATTTATGAGTGGTTTTGATATAGAACAATTACGAGATATTTCAGTAAAACAGTTAGTTCCAAAAGTAAGTATGGTTGCATATAAAACTGATATAAGAGAATGGCAAATAGAAAATTGGAAAAAAATATTTAATGATGAATTATCTGTAATTTCAATAAATGAAGAAAATAATACATTTGTAATTATTGAAGCAATTGAGTCTCCAATTTCTTGGACATCGAATAAAATTATAACTAATAAAATATTGGAGTTATATGTTGTTTATTGGAATAAAGAAAAGAATACAGTATTTATAAATTCATCTAATAAAACAATCTCAAATATGATAGCAGACAAAATCTTTAATACAACGAATAAAATTACTGGAGATGTAGTATTTAGGGCATTATCTGGGATTAATCGATTAATGATGGCTTCAGTAGGATTAAGAACTGCTATCAATGGACCAATTAGATATAAAATGTATGCTGGTATTGATATTGCATCGGGTATAAGTGATTCTGCGGCAGGCACTTCCATAAAATCTAACATATTTGGTACTGGATATGATGGTAATGGTAAGGTTTCTATTGGTTGTTCATATAAAGGAACGATATGGTCTAAATGGGTAGAAACAATAGATTATTGGAAGAATTGGTGTGACAATATACTTGATAAATTATTGGATGATTCAATCAACACACAAGATATTTTAAATTCAGCATTAGTTCCTAAAGTTATTAATAAAAGGCCTACTCATGTACCAATTTCTATAGAATGGCCAGATGAGTTAGCAATTGAGGATTATAATAAATATTTTATTAAAAGCGGTATAAATGAGAATAGTCTAGATGAAATAGATTTAAAAATAGTAGATGCGGAATTACTAGATAAAAATATAACATTTTTAATAAATGATTTACAGTTTCAGTTAGAAATTACTAATAAAGGTTATAAATTTATAAATATTTCTGGTAAAAAAGTAGAATTGTTTAAAAATAATAATAGTATGGGAAATATAAGTGATTACTTTACAGAAAATCCACCAAGGATTTTCTTTGATAATCAGTCATCACTTGAAGGTAATCTTTATGTGGAGATTAATAAAGATCTTTCTAATTATTTTCATAAAGATAGAATAATTAAAGAAAATTGGAACAACGTAGATATTTCAGTTGAATCACAAACAAAGAATAAAATTAAAAATTCTATTCAATATCATATAATTAGCAAATTAAAAGAAAATAATAAATATCAAGTTATTTTTGATGATGATGGGTCTGGAGAAATTGCAGATATAGTAACTTTAAGAAACGACGAAAAATGTATTTATATTGAATTATATCATTGTAAGTTTAGTGGTAAAAATACTCCTGGAAAGAGAATAAGTGATTTATATGAAGTATGTGGACAATGTCAAAAATCTATTAAATGGAGGGCAAATATAGATATAATAATTGACCATATGTTACATAGGGAGAATTTAGCACAAGAAAAAAATTATTCAAGAATTGAACTTGGAGATATAGAAACCATATATAAGTTCAAAAATTTATTAAAATGTAAAAAAATAGATATGAAAATATTTATTGTTCAGCCTGGAGTAGATTCTAAAAATATTACTCCAGATATGATGTATTTATTAAGTTGTACACAATCATATTTGATAGATACATATAATGTTCCTTTAACTATGATTTGTTCATAACAACTTTAAATTTATGCTTATTAATGATATGAAATATAAAATAAGTATTAATTTAGTAAAACTTGGTAAATTATTAAAAATGTATGTATAATGTAGATTATAACAACATGGAATTGCATCACATATATTTTGACAAAATGTCGTCAAAATATAGACAAGATTACTATTTTATGATATATTATTAGCACATAAGTGATTATGTTATGCAGAAATGCATATACTAATAATGCCTTATGGCAATAAAAAAGCTAGTGATTCCCACTATAAGAGGAACTTAAAAAAGAAGCGATTCCGGCTTTGACAGGAACTTAAAAAAGCGGCGATTCCGGCCATAACAGTGAAATTAAAAAAGAAACTAGAGAGCACACTCTAGTTTTATTATGCTTTTTAGTATATAATATCTATTGAAGGTGATATCATGAAAGAATCATTAATTTTAGTTAGATTAGATACAGAATATTGTAATTATTTAAGAAGATTTGATGACAAGGTTCCTTATAATTATAATGAAAAGGAATTAAGACCATTTGTTGGTATATTATTTGAAGTTAATAACTGTAAGTATTTTGCACCCTTATCTAGTCCTAAACCAAAACATTTAAAATTAAGATCTAAATTAGACTTTTTAAAAATAGATAATGGTAAACTAGGTGCAATTAATTTTAATAATATGTTACCTGTTACTGAAAATAATATAATTAAGTTAGATTTAGATAAAGAGTGTTTAACTAAATCAGAAGAAAAATATACCAAATTATTAAAGGACCAAATCTATTGGTTAAATCGTAATAGCGAAAAATTATATGGAAGATCTAAAAAATTATATGATAAATATATAAATGGTACATTAGATTCAAATATTGCTAAAAGATGTTGTGATTTTAAATTATTAGAAGAAAAGTGCAATGAGTATAATAATGTAATAGTATAGTTTTCCAGATACCAAATTCAGATACTAAATGCAAAAAATAATGTTATTTTAATAAACTTTGATAAATTAAAAAAAATTAAAAAGCCTTATTTTACAAGACTTTAGTACAATTTTAAATTGTTACGAACTGATATTAATATTTCCCCCTGAAGAGTCAGCGAAAGCTGGCTCACTTTTTGTTTTGGTTAAAACAATTCAGTATTATTTAAAATTTAGAAAAAGATGATGAATTATATAAAGATACAGATAAATATCATAAAAAATTAGATATTGTTTATAAATCTGCTACTTTTGATTTTAAAAATATTAAATCAAAAAATCCTGAAGTATCTTATATGGATCCTAGAAATGAAATAAAATATGTTGATTTTTCTACTGAAAGATATAATATAGATTCGGTAATAAATTTGATTAATTCAATCAATTATTCTATAAATAAAGAAAATTATATGCCAATTAGTAGACATTCTATAAAATGTGTATATTATTCTAAAGATTGGTATATAGCAGATACTAATCAGGGAATTATTGGTGAGTATTTAGAAAACGATTATAAAGCTAAAGAAGAATTTGATGATTGTATGAATATGTTGAATAAAATTGGTAAGCAAAAAGTATTAAAATAAATTAATAGTTGGATAATTTAAACTAAATCACGTTTTATAAAAAGAACGTGATTTTAATTTTATTAATAGTATAGATTTTTCTAAAGGAATCTAATGTTAAAATAATGGATAAAATTTAGGAATAGTTTGAATATTATGTTATAATATATATATATTTTTTTTTGGAGGTATATAACTGTGAAAATAAAAGTAAATAATGAATATAGTAAATTAAAAACAGTTGTGGTATCAAGTGCTGATTATTTTGATTCATCTAATTTAGCTATTAATAATGAAACAATTAAATATTATGCTTTAAATGGTGGAATTCCAACTAAAGAAGCAATATTAGAAGAACAAAAGTGTTTTTGGGATGAATTAAAAAGGCATGGAATAAATTTATTGGTAGCAGAACAAGTTGATAGTGCAAAAGGACAAATGTTTACTAGAGATTTAGCATTTGTAATTGGTGATAAATTTTTTATATCAAATATGAAGAAAGAAAACAGGCGTTTAGCCATAAATGGTTGGCATAAAATAATTGATCAAATAGATTCAAATAAGATAATTAAAGTACCATCTAATATTTATTTAGAGGGTGGAGATATACTAGTGGATAATAAGACCATTTATGTAGGAATTAGTGAAAGGACTACTATGGAAGGGGTTAGGTTTTTAAATGATGTTTTAGGAGAAGATTACGCTGTTGTACCGATAAAATTAAAACCTAAATTTCTCCACTTAGACGTAGTATTTACAATTGTAAGTTCTAATTTAGCTTTAATCTATAAAGATGGTATAGAAAATGAATCTTACGAATTACTTGATAAATTTACGAAAATTGAGGTAACTGAGCAAGAACAATTTGAATTAGCTACAAATGTTTTTTCTATAGATTCTAACACAGTTATAATGAATTCAAATCATAAAAGAATTGCAAATGAATTAAAAAAATTTAATATAAATATAATATCAATCAATTTATCACAAACAGCAAAAGATGGTGGAGCTTTTAGATGTACTACTTGTCCACTTGAAAGAGAATAAAAGTGTTATATTATAGGAAAGGTTTAAAAAATGATAAAATTAGTAATACCAACAATTGAACATAAGGATAAATATAAAGAAATGATCGAAGAATGGCAAGAACATGGTGGGCTATATGTACCTTGTATAATTGATTATGATTGCAATAATCCTATTGAAGAATTAGATTATGATGCTGTTTTAAAAGTTGTGGATGATTATCGTAACGGCAATATATTTGATTACGATGTCGATTACTTTGAAAGTTCTGATTTTTATTTCATTTTTGATGATGATACTTTAATTGGAATGAGTGAAATTAGACATAATTTAAAACCTTTAGGAATTAAAACTATAGGACATATTGCTTGTGGTATTAGACCATCACAAAGAGGTAAAGGTTATGCGTTAAAGTCAACTGAATATATGCTTGAAAAACTAAAAGAAGATGGTATTGAAGAAGTGGTTCTTTGTCACTATTCTGAAAATAATATTAGTCCCAAAATTATCAAAAAATTAGATTTTAAATATAAAGATAGTATGATTTCTGAAGTGAGTAAAAAAGAAATAAAGCGATATATAAAAAAATTAAAATAATAGTTTGAAAGTGAGATGAGAAAATAATGAAGGAAAATATATTAATAATAACTGGGGGATCTAGTGGGTTAGGATTAGAAATTGCCAAACAAGCAATCGAAAGAGGTTTATTTGTTTGTAACATATCACGAAATAAACAAAAAATGAATGAATTAGATGAAGTATTTAAGAAAAACTATAGAGGTTTTATAGGAGATATAACTGATGAAGAATTTATAAATAAATCTATAAATGAAATTTCAAAATTGGGTAATATAAAATATTTGGTAAATAATGCCCAAAAAGCTTGTTTTAAATCACCAATAGAATATAATTCTGAAGATATAGAAATATCTTTAAATGGTTTAAAGGGAATGATACTATGTACCAAAGAAACATTAAAGGTTAAAAATGAACAGGATTTAAAGATAATAAATATTATGTCTTCGGCTGCATTAAAAGGAAATAAACAGGAAGCATTATATTGTGCTACTAAATGGGGTGAAAGAGGATATACTGAAAGTTTAAAAGTAGCATATAAGGGAACATCAGTAAAAGTTATAGGTGTTTATCCTGGAGGAATGAATACAGAATTTTGGATCAATAATAGAGAATATGTATCTGAAGATAAATCAAATACTTTTATGAATCCTAAAGATGTTGTAACAGTAATTTTAGATAATATTTTAAATTATGATAATTTGACTGTTTCTGACATTATTATAGAAAGAAATTAGGTAATAATTAGGCATTAAAGTTTTAGATTTTTATTATATTGTTTTAATTCATATTAATAAAAATTAGATAATTTTTTTAGAATAAGATGGTAAATGATTTGAAGATGTATTTATGTGTAATATGTAATTATTATAGCATAGATTTTTTTTAATATTTTCAAAGATCAAGAGAAGATTAATTTAGATAGAGTCTGGATGTAAAAAGAGAGATGATACAATAGTTAAAAGGAAAAACTTTTCAGATAGTGTTCTAGAATTTAATGAATGGTTAGCGAATATATCTTTAGAATTATTTGATAATTATACTATTAGTAATCCATTTAGTGGTAAAAATAGAGTACGAATAAAAAAGATTACGAATGCTTTTTATAAAAAATATTATAATGACCCTAATAAAAGATATTTAATACTTGGCAGCTCACCAGCAAGAAAGGGCACAGCAATAACAGGTATTCCATTTGAAGATGCAAGTCATCTTTATAAAGAAACTGGTATTATGATTGATAAATTTTATATAAATAAATCATCTTCTGATTTTTTATATGATGTTATGGAGCAATATGGTGGTTGTGAAAAATTTTATAAGAACTTTTTTATGAGTTTTGTATGCCCATTAGGTATAGTAAATGTAAATTCAAAAGGAAATGAAGTTAATTCAAATTATTACGAAAATAAAAAATTAGAGAATGTTTTGCACGATTTTATTGTTGATTCTTTAAAAAAACATATTGCTTTTGGAATTGAAACATCTATATGTTATTGTATAGGAAGTGGAGAAAATTTTAAATTTTTAACAAAAATTAATGAACAATATAATTTTTTTGATAAGATTATTGCTTTAGAACATCCAAGATTTATTATGCAATATAATTCGAAAGATAGAAATAAATACTTGGATAAATACATTAATGCTTTAAATAATAGGGACTGAAATAATAAAAAAGACATAAAAAAGTCCCCATAAATAGTTAAAATATAGGTAAAAACTTATAAAAAAAATTCAAGATGAAAAACATAAAAAAGCAGAGTTGAGTATTTGAGTCCTAGCCAGCACTACAAATTGACTTCCGCCATTTGCAAAATATGGGATTTATCCCAAACCTGTATGAAAGGAGAATTATAAAATGAATGATGTTCTTGTAAAAGAAAAAGAAGTAGGAAAAGTTGAAAATCTAATTTATGAAGTTCGTGGTATACAAGTAATGTTGGATTCAGATTTAGCAAGACTTTATGAATGCGCAAATGGAACGAAAGATGTTAATAAAGCAGTTAACAGAAATATAGAGCGCTTTCCTAAAGATTTTTATTTTCAGCTAACTAAAGAAGAGTATTATAACTTGAAGTTCCATTTTGGAACTTCAAGATTAAATAGTCATGGTGGTGTTAGAAAAATACCTTATGTTTTTACTGAACAAGGTGTTGCAATGCTTGCAAGTGTTCTTAGAACAAGTGTTGCATCTTCTGTAAGTGTAGATATTATGCGAGCATTTGTAGTAATGAAAAAATATATATCTAAAACTTTATTGGAGCAAACATATATAAATGAACTTGTTTTAAAAGATTCAAAAAGAATAGATTTGTTAGAAGAAACAATGTCGAAGTTTAAAGAAAAAAGTAATCATTTATTCTTTGATGGTCAAATATATGATGCATATTCTAAAATAAATGAAATATTTTTGAATGCGAAAAAAGAGTTAATTGTTGTGATGCCTATGCAGATATCACTATTTTAGATATGATAAAAAAATTGAATGTTGATGTTATAGTCATTACAAAGCAAAATGGATTACTTACAAATATGGATGTTAAAAAATATAATAATCAATACAGTAATTTGACTGTTAAATATAGTGATGCATTTCATGATCGTTATTTTGTAATTGATAATAATAAGATCTATCATTGTGGAGCCTCTATTAATCATGCTGGTGCTAGAACTTTTAGTATTAATATACTTGAAGATAAAGAGGTATGTAATGCTCTTAAAAATAAGATTGACAAAATAATAAGTAAAAAATAAAAACTGAAATATTATCAGTTCTTACCGTCCGCGATACCACGAACCCCAAGCAAACTTAATTGCTTTTAATATACTCAATATAACAAATAAATGAATATTTGTAAATGCTGATAATTAAAAAATGGCTAAAATATGCAAAAATGAGGAGTTAAATATGAATATAAGTAGTAGAATTATCACTTTTAGGTACCCAAATAGGTACTCAAACTATAAAATTCGATAATATATTTTAACTTTTATTAATCTAAAATGGTTTTAAATTGCTTAAAATATAGGGAACTAATTAACAATAATTAATTTTATATGCAATAAATTTAGCCCCCTGAAGAGTCAGCGAAAGCTGGATTACTTTTTGTTATTATGAATTAAATTAGTTTAAAACATCACAAAAAAGTTTAATTTCAATTAAAAAAGTTATAGTTTTTTAAATAAAACTTTTATTTTCGTTAATTTTAAGATTAAATATATGTGATATTTTATCAAAAAATATTTTATTTAAATCCTTGTAGCACCTTATAAACAAAAACATATTATGTAGTATGAGGTGAATAAGATTGAATTGGTTTGAAAATTTAAATCCAGTAGTTCAGGCACTACTTGCAACAATTTTTACTTGGGGTGTAACAGCACTAGGGGCTCTTGTAGTATGTTTTTTTAAAGATGTTAATAAAAAGGTATTAAATACAATTTTAGGGTTTAGTGCTGGAATAATGATAGCCGCATCCTTTTGGTCATTATTATCACCTGCCATTGATTTATCTATAGAGCTAGATTATATTGCGTGGGTATTACCAATGACTGGTTTTATTATCGGTGGATTATTTGTTTTATTATCTGATCGCTTTTTAGACCGGGTACTTAAAAATAAGAGTAATTTACAAGATTCGGCTTCATTAAAAAGAAGTATTCTCTTGGTATCAGCTATTACTATTCATAATATCCCAGAAGGTATGGCAGTAGGAGTTGCATTCGGAGGTATTGCGAGTGGGGTTTCTGGTATGACTTTAATTGGCGCTATTATGTTAGCACTTGGTATTGGTATTCAAAATTTTCCGGAGGGTGCAGCTGTTTCCTTGCCACTTAGAAATGAAGGATTTTCTCGAACTAAAAGTTTTATGTTTGGTCAGGCTTCAGCACTTGTTGAACCTATATCAGCAATAATTGGTGTTGTATTAGTCCTAACTATAAGAGGTATTTTACCATTTTTACTTTCTTTTGCCGCTGGGGCAATGATTACAGTAGCAGCTAGGGAATTATTACCAGAGTCTGTTAAGGAAAATAAAAATTTATCGACATTAGGTTTAATAGTTGGTTTTACAATAATGATGGTATTGGATGTTGCTTTAGGATAAATAATGAAGTTATTCAACTTCGTTTTTTTTGTTATTTGCCAATATTAAAAAAAAGTGTTATAATTTTTTAGTATAAGAATAATAATTAATTATAGAAGAGGTAAATAAATGGCAAAAAAGGTGAAAAAAATTAATCCTAAAACTAAAAAGATGATAAATATTATAAGTTCATTATTATATTTTATCTTTTGTTTTATAGCTTTATTACTTACAATAAATATCTTTAAATTAAACATGCTTCCATTTAAAATTACTTTTTTAATATTTACATTTGGTATTATTTGTATTTTAATTTTTGGTTTATTATGTCTTCACAAAAAAATAAAATGGAAAATAAAAATTATTAGTGATGTAATGGTTTTAATTTTATCTGTAATATTATTTTTTGCTAATCACTATATTGATAGGACTATATCATTTTTTAGAGAGATAACAGGTAGTAATTATGAGGTTGAAAATTATTATGTATTAGTTTTAGATGAAAGTGATTTATCTAGCGAAAATGATTTATTAGATAAAAAAGTTGGATATGTTGGTAAACTAGGTAATAATGATAAGGCTTTAGAAGAATTGAAAAATAAAGTTGTATTTGAAACAGTTAATAATAAAAGTATTTTTGATTTAGGAAATGCCTTATTAAAAAAACAGACTGACGCTATTTTATTAGCTGATTATCATAAAGCTATTTTAGATGAGCAAATTGAGGATTTTGATGATAAAACAAAAATTATTTATCAGTTCTCAATAAAAAAAGAAACTAAAGTCGAATCTAATTCTGTTAATGTTACAAAGGATTCATTTAATATATTTTTAAGTGGTATAGATACTTATGGCGAGATTGACTCTATAGCGCGAAGTGATGTTAATATGATAATAACTATTAATCCAGTAACGAAGCAGGTTTTGTTAACATCAATACCTAGAGATTATTATGTAGAGCTTTCTTGTTACAATGAAAAAGATAAATTAACGCATGCTGGTATGTATGGAATTGATTGTTCAATTGGAACAATTGAGAATTTACTTGGCATAGATATTAATTATTATGCTCGTGTTAATTTTTCATCATTGATTAATCTTGTAGATGTTTTAGGTGGTGTAGAGGTATATTCCGATTATACTTTTAATACTTATGGTTATCAGTTTAATAAGGGGTATAATTATGTAAATGGTAAATATGCTTTGGCTTTTTCGCGTGCTCGATATAATTTTGTTGATGGGGATAGACAACGTGTTAAAAACCAACAAGCTGTTATAACAGCTATTGTAAATAAGGCGATGAGTCCAGCCATTTTAAGTAAATATACAAGTATTTTAGATTCTTTAAAAGATTCTTTCCAAACTAATATGGGAATGTCGGATATTCAGTCTTTAGCTAAATTTCAGATTGATAAGATGCCAAAATGGAATATAGCATCAATAAGTTTAAATGGTAGTGATTCAGAAAATTATACTTATAGTTATGGGTCACAAAAATTGTATGTAATGGAACCTGATATTTCTACTGTTGATTATGCACGAGAAACAATTAATAAGGTGATGAAGGGAGAAGCTATTGATGTTGCTAATACCCAAACACAGATTGTCTCTAATAGTAATCAAACAATTAGTAAAGCTACAACGACAACTCCAATAAAATCAACAACGAAAACGACAACAACCAAAGTGCCAACAACCAAAGTGCCAACAACTACTTCAATTAAAAAAGAAGAGAATGATAATGTGAATAAACCAAATAATACAGAAGATTCTAATGGGGATTTTAATCAGGAGGATAATAAAGAGAATACCTCAGATAGTAATACGGATGAAAATCAAGTCGATAATGATAAGAGTGAAACGTTGGAAAATTCTGATGATAAAAAACAAGATAATTGAAAATAATCAGGGCTGTTTATATTAATGAAAAAGAAATTTGCTTTTTTCTTTTTTTTTGTTATAATTGAATAAGGTGATTCTATGCAAGATATATTAAAACGAATTTATAATTATTCACTAGAAGAAATTATGGGTGTTAGATTTGGTGAGTATGCTAAGTCAATTATTCAAGAACGTGCTTTACCTGATGTTCGTGATGGTTTAAAACCAGTTCAAAGACGTATACTTTATGGTATGTATCGTGATAAAAACACCTATGATAAGGCTTATAAAAAATCGGCTAAAACAGTTGGAAATGTTATGGGACAATATCATCCCCATGGAGATTCTAGCATTTATGAAGCTATGGTCAGGATGAGTCAATGGTGGAAACAGAATGCCATAACAATTGATATGCATGGAAATAATGGTTCAATGGACGGTGATAGTGCCGCAGCTATGCGTTATACAGAGGCTAGGCTTTCAAAAATTAGTAATGAATTATTGAAAGATATTGATAAAGGAACAATTTTATGGACTTGGAATTATGATGATACTCTGTTGGAACCAACAGTTTTACCAGCTAAGTTTCCTAATTTATTAGTTAATGGTTCGACAGGTATTAGTGCAGGTTATGCGACTAATATACCGCCTCATAATTTAGGTGAAATTATTGATGCAACAATTTTATTAATGGATAATCCTTTGGCAACATTAGATGACGTTATGCAAATTGTAAAGGGGCCTGATTTTCCAACTGGTGGAATTGTTGAAGGTATAAATGGAATTAAAGATTCTTTTAAAACGGGACGAGGCAAAATTGTTGTTAAATCTAAATACGTAATTGAGCAAAATAAAGGGAAGAAGCAAATTGTTATTACTGAAATTCCTTTTGATGTCAATAAAGCTAATTTGGTGAAAAAAATTGATGATATTAGAATTGACAAAAAGATTGACGGTATTGTTGAAGTTAGAGATGAATCCAATTTGGATAATCCTGAAACAATTGTCATTGATTTAAAAAAAGATGCTAATAGTGATTTAATTATAAATTATTTGTTAAAGAATACGGAAATGCAAATTACATATAACTATAATATGGTTTCAATTGTTAATAACCGACCAATGACACTTGGACTAGTAGAAATTTTAAATGCATATGTTAATCATCAAAAAGATGTTGTTACGAAAAGAACACAATTTGATTTAGAACATGCTAAAGCTAGAATGCATATTGTGGAAGGGTTAATAAAGGCATTATCTATATTGGATGAAATTATTTCTTTAATTAGAGCTAGTAAAAACAAAAGTGATTCAATTAAGAATTTAATTGAAAAGTTTGAATTTACAGAAAAGCAAGCAACTGCAATTGTTGATTTACAATTATATCGTTTAAGTAATACTGATGTTGCTGATTTAATAGAAGAACAAAAAAATTTAAAAAAATTAATTAAAGCTTTAGAGAATATTTTAAATGATAATAAAAAATTGATGGATGTTATTAGAGCCGAATTGATACGGATCAAAGATGAGTATAGTATACCCAGAAAAACGGTAATTAAAGAGGAAATCACAGAGATTAAGATAGATGTTACTAATCTTATACCAAAGGAAGATTGTGTAGTGGTTGTCACGCATGATGGTTATGTAAAAAGGACTTCTTTAAGAAGCTATAAGTCTAGTGATGATAATTCTATAACTTTAAAAGATGGGGATTATGTCTTGGGACAATTTGAAACAAATACAATGGATACGCTTTTAATTTTTACAAATTTAGGTAATTATTTATATGTACCAGTCTATGAGTTGCCTGATTTAAGGTGGAAAGAATTAGGAAAACATATAAGTAATATTATTAAATTAGGTGAGGGAGAAAATATTATTAGTTCATATCCTGTTTATGATTTTAATAATGATAGTTTCATTACTATTTTTACGCATGATGGTATGGTAAAACGTACTAAATTATTTGATTTTAAAGTTCAGCGATATTCTAAACCAATATCATGTATAAAATTAAAGGAGGCCGATCAAGTTGTTTCTGTTTGTATGAGTAATGCGAGTGATATTTTCATTTCAACATTTAATGGCTATGGATTGCGTTATAAATTAGAAGAAGTTCCTGTTGTTGGCTTAAAGGCAAGTGGTGTTAAGGCTATTAATTTAAAAAATGATTATGTGGTAAATGGTGAAGTTTTTGATCAAAAATGTTATGATTATTTAACACTTGTTACTAATAAAAATACTGTTAAACGCATTCATTTAACTCAATTTGATTATATTAGTAGGGCTAAAAAAGGTGTACAAATTATTAGAGAAGTTAAGACCAATCCTTATAATGTATTGAAAACGTTTATTACTAATAGTAAAGATTCATTAGGAATTAAAAAACATGATGATATATTATTATTTAAAATGACAGAAATTCCTATTTTGGATAGGTATTCGACTGGAACGGTTATTTGTAAGGGGAATATTGTGGATGTATTTAAAAATTTTAAAATTATTACTAAAGAAAGCAACGACGTTATTGAAATTAATGATAGTTCAAATGCAACTTTAGATAATATTGATAATCAAATAATGACCATAGATGATTTTCTAGATGATTTCAAAATATAATTAAAAAATAAAAAAAAGTAAAAAAATAGTTTTACTTTTTAAAATTTTATGATATACTGTATATGATAATTTAATACTAGGGTATGTTATTTTGCTCTAAGTAATAGTAAAGAGGGGAAAGAAAGATGGATAAAGGATTAGAATTTATGGATAATAAAGATAATAAGGTATTAGATGAAAATGAAAACAATGTATTAAAAGAAAATGATTTCTATGATAAAGAGATAATGGAAATTGATAATGGAGCTAATTTATTAGATGAAGATTTTGATTCAATTGGGGAAGAGTTAAATAATGATAATTTTTCGGCTTTCGTTAGTTCAACTAAAGATGAGGATTTAAAACCTGCAGAGTTTGAGCAACCTGTTTTAGCGGTTGAAAACAATGATGATAGTGATGATAAAAAATTAACTTCTATTAATGAAAATTCTAATAAAGATATTCAACCAAAGGAAAATATAAGTTCTACAAGCACTTCTATTGTAGATACTGAAAGTAATGATGTTCTTTCAGATTTCGATTCTCTATTCAATAATTTGTATAGTGATGTAGTTGGAGCCAATAATTTTATTTCTAATTTAATAGAAAAAAAATCTTCATTAAATAAGAATGAAAAATCTTTAGAAGAAATAAAAGAAAAATTTGAAAAAGAAAAGGCTGAATTTGATCGTTATGTTGCAGAACAAAGAAAATCTATTGAGAAAGAAAAACAGCAATGTGATGAGTATGTTGCAACCCAACGTCAAAGAATCGAAAGTGAAGAGGCTAAGTTTAATGAGGATGTTTTGGCTAAGAATACAGAGCTTGATTTGTTAGAACAATCTTTAAATATTACAAGGGAACAATTAGAAACTGAAAAGGAACAATTTGAAGACTATAAAAAGGTTGAAGAGGAAAAAATTAGAAGTGATAAAAATAAATTAGATACAGAAAAAAGTCAATTTGAAAAAGAAAGAGAAATGACTCAAAAAAGCTTAAAAGAAAGACAAGATGAGTTATCTACTAAAGAGCAAGAGTTTGCGAAGTTTAAGGATTTAGAACAATCAAAATTGGATTCTGAAAGGGAACAATTAGATAAAGAGATTGGCTTGACTCGTCAAGGATTAGAAAATTCTAGAAAAGAATTAGATTTCAAACAAGAACAATTTGCAAAATATAAAGAAGTAGAAGAAAAGAAGTTAGAGTTAGAAAATAAAAATTTAGCGCAAAGCTGTGCGAGATTCAAAACTTTGGTTTCTCAATTTAATACAAGTTTTTCACAATTACCTAATGATAAGGAATAGTTAGATGTCTTTAAATGATGTTCAAGAAAATGTCTCTAATGACAATGAAATTGATTTAGATAAAGATTTTGTTATTGATAATAGTTTAAATGATAATTCTGATGTTGGTGATATTAGCGAAATTAAAAATGCTAGTAGTAATGTTCCAAAAGATTCTATAAATATTGAGAATATTTTTGAACGTGCTAATAATAATGTTAAAGAAGCTACAAATATTTTTCAAAAAAATTTGTTACTAAAACAGCAATTAGAGGAAAAAATAAAAGAATTTAATGTAGATAAAAGCAATTTTGAAAAAACTAAAGAGCTTGAATACGAAAAGATAAAAGAGTATAAAAAAACAGCTTATGAAAAGCTAAAGCAGAAAAAAATTGTTATTGAAAAAAGTATAGATGAGCTTAAGCAACAACAAGAAAAATTGAATGCTGAAAAAATAGCCTTTCAAGAAAAACGTAAACAAGAATTAGAAAAGATTAAAGAGGAAAAACAAAAGAATATCTTATTTATGAAAGAGAAAAAACAGCAGCTAGAAGCTTTAGAACGTGAATTAAATGCTGAGAAAGAAAGTTTGAATGAGATGAAAGAGCAACTTAAATTGGATCGTATTCAATGTGAGAGTGACAAGAGTGAACTTGCTAATAATTTAATTAAATTTAATGAATTAGTAGGTGAGTTTACAGTAGGAATTGAAAAATTTAGTGATGAAAATTAAAAAACTGTCTATTGACAGTTTTTTTGACTAAATAAGTTAATTATTGATAGGTGATTTCCTTTTTAGGAGTTGTTTGTCAATATAAACTTCACCAGTCTCACTATCTAAATGTTGATCTATTGCTAATGTTTGATAATCATTATTTACAATGTCATTATACATTAATATACAATACCAAGTTATATCAAATATTGAAATATCACGTAAATCTAGACCTAAATTAACTTTTAATTCAATTAGTGAGTATATTAATTCAGTATATAATACTTTATATTTTTCATGTATATCATCAATATCTAAATTGTAATATTTGTTCAATAGTACTAATAATTCATTATTAATTTTTTTCAATTTTTTATAATCAGTAAATTTTTCTTGTAATTTTTTATAGTCATTAAACTTTTCTTGTAATTTTTCATATACTGATAAATAGCCTTTATTTCCTTTTATTTTTGCTAATTTAAAAGCAATATCTTTTTCATTTTTGGTTAATAAGTTTTCATCAATAATTGTTACTTCATCATGTAAATCTGTTAAATTTCCTTCTTTGTTTCCTATTGCTATTTCTATGATATTAAAAACATGTTTGTCATTTGCTGGTGATTTTTTGTATAATTTTAGCCTTTGTTTAAATTGCTTGTCATTGAAAACTATATCCATAATTATTTCTCCTTTTATAAAAATGTTTAATTCATTAATAGATTATATACTTCTTCAACAGGTTTTAATTCTTGTGCTTGATTATAATGTGGTTTTAAATGTAAATGATAGTGTTTAACCTCTTGAACAGATCCATTATTTTGAATAAGTGTTAATCCGTCAATATGTAATTTATTAATTAATTTCTCTTCCATTTTTCTAGCCATTTTCATAATGTGTGAAAGTGTTTGATCATCAATTTCTTTTAATCCCAAATAATGTTTTTTAGGAATTATTAATAAATGACCATTAACATCAGGATTAATATCCAAAAAAATTTTAACTATTTCATCTTCATAAATAGTATATGAAGAAATTTCTTTATTAATTATTTTACAAAAAATGCAATCCATAAATTATTCCTCCTTATATAAATTATTGTATCATATTTTAGTTAAAAATAAAAAGAGTTGTGCTCTTTTTAGTGAATACTGCAAATATTCATTTATATTATGGTATAGAAAAAAATATATATACAGTTAATTCTTGTTTTTTAATTTTTTATATGTTAATATAATTTTATTGAGGTGATATTATGGCAAATTTTTATATGCCTGTTTATAATAAAAAACTTAATTGTAATGATATTTATAATATGGAATATGATAAAGATTATTTAAATAAATTTTTGGATAACATTAGATTTACGTATCAAGATAAGCATATACATAATAATTCAGGAAATGATTTAGTTGAATATAGCGTTAATCCATTATTATATACTATTTTGATGGATATGATGCATTATAATGTTTTGAATTTGTGTATATATGGATGTTAATTTTAAAGAAGAAATGGTCAATAATTATACGGAAAATGATAAAAATAATATTTTATTGCAATTGAAAAATATTGAACCATTTTCTAAGGATATTCAATTTGCTAATATAGATACTATAAGCAACTTTATTTATGGGATGGAATTGCAACAAGTAGCTAATAATTTAACAATAAATGAAAAAGGTATGATGATAAGTGATTTTTCTAATATAATATTGCGATTTTTTGACTTATTTGAAATTCAAAAAGTAGAACTAAAACGGAATTATAAGGATTATATTATGGGTAATAATTATGAGGTTGCACATATAAACGAAAATGTTTTAAGGCATCATGCTTTTCAAAAAGTTTATAAAAAGTTTTTCTAAAAATGTTCTAAAAGGTCGAAGTTGTCGACTTTTTTTAAGTATTAATGTATAATAATTAGTTAGGAGATGGTTTTATGCATACACTTAAAATTGTTGATTTAACTGTTAAAGTTGAAGATAAAAAAATCTTGGATAATTTATCTTTAACTATTAATAGTGGGGAAATACATGTTATTATGGGCCCAAATGGGACAGGAAAATCAACTTTGTCTAAGGTTATTATGGGTGATAAACATTATCAAATTTTAAAAGGTGAAATATATTTTGACGATAAATTAATTAATGAGTTAACGGTTGATGAGCGTGCTCGCCTAGGTTTGTTTTTAGGAATGCAAATGCCCTTAGAAATTGATGGTGTAACTAATGCGGATTTTTTACGTGCTGCTTTACATGCAAAAGAAGGGGATAATTTTAAATTATATAGTTTCATTAAAAGATTAGATCAAGTGGTTGAAAATTTAAAAATGAATAAGGATATGATTCATCGAGGAATAAATAAAGGATTTTCTGGTGGTGAAAGGAAAAAAAATGAAATATTACAAATGTATATGCTAGAGCCAAAGATGGTATTATTAGATGAAATTGATTCTGGACTTGATGTTGATAGTTTAAAAGTTGTCGGCGAAAAAGTTATGGGTTATTATGAACAATTTAAACCAGCCATTTTATTAATTACGCATTATCAACGTTTATTAGATTATATTAAACCTGATTATGTTCATATTATGAAAAATGGACATATTGTTAAAAGTGGCGATTTTAGTTTAGTTGCACAAGTTGAAAAAAATGGTTATGATTTTTTTCTAAATACTAGGGAAAATGTTATAGAGGATAATTTATAACATGAATAAAATAGTTATTGAAAATGGTTTAATAAAAGATAAAATAGTCGATAATACGATTAAGGTTAATTATTCCGTTAGTGATAATTTTTTGGCTGTCAATAATTTAGAAATATCTTGTTTAAAAGATACTAGTATATGTATATATTACGCAAATAATTATGATATAAAATTTAATGTAATTATAAATTGTTTAGAGAGTGTTAATGTCAATCTTTTTGAAATTTATGTTGATGGTAAATTGAAGATAAGGAATACGTATAATTTAGAAAGAACAAGTAATTTGACAATTCAAAAATTCTATGATGTGGAGAAAATTAATCAATTTGATATTATTAATATGGATGGTGAGTATTCTAATGTCAATTATATTTTAAAAACGGTTAGTAAAAATTACGAAAAATATAATTTATTAATTAATCATAATTCCAAAAACACCTTTAGTAATGTTATCAATAATGCGGTTAATATAAATAATGGAAAGGTTATTTTTGATATTACAGGAATAGTACCAAAAGGTATGTCTAATTCTACTCTTAATCAAAATAATCGAATTGTTACTTTTAATCAAAATAAGTGTCAAATTAATCCTAATTTATTAATTGATGAAGATGATGTTAGTGCTAATCATTCAGCGTTTGTTGGAGAGTTTAGTTATGAGGAATTATTTTATTTACAAAGTAGAGGAATTCGATATGATGAAGCTTTAAAGTTGTTGATAAAAGGTTTTCTATTTAATAATTTGATTTTAATTGATGATATTACTAATGCTTTAGAGGTAATAATAAAGAAGTATTGGGGGTGAGTATATGAATCGTGAAGATTTTCCAATGTTAAAGCATAATATTATTTATTTTGATAATGGTGCTACAACTTTCAAACCTTATAGCGTGATTCAAAAATTGTGTGATTATTATACTAATTATAGTTGTAATGCACATCGTGGTGACTATAAATTCAGTTTAAAGGTCGATGAAGAAATTGAGAATACAAGGTCTTTAGTTAAAAATTTTATTAATGCTAAAAGTAATCGAGAAATAATATTTACTAGTGGTGCAACAGATGCTTTAAATAAAATTATTTTTGGTTATTTTAAGAATTATTTATCCTCAGGGGACGAGGTTTTATTGACAAAAGCAGAGCATGCTTCTAATGTTTTGCCATGGTTTGAATTAGCAGAAGAAAAAAATTTGGTTATTAATTATATTCCATTAAATACTGAGTTTACTTTTGATTTAGAAGATTTAAAAAAAAGTGTTACAGAAAAAACCAAGGTTATTAGTATTGCTCATGTTACTAATGTAGTTGGGGATATTCGTGATATTAAAAAGATTATAGAATTTGCGCATAGTAAAGACATTTTAGTAATTGTTGATGGAGCTCAAAGTGTTCCTCACATTAAAGTTGATGTTCAGGATTTAGATATTGATTTTTTAGCTTTTTCGGCTCATAAAATGTGTGGTCCTACAGGAGTTGGTGTTTTATATGGTAAAGAGGAATTCTTAAATAATATAAGACCAATTGAGTATGGTGGTGGTATGAATGCCATGTTTTCGTATGATGGCATTAGAAGGTATAGTAATATTCCAACATTATTAGAGGCTGGAACGCTTAATATTGCCGATATTGTAGCATTTTCTGAAACAATAAAGTATTTAAACGATATTGGCTTAGATAAAATTCATGAATATGAATGTGAATTAAAGAGATATGCTATTGAAAAATTAGAGAAAGTTAATGATATTATAGTTTATAATAAATATGCTGAAAGTGGCATTATTACTTTTAATATGAAGAATATTTTTGCTCAAGATTTAGCTATTTATTTAGATAAATATAATATTTGTGTAAGGGCTGGAAATCATTGTGCTAAAATTTTAAAGGATGAATTAAAAATAAAAAATACTTGTCGTATTAGTTTATATTTTTATAATACAAAGGAAGAAATTGATTATTTGGTAAATGTTTTAAGTAACCCTAATTTAAAAGATGAAATTATTTGATAATTCTTTAAGTATAGACTAATTAATTAATTTTTGATATAATTAATTAGTCTTTTTATTATTTTCTTTATGTTTTATAAATAATTGAATTAATAATGAATATTGATTATAGAATAAATTTTAGTTATTATAAAGAAAGGAGTTTTTTATGAGTAAAATAAAGATATTTGGTTTAGGTGGCTTAAACGAAATTGGAAAAAATATGTACATTGTTGAAGTGGATAAGGATATTTTTGTATTTGATGCAGGGTTAAAATTTGCTGATGATAAAATGCTTGGTGTTGATTATATTATACCTAATTATGATTACTTAAAGGAGAATGTAAAAAGAATAAAGGGTGTTTTTATTACACATGGTCATGATCAACAACTTGGTGCACTTTCGGATATTTTAGCTGATATACCAGATTTAAAAATATATGGATGTGCTTTTACAATTGATATTTTAAAAAAACAATTATTCAATGAAGGAATTAAGCAAGCTAATTTAATTGAAATTATGCCACATAAGAAAATTAATTTTGGGGTTAATAGTGTTTTTCCTGTAAGTTTAACACATTCTGTCCCTGATACAGTTGGTTATGTATTATATACCCCAGATGGCGCTATTTTCTATACTGGAAATTTTGTTTTTGATCCAACCATGATGGGAAATTATAAAACCGATATAGGAAAATTAGCTTATGTTGGTAAACAAGGTGTTTTATGCTTGATGAGTGAGTCATTATATGCTGATAAATCAGGTTTTACATCACCAAATCATCGTGCATCTTCAATTCTTAAAGAGACACTTAGTAAACATACAGGGCGTATTTTATTTAATGTATTTGAGACGCAAATATATCGTTTACAAGAATTATTTAATGAGATTCGTTTGACTGATCGTAGAGTAGTTATTATGGGTAAGCGTTTAGAAGAAATTGTTATGGAATCAATTGATAAGAAATATATTGATTTTGATAAGTCACGAATTAGTAATATTCATCATATTAATGATGATAATATCATTGTTATTGTTTCTGATGAGCGAGAAAAGCCTTTTTCAAATTTGACAAGAATTGTTAAGGGATATGATAAATTTATTAAAATTAATGAAAATGATACAGTAGTATTTATTTCACCTGTTTATGATGGCATGGAAATAAGAGCTACGAAATTATTTAATGGTATTGCAAAAATTGGTGCTTCTTTAGTTATTTTATCAAATAAAAAATATTTAGGACATCATGCTTCAGCAGAGGACTTAATGTTAATGTTAGATTTAATAAAACCTAAATATTATTTTCCTGTGATTGGAGAATATCGTCATCAAGTGGAAAATGCTAACAATGCAAAAAGGCTAGGGATAAAACCTGAGAACATTTTGTTAAAATTAAATGGACAAGTCGCAACTTTTGTTGATGGAAATTTATTAGAGACAGGTGAATCAATAAAAGTAGATGATATTTTGATTGATGGAAAAACAGTTGGTGATATTGGTGAATTAGTATTAAAGGATCGAGAGGCTCTATGTGATAATGGAATTGTTATTGTTAGTGCTAGTTTAGATAGAGCTACGAAAAAGGTTTTAGCTGGTCCAGAGATTTTAACAAGAGGTTTTATATATGTTAAAGATAATGTAGATTTAATTAAGGAAGCTGAGAAAATAGCTTTGGAAGTAATAAATGAGAACATTACACCAAACCACGTTGAATTTAATAAAATTAAAAATGGTGTTAGGGATAAATTAGGTAAATACTTGTATCAAGAGACAGAATGTAAACCAATGATTTTAATTGTTTTACAAGAGGTTTAAGGTAAAATAAAAAGAATGAAAATTTTCATTCTTTTTATATTTTACGATATAGACCTATAGCTTTGCCTAAAATTGTTACATTTGGCAAAATAATAGGTTCCATAGTGTCATTTTCTGGTTGAAGGCGAAAATGATTTTGTTCTTTATAAAACGTTTTAAGTGTTACTTCAAAATCATCAGTCATTGCTACTACGATTTCTCCATTACGTGCGGTGTTTTTTCTTTCGACAATTACAATATCGCCATCAAGAATACCAGCATTAATCATACTAGTTCCATTTACTAATAGGGTGAAAACTTCCTTGTTATTCGGTATTAAATAGGATGGTAAGGAAAAGAATTCATCTGGTCTTTCGATGGCTTCAATTGGATTACCTGCTGTTATTTTCCCTAATAATGGAACATCAATAATCAATTCATTTTGTGGTTCATATTCATTTTTTACTAAAAGCTCAATAGCGCGATTTTTAGTATCATTTCTTCTAATAACACCTCTAGTTTCAAGATTTTTTAAGTGGGCATGAATTGTGGCTGGTGAAGATATCCCTAGTGCTTCGCCAATTTCTCTAATAGTTGGTGGAAATCCATGTTTGACCATAAAGTTTTTTATAAAATCAAGAATTTCTTCTTGCCTTTTTGTTAGTTCTATCATAATAAACCTCCTTTATTACTAAATTAATAATAACACATGTTTTGTAAAATGTCAAACAATTGTTCGTAAAAATTTAAAAAAGGCGTTGACACGAACTAATGTTTGTGTTATCATAATTATAGTATTTAGGAGGTAATAAAATGATGGATATATTAAGAAGTAAAGGAATTATTTGTTTTTTTCTATTTATTGTTGTAATGGGGATTATATCATCTAATAGTTTAAATTCTATGAATGATAATAATATGAATGATGGTATTATTGTAATGGTAGATGTAATGGAATAATATTACTTAAAAACTATATTTTTTTAATTTATTATTTAATATTTTAGATAATTTTGTTATAATATATTTATCATATAGAATAGAGGGGTATATGTGGATAGAGAAATTATCAATAATATTAAATCATTAGCAATAGATATGATTGAGCATGCTGGTAGTGGTCATCCAGGTATTGCATTAGGCGCTGCTCCCATTATTTATACTTTGTATTCTCGACATATTAATATTAGTATTAATGATACTAATTGGATTAGTAGAGATCGTTTTGTATTATCAGCTGGTCATGGTTCAGCACTTTTGTATGCAACACTTTTTATGGCTGGATTAGATTTAACAATAAATGATTTAAAGAATTTTAGACGTGCTAATTCCAAAACACCTGGACATCCAGAATTTAAAACAACACCAGGTGTTGATATGTCAACTGGTCCCTTAGGCCAAGGACTAGCTGCAGCAGTTGGAATGGCTTTATCTCAAAAGATGCTAAAAAAAAGATATTATTTTCCCAAAAAAAGTATTATCGAAGTAGAAACAGCTTTATTAGATTATAATGTTTATGTATTATGTGGCGATGGTGATCTAATGGAGGGAATTAGTTATGAGGCTGCCTCTTTTGCTGGGGCTTATCATTTAGATAATTTAATCGTTCTTTATGATTCTAATGGAGTTAGTTTGGATGGTAGTACTAGTGGTGTTTTTATAGATAATATGGCTGATCGTTTTAAGTCAATTGGTTGGAATTATGAATTTGTAAAAAATGGGGACAACATACTAGATATAGATCGAGCTATAAAAAAGGCTAAAAATTCTTCAAAACCAACGTTAATTGAAATTAGAACTATTATTGGAAATGGGTTAGCCGGGCAAGGAACTTCAGATGTTCATGGTAATGTTCCTAAAAAAGACGCTATTTTCAGTTTAAAAAAGGCACTGGGAATGGCTGAAAAAGAAGCTTTTTATTATTCAGAGACCGCTAAAAAAGAATTTACAAAAATGGTTTCTGAACGTGGTAGTCAAAAATATACTATGTGGTCAAATAATTACCGAATTTATATTGATAAATTTTTGGGCGGAGAAAGTGCTCCTTTGAATTATTTGTTTAATCATAATATAGATGTAAATTTAGTTGATGTTGATTGGCACTTCGAACATGATTTAAAAGAAGCAACACGTGTTACTAACCAAAAGATAATGGATGAAATTTCTAAAATGTTGCCAAATTTTGTTGGTGGTAGTGCTGATTTAGCTAATTCAACAAAAACACACTTATTATCACAATCTAATGTGACATTTGAAAACTATGATGGTAAAAATATTGCTTTTGGAGTTCGTGAACATGCGATGGGTGGCATTATTAATGGTATGTGGCTATGTGGTTTTAGACCATTTTGTTCTACAGTTCTAGCATTTTGTGATTATTTAAAACCATCAATTAGAATGTCGGCTTTGATGGGATTATCCGTTGTATATATTTTTTCTCATGATTCAATTGGTATAGGACCTGATGGTCCAACACATCAGCCAGTCGAGCAATTAGCTATGCTTAGGTCAATCCCAAATTTACGGGTATATCGCCCAGCTGATGCTCATGAACTAGTTGGCGCATGGAATTGTATTTTAAATGATAGTAAACATCCTAGTGCTTTGATATTGTCAAAGCAAGATGTTTTAATGTTACCAACGACCAATCCTCAATTGGTTAGTAGAGGTGCTTATATAATTAGAAAAGAAAAAGATAAATTAGATGGTATTATTATTGCAACGGGTTCAGATTTATTTACAGCTATTAATTTGGCTAGGGATTTTTTTGTTAATCAAAAACTTGATCTTAGAATTGTTAGTATGCCTGAGATATCATTATTTTTGGATCAATCAAAAGAGTATCAAGAAGAAATTTTACCTAGAGGCGTAAAAACGTTTACTATAGAAGCTAGTAGTAGTCTAGGATGGGATAGGTTTGCAACTTCAAGTGATTATATTTTTTCGGTTGATAGTTTCGGGGTTAGTGGAACTCGTGATGAAGTTAATAAAGCTTGTGGATTTGATTATACAGTTATTAAGCAAAGAATGGAAACACTTTTATAAGTGTTTTTTCTACATTTTTTTTATATTTAGTTAGCTATAATATTATAGGTGATATTATGCGAAAGTATTATTTATTTATAATTAGGAATGATTTTTGTGAGGTATATAAAAATAATGCTCATACTTTATATGTTACATTAGATAATATTTATAAATTAAAAAATAAAAATTTTGGTTATGGAATTTCTATATATAATCAATTATGTCAAGTTTTTAATACCGATGTTATCAATAATTATTTAAGTAATAAAAGTAATAAGTATATAAAAAAATATCATAATAAATTTTTTATTAATGACGTTTACGCAAAACAAAAGACTTGTATTCAAATTAATCATTCATGTATTGTTATAAAAACAAATAGTAATATTCCTTATGCTTTAAGAATTTTTAAATGGTATAGTAATAATATATTTGTATGTGATTTTGCTAATAATGACTATTTTTGGTTAAATGATTACATAGTTCATCTTCCTAAATATGAATATTGTTTATAAAAAATTAATATATTTAAATAGGACTTGTAAAAAAAGAATAATTTTAGTAAAATATTTATAGGAAGGATATGATTAAAATGGATTGGGGACAATTTTTTATAGATTTGCTTAAATTTATAGGCGGTTTATTAGTAGGAGGGGTTATAGGCTTTTTCTTAGCTCGCCATTATATGAAAAAATACATGAAAAAAAATCCACCTATAAATGAACAAATGATTAAAGCAATGATGACACAAATGGGTAGAACACCAAGTCAAAAACAAGTTAATCAAATGATGAAATCAATGGCTAAGTATATGGACTAGTCATTTTTTTTGAAAGGAGAAAATATGAAACCTGTTATTGGTATTGTTTTAAGACCAGATAAAAATATAACAGAAAAGAATGTTCAAATTGTTTACAATAACGTTTATAAGGCTTTAAAAGATTATGGAGCTAATACAGTTGGTATTATAAATGATTTATCTAGTTTAGATTTATTAAATTTATGTGATGGTTTTATTTTGCAAGGTGGAAATGAAGCTACGGAATTCGATTATGAGTTAGTAAAAAAATGTTATGAATTAAATATTCCATTACTTGGGATTTGTTTAGGTATGCAGACGATAGGAGAAGTTTTTGGGGGAAGCTTGAAGGAAACAACAATTAATGTTCATAATTCAATAGATAAATTAAAATTACACAATATTACAATTTATAAAAATACTAAACTTTTCGATATGATAGGAGAGTATAATATTAGTGTCAATAGCCGTCATAATTATGAAATTAAGGGGCCTAATTTAATCGTATCAGCTAGAAGTGATGATGGTGTGATAGAGGCAATAGAAGATTCTAGTAAAAAGTTTTTTGTAGGAGTAGAGTGGCATCCTGAGGATATGGTTAATTTCGATGATTATAGTAAGAAAATTTTTAAGTATTTTATAAATATATGCAATAAAAAAGACTAACCAATTTTTATTTTTTGGTTAGCTTTTTTTCTTCTAATATAAGAATTGTATAATTCTTGATTAAAATAACATATTTGTATTAATTTATTTATGATTAAATTAATATCATTAATGCAATGAAATTTATAAAAGTAGTTTTGAATTTTTATGGAATCCTTTATTAATCTTTTGTATAACATATATTTTTGCATCTTTTCTAATGTTTCATTATCTTTATACTTTTCATTTATATAAAAATAAGATTCAATAAATTCAGCTAACATATTTAAAAAATCATGTTCTAATAATGTATCTAAAAACTTTTCATCGTTTGGAAAAATACCATTACAAATAAAGAATATTTTTTCAGCATCATTATTAAGTGGAAAGTCTTTAGTATTAGCTTTATACCTCATACGTTCTTCTAATGTTATTTTTGCGCAGGTTGCATATTTATTTGGTATATGAAATATATTTTGTTTATCATTATAATCTAAAGTAGCTTTTCTGATTTTTGTAATACTAAGTGGTGAATTAATAATTTTATTCATATATGTACTATGTTCATATAAAGCATAATTTTTTATTTCCAATAATCTTTCACAATTAATTGTACTTAATTCACTAGCTCCAAATATTTTCTTTTCCATTTTCTTTCTCCCCTTTTTTTTCCTTGTAATATTATAATAAAAAAAACAAAAAAGTCAACATTAAAATTAGCATTTGTTAAAATTTGCTATTTAAGAAAAAATAATATATAATCTTCATTATGAAGGTGAGTAACTATGAAAATAAAATATGAATTATTAAAAAAATGTGGAGATGCTAGATATGGAATTTTACATACTAATCATGGAAGTTTTGAAACGCCAATGTTTATGCCAGTTGGGACGCTTGCAACCGTTAAAACGCTTACACCAGAACAAGTAAAAGCTTGTGGTAGTGGTATTATTTTATCTAATACTTATCATTTATGGTTAAGACCTGGGGAAGA
Source organism: uncultured Mycoplasmatota bacterium (assembly GCA_947056845.1). GTDB lineage: Bacteria > Bacillota_I > Bacilli_A > RF39 > UBA660 > CAJLIR01. The sequence continues at coordinate 71,621 of CAMSCJ010000003.1, forward strand.
TGTTGTTAAAAATGCTGGTGGCTTACATAAATTTATGAATTACGATGGGCCGATTTTAACTGATAGCGGTGGATTTCAAGTTTTTTCTTTGGCAAAAAATAAAAAGAAGGATATTGTTGAAGAAGGTGTTAAATTTAAAAGTCACATCGATGGGAAATCTTTATTTTTAACGCCTGAATTATCTATTCAAATTCAAAATAAATTGGATAGTGATATTGCAATGAGTTTTGATGAATGTATCCCATATCCAGCTGATTATGAATATGCGAAAAAAAGTACTGAACGAACACTTCGTTGGGCTAAACGAGGTAAAGACGTTTTTAATAATCCAAATCAATCATTATTTGGGATTGTACAAGGTGGTGAATATACTGATTTACGAGAATTTTCAGCTAAAGAAACTGTAAAGATTGATTTTGATGGTTATAGTATTGGTGGAACAAGTGTTGGTGAGGATAAAGAAACGATGTATAAAATGATTGAAGATGGCATTCGCTTTTTACCTACTGATAAACCAAGATATCTGATGGGGGTAGGAGACCCTATTGATATTATCGAAGGTGTTATTAGAGGGATTGATATGTTTGACTGTGTGTTGCCTACTCGTATTGCTAGACATGGTAATGCCTTTACGCATAATGGAAAGATAAATATTAAAAACGCCAAATATAAAGAAGATTTTAGTCCATTAGAAGATACTTGTGATTGTTATGCTTGCAAAAATTATACTAAAGCTTATATTAGGCATTTGATTATCTGTGGAGAAGCTTTAGGGGGAACTCTTTTATCTATTCATAATATTCGATTTTTAATTAAATTAACAGAAGATATAAGAGAAGCAATTAAAAGTGATTGTTTATTAGAATTTCGTGAGAGTTTTTTAGCGAGTTATTTAAAGGAAAATGATGAATAATGAAAAATATTTATAATTATATAAGTAACTATGGTAATTTATCCTTTTTAGAAGTACCTTTTAATGATGTTGATAATTTAATTTTTTCTTCCTTATCTTATGTTGATTTTGGGGTTGATGCTGATGTTAATAATTTAACTATTAAAGAAATAGCTGATATTTATTTTAAAAATCATACTGACTCACAAATAATAAAAAATATAACTGCTGTTAAAACTGGTATTAAAGTTTTAAATTTAATAAAAGATACTGTTAGATATAAAGATTTAATTATTACTAATTATGAGTATGTTTTTTCTGACGTTACACAGTTTTGTGCGATGAATATTAAAATAAATGATACTACTAATTATATTTCATTTGAGGGAACAGATCATTTAATTAGTGGTTGGAAAGAGGATTTTTGTCTTGCTTATAAATTTCCTGTTAAAGCTCAAGAGCTAGCTATTGATTATTTAAATAGAAATATTAAATTAGCAAGTAAAAATATTATTGTTGGAGGGCATTCTAAGGGAGGTAATTTAGCTCTTGTCTCTAGTATGTATTGCAAGTTTTGGAAACGAAAAAAAATCATTAAAATTTATAGTAATGATGGTCCAGGCCTTAGAAAAGAACAAATAGAATCAAAACAATATAAAATAATTGAGAAGCGTTTAATCCATATTATTCCTAATTATAGTTTTATTGGTTTATTATTAAGACATAATAATAATTATAAGATAGTTTATTCGTATGAAAGAGGTTTATTTGCCCATGATTTAGCCAACTGGAAAGTTGAGGGAGCTAAATTAGTGCCTGCAAAATTAAGTTTTCTAAGTCAAGAGTTAGATCATGGTATTATTAAATGGTTAGATAAATATAACGATATAGAAAGGGAACATTTTGTTGAAGCTTTATTTGATATATGTAAACGAGCAGGTATTAATAATTTATTAGATTATAAGGTTGATAAATTTCATAATACAATTAAAATTATTAAGGAAACTAAAAATTTAGATGGAGAAACTAAAAAAATGATTATTGATTTATTTAAATTTTTAATTAAATATTGTTCTGATGATTTTAAAAACAAATTATTTCCAAAAAATAAAGAAGATTAGAGTTTAATTTTATGGCGCAGTTTTACTAAAGCATAGATATTTATAATAGCGAGCATAGCAACAAGACAGTCGACTATATCCCAAAGTTGTTCTGATGAAATAATACATCCAATAAATAAGAAGATGATAGTAATTATTTTTACAATATTAAGTTGTTTATGACTAATTTTAGATTTAAAAAATTTAAGATTTGATTCTATATAGTAATAACCTGTTAAGATGGTTGAAAAAGCAAAGAATAAGATAGAAATAAAAATAATAATATTACCAATATTACCTAAATGATAAGTAAAAGCATATTGGGTTATTTCAATCCCATTAATATCCGTAAAATTGATTAAACTATAGTTAGATGTCATAATAATTAAAGCGGTTGATGTACAAATAAGTAGAGTAGTAATATAAATTCCTAACATTTGGACATAGCCAGTTTTTAATGGGTTATTGTCCGAGGTAGTGGATGAGGCGATACTACCTGTTCCAAGACCCGATTCGTTAGCAAATATTCCTCTTTGAATACCAATTATTAAAGTAGACATAAACCCTGTAAAAAAGGGCTTAAAATTAAAGGCATCCTTTAAAATTGTTAATAGAATATTAGGAATCATGGTAATGTTTTTTATAACGATTATACCAGCAACTAATAAATATAAAAGTGTCATGGTAGGTACTATTTTATTGGAAGCATTACTTATTTTTTCTATACCACCAAAAATAATTAAGGCAGAAATGCTACATAAAATTATACCTATAATAATGGGATTAATACTAATGATTTCATTAATTGATTTTGTTATAGTGTTAGCCTGAATCGGAATAAAACCAACTAAATAGCAAATAATGATTAAAATAGCGCAAAAAATAGCAAGATTTTTTTTATTTAACCCATTTTTTATATAATAACTTGGGCCCCCTTTATAAATATTAGCCTCATCTTTTTCTTTATAAATAATACCAATATAGGTTTCGGCAAAAGTATTAGAAGCGGATATTAAAGCCATAACCCACATCCAAAAAATGGTACCAGGCCCACCAATATAAATGGCAAGGGCAACACCAGCAATGCTACCAACGCCGATTTTTCCAGCTAGTGTTAGCATTAATGTTGAAAGGGGACTTAGACCTTTAGAATTTTTATCTCTTTTAAAAGTACTTGTTAAAATTTTTTTAATATTTAATTGTATAAATTTAAATTTTAAAGAAAAATAAATTCCAGATATAATAATTAGTGCTGAAGCTACTGCCCATAATAATTTGTTTGTAAGTATAATCATAAGAATACACTCCTTTTAATTTATTTTATACATTATATATTTTTCTATGTGATTTATCAGTAGACAAAAAATAACAAAAATATTTACAATTGAAAACTATAATGTTAAAATAGATAGAAAAGGAAGAGGTGTCTTTATGTTAAATAAAAAACGAATAGATGAATTAAAAAAGGTATTAATTGAAAATTTAAAAAATTATGAGGGCGAAGAAAAAATCAAATTAAATATCTCTCCTAAATTATTAGATAAATTAATTTTTGAAAAAGGTAATAAATATAATTCGTGTAAAAAATTTGATAAAAATTTAATAGAATTGTATAGAAAATTAGATTTTACAGGAATTTCTTTTGATGGATTTAATGCTGTAGACTTTGATTTTAGTGGTTTTTATGGTGTCAAATTAAATCCCCAAACTCTTTATAAAAAAAATTTGTGTGGTGCAACATTACGTGATGTTGAAATTAATGGTAGTTTTGAAGATTGTTATATTGCACGTACTGATTTTACAGGAAGTAAGGGTGCAGTAATAAATCCTCAAACTATTTATAGAAAAATTTTATATAAAACAAATTTAAATGGTGTAGTGATTGATGGTCCTTTAAAAGACTGTAATATTCAATATGCTAATTTTACAGGAAGTAAGGGTGCAGTAGTGATTCCTCAAATAGTTTATGATAAAAGCTTATTTGGTACAATATTATGTGATGCAACAATTGCTGGCTCATTAGAAGGTTGTATGCTTGAGAATGCTAATTTTGAAGGAGCAATATTTAAAGATTATAAATGTCGCATAATAGATCCACAATACATTTATGAAAAGTCTTTATCTGGTGCAACGTTATGTGGTATAAGATTTGTTGGCTCTCTAAATGGTTGTGATATTAAAGGCGCTGATTTTACAGGTAGTGAAGAGGCTAAAATTAATCCTCAAAGAATATTCAACAAAGATTTATCAAATACGACATTAACAGATGCAACAATTGCTGGTTCATTAGATGGTTGCACTTTTGATAACACAAGTTTTAAAGGTAGTAAGGGCGCTGTTATGTATTATGAACAGTATTGTGAAGTACAAAGGGGAAATAATGATTTAACTGATGTTAAAATTAATTATGAATATTTGGAAACATTAGAAGAAATTAATAAGACTTTCCAAAAAGTTAAAAAAACAGGATAAATTTCCTATTTTTTCTTTTAAATTAAACAAATTCTATTAAAAATATGCAAAAAGTATTAAAAAATTTAAAAAATAATGATAAAATGTTTATAGTAATGAGGGTGATACGATGGATAAACATAAGGGTGAACAAAACATAATTCAAACTGTTATTAATGGTTCTTTATTTTTTATTTTATTAGCTTTGCAGATAATTGTTTTAATTCTATTATATAGAGGAACTAGTAATTTACTTTTATATTCGGAGATTGTTTTTAATTTAATTAAAATTTGTTCAGTTATTTATATTGTTGCAAAGCCAATTAATCCTTCATATAAGATTACTTGGATTGTATTAATTACAATTTTGCCAGTTTTAGGTGTTTTATTGTTTCTACTTTTAGGGAATATTAGTATACCAAAAAGGTTGCAAAAAAATATTGATAAAAATAGAAAGTTATCACAAAAGTTTTTAAATTGTAAAAAGGAAGATTACATGATTTTAAAAGAGATGGATATTCATAAATATAAACAGGCTTGTTTTTTAACAAACACTTCAGAATTTCCCATTTATCGTAGTAATAAAATTGAGTATTTAAATGTAGGAGAGGTTTATTTTGATAAAATGCTTGCTGATTTAAAAAAAGCTGAAAATTATATATTTTTAGAATACTTTATTATTGCTAAAAGTAGTATGTGGGATAGACTTTATGAAGTTTTAAAAGATAGAAGTGAGCATGGTGTTAAAATATATATTTTAACTGACCAAATTGGTAGTAATTTTCGTCTTCCTGAGGGATTTAAAGATCATTTTAATTTAGAAAATGTAACGACAAAAATGTTTAATCCTATTTTACCATTTTTATCAATTCACATGAATTATCGTGATCATCGAAAAATTACTGTTATTGATGGAAAAATTGCTTATACAGGTGGTATTAATATCGGGGATGAATATATTAATAAAACAAAAAGCTTGGGCCATTGGAAAGATTTTGGAGTTAGAGTTACTGGTAAAGCGGTTACAAATTTGGCAATCATGTTTTTAAGAATGTGGAATATCGGAAATAAGGATAATTTTCTAAATTATGATGATTATATTTTAGAAGAGCCAGATTATCCAAATGATGATAATGGATTTATTTTACCATTTTGCGATGGACCAAATAATCATAATAATCCAGCCGAAAATACTTATATTAATATGATTAATAATGCCAAAAAAAGTGTTTATATAACTACACCTTATTTAATATTAGATAATGAATTATTAACTGCGCTTACTAATGCAGCTTGTAGTGGAATCGATGTTAGAATTGTTATTCCACATATTCCGGATAAAAAAATAGTTTTCACTTTATCCCGATCATTTTATGATAAACTGTTAAAAGCAGGAGTTAAAATTTACGAATATGAGATAGGTTTTATTCATGGTAAATCTTGTATTGTAGATGGTGAAGTTGCAGTTATTGGAACGATTAATTTTGATTTTAGGAGTTTGTATTTGCACTATGAATGTGGTGTTTGGTCATATAATACAGGAATGGAAAAGAAAATGACTGAAGATTTTTTTGATACTTTAGATAAGTCAATTCAAATAAAATATGAAATATGGAAAAATAGATCAATTTTTAAAAAGATATTTGAAGCAATATTAGTTGTAATTGCGCCATTACTTTAGATTATAATTGGAGGTAAGATATAAAATGGGTTTAAGATTTCATAAAACAATAAAATTAGGACCATTAAATATTAATTTTAGTAAGAGTGGTATAGGTTTTAGTATTGGTACTAAAGGTGCACGTGTAGGGAGAACAGCTAAAGGTAATATTAGAACATCGGTTGGAATTCCTGGAACAGGTATTTCTTATGTAACAGAAAAAAGTACTAAAAAGAAAAAAAATTAGAGTTTTTTAAGTTTAAAAGTAAGGAAGTCAGTGTATGAATAAAGTAATATTAGGAATATCCGCTTATTATCATGATTCGGCTGCTAGTTTGATTATTGATGGTAAAATTATAGCTGCAGCTCAAGAAGAACGTTTTTCACGATTAAAAGGCGATGCTTCTTTTCCGCATTTGGCTATTAATTATTGTTTAAATGAGGCAGGTTTAAGTTTAGAAGATATTGATGCGATTGTTTTTTATGAGGATTATTTAAATAAGTTTCAAAGAATTTTAATGACACATCATTTAAATGCTCCAAAGGGATTGAAGAGTTTTTTAACATCTATGCCAAAATGGTTAACAAAAAATTTATGGTTAGAACAACAAATAAAAAAAGAGTTGGGGATTAAAAAAAGAATTAACTTTTTGGATCATCATTATTCACATGCGGCTAGTGCTTTTTATCCTTCCCCTTATGAAAAGGCAGCAATATTAACAATTGATGGCGTTGGTGAATGGGCAACAACTACTTATGGTATTGGTGAAAAAAATAAAATAACTTTATTAAAAGAATTGGATTTTCCTGATTCAATAGGATTATTATATTCAACATTTACATATTATACAGGATTTAAAATTAATAGTGGAGAATATAAATTAATGGGATTAGCACCGTATGGTAAACCTATTTATGTGGATTTAATTAAAGATAATTTATTAACTATTTTTGATGATGGCTCTATTAGGTTAAACCAAGCTTATTTTGGTTATACAAAAGGCTTAACTATGACTAATAAAAAGTTTAATGATTTGTTTGGCGGAAAACCACGTAAACCTGAAAGCTCTATAACTCAAAAGGAAATGGATATTGCGGCTAGTATTCAAATTATTATCAATGAGATAATGCTTAAGTTAGCCAATCATATTTATAAAGAAACACAATGTGAAAATTTAGTATTAGCTGGTGGAGTTGCTTTAAATGTTGTAGCTATTGGCTATTTAAAACAAAATTCAAATTTTAAAAATATTTGGGTTCAACCTGCTAGTGGTGATGCTGGCGGGTCTTTAGGTTGTGCTTTAGCTTTTTATTATAAGGAGCATGAGCGAATTGTTGATTGTCATGATTCTATGCAAGGGGCTTTTTTGGGTCCAAAAATCGAAAATAGTAATGATGAAATTGACGCAAAACTAAAAGCAATAGGAGCTGTTTTTAGTGAATTTTCTTTAGAAGAGTTAACGGAAAAAATTGTTTTGTGTTTAGTTAATAATAAAGTAGTTGGCATTGCTCGTGATAGATTAGAATTTGGTCCTAGAGCTTTGGGACATCGTTCTATTTTGGCAAATGCTCAAAATATTGAGACACAATCAGTTTTAAATTTAAAAATTAAAAAAAGAGAAAGCTTTAGACCTTTTGCGCCAATTGTTCTTGAGGATGATGCTAAGGATTACTTTAATATTTCTGATATATCTCCTTATATGTTATCTACTTACTATATAAAAGAAAGTAAACGGATTAAACAGAATGAAACTTTATTTGGAATGGATTTGTTAAATCAAAAAAGATCAGATATTCCAGCTGTGACACATATTGATTATTCATCGCGTGTTCAAACTATTGATAAAGATAGAAATCCATTTATATATAATTTATTATCAAAGTATAAATCAAAAACAGGATGTAGTGTTTTAGTTAATACTTCTTTTAATGTTAGAGGCGAACCCATTGTTAATAATGAGGTTGATGCTTTTAATTGTTTTATGAATACGGATATGGATTATGTAGTAATAGGAAATCGTTTTCTTGATAAAAAACAACAAGATATGGAGTTGTATAAGAAAAAGATGGGTAAATATTTGAAAAGGGGTGTCCAACTTGATTGATAATTATATTAATAAAAGACACCAAATAATGAAAAAAAATCGAGAAAAAGATAATTATATTTTTGGATTATTTTTTGGTTTTATTCTACTACTATTAAATATATATATTTTTTTGTCAACGCCTGATATCAAAATTTTAAATTATGTTAATGTGATTTTAATGATGGTATGTTGTATTTTTATTTTAGTAGCTACTATTTATCCTAATGCATTAGATTTAATACATAAGTTTTTAAATAAACTATTTAGTATTATTGGTAACTTATTTTTTAAATTGATTTTAACAATTATTTATTTTGCTTTAGTATTACCGATTGGATTAATTATTAAATCAAAAGAAAAAAAGGTTAATAAAGAAGAAACTAATTTTGTTGATTATAAAAGTAATAATAATTTAGAAAGTAATAAAAAAGGATTTTATAATATATTTCTTATCTTTAAATTGTTTAATAATGAGCGTTATGCATTGATGATACCATTAATAATAGTTTTAATAATCATTGGATTTTTATTAATATTTGTACAATCTAGTGTAGTGGCTCCATTTATATATACATTATTTTAATTGGGGGGGTAGTATGAAAGAATATTTTAAAAAATTAATTTTTAGAATTATTATTTTAATAGTTATTGTTATAACTATACCATTTGTACTAGAATTTTTGGCTTCACTATCAAAAGGGCGACAACTATATAATGAATGGTATTATGAAAATGAATTAATAAATCAAATGAATAATGATAAACTTCAAAATAAGAATTGGGGATCAAATCCTATATGGCTTCATGAGGGCGAAACATTGCCTTTGAAACGCGATGATGTTAAGCGTATCTTAGTTGTTGGGGATTCTTATATTTGGGGCGATGGTTATTCTAACGCTAACCATATTTGGTGGCAACAATTTAGACAAAAATTAAAAGAAAACGGTTATAATGATGTTGAAATAATCGCAGCTGGAGTTGGAGGGTATAGTACACAGCAAGAATTTGAAAAAATTATAAAAAACAAAGAGTTAATGAGACTAGTAGAGCCTGATTTAATAGTCATTGGGTTTGTTAATAATGATCCTGAATTTAGAAATGAAAATTATGAGACGTATTATAAAGTCATTAATTCTGGTGATTTATTTTATGATAGTGATAATTTTTTTATTAATAAGTATAAAGAATTATTTCCTTTTAGTTATAATGGCTTATGTTTACTTTTATATGATAAATTTGAATATAATAAGGCTTTTCATGACTATTTTGGTTTTAGTTATTGGGATTGGTTATCTGTTATCAGTAGTGGTTATTGGTTAGATAGATATGAAGCAGAAGTTATTAAGCCTCTTAAAAATTATTTAGAATATGATTTAGATATTCCATATTTCTTTTATATTACTTATAATGATGTTGAACCAGGAATTGAAAATATAATGAATGTTTTTGAAAAAAATAATATTAAATATTATTTTGCGCCAAATTATTTTGTTAATAAATCTTATGATGAGTATTATCATGTTAATTTAGCTATTAATCCAGCTAATAATCATCCTTCCGTTGTCCTTTGTAAAGAATTTGCGGAAGTATTAACGAGAATATTAGAAAGTGATTATCCAGATATTTTGGGTGAAAAAGGGGTTTATACGCCTAATCTTCATATTAATGATTGGATGCCACACATGTTGAATGTTAGTAAAGTATCTGATAATATTTATAATTTTGTTTATCCAGCTAGTGATAGCGAAAAGGCATTTTTGACATTACCAGTTCATAAACCGTATGTAAAATTAAATTTGGAGGAGCCTTTAACAATTTCTAATATTTCAATTGAGGGCGATAATATAGAAGAAATAGAAGTGTTTGTTAATAAAATTAATAAAGATTTAGGATATGATGATCAAAATCTATATTCATTAGGAATTTTAACAGATAATTTTGAATGGGAAGTTAGTACTTTGGAGTTAATCACTTCAATTAATATAAGCGCAAAAATTAAGAATGGGGACCAGGCAAATTTAATGATAAAAATTAATTGAGTAGTAGGAGGTGATTTAATATGAAAGATATAAAAGTAAAAAAAATTATTTATTATGTAGTTTTATTTTTAATTATATTGCTTTTGTTATTTTTAGCTATAAAACAATGTCTTAATACATCATTATGGTTTGATGAGTTATTTTCAATTATATTTGTTACTAGACATCAGCCCTTTATTAATATCTTTCGTATTTTCACTTCTTATGAAGTTTATAATTTACCTCTTTATTCTATATTCTTATTTTTTTCTTATCGTATTTTTAATTATACTAAATTTTCTTTACTGATTCCTGGAATGATTTTTTCTATTATTGGTATTATATTTTTATTAAAATTAATTTGTAGTTATTTTGGTAAGAAAGTTGCGATTTTGATTTCAATTTTGATTGTTTGTTCAAGTTTTTTTATAACCAATGTTTTTTGGGAAATTAGATGTTATGGGCTATTATTCATGTTAAGTTCTATTTTTGTTTATAGTTATATTCAACGTTTCAAAGATGAAAGCGTGAAAAATACAATTATATTAGGAATAATTGGTACTCTTCTTGCTTTTACGCATTGGTTTGGTGGAATATTAATTTTATTTTATTTTTTAACAGATGCTTATTTGTTTTTAAGAAAAAGAATTAGTATTAAATGTTTTTTATCTTATTTGATGATTGCTCTTTTCTTTATTCCTTGGATAATTTTAATTATTTTATATCGTATTGTTGATATTTCGACCTTTTGGCTTGCTATACCTAAGTTAATTAATATTTTGACTAGTACATCTTATTTATTTGGATTTGGAAATAATTATGATATTGCATTTAACAATTTATATTTTAGTATATTTTTTATATTAGCTATTGTTTTGATTTTTATTTTTGATAAAAAGAAAATATCAGATAAATTTAATATTAGTTATCATATAGTTTTTATATTTTTAGGAATATTGTTTTCTATTTATTTGTATAGTTGTTATATTAATACGAATGTTTCATTATTTAATTGTCGATATTTTATTGTTATTTTACCACATGGTTATTTTATTTTGGCGTCGTTATTTTATAAAATATTTAATTGTAAAAAGTATTTAAATTATATTTTAATAACAATTATTATTATACCTTTTATTTATTTATTATTAACAAATGAAAAAGCTTTTATAAATTGGGATATTAATTATGATAAATTAGCGGATTTTTTAATTCACGATAATGATATCTCAAATCATAATTGTGTTGTTGTTAATAATACAAATTTTATAGATTCTGGTTTTATTGAATTCTATTTTGAAAATAGGAATATTCCTATTCCAAATCAACATGTAAATTATATTGCTCAAGATGAATTGTTAGAGTATGATATTGTATACTATATTTATGATCGTAGTCATGGCTATAATAATATTGATTATGATATTCAAAGTTTTTTAAAAAGTAATTATCATCTAATAAATTTTGATTTAGAGCAATGTATATATAAGTATGTAAAGTAAATTTGATTATTTTTGTATAAAATATCTTTCTTTTAAACAATATAGTTTTGAAAGGAGATTTTTTTATTATATGGCACGTCATAAAGTAGAAATATGTGGCGTGAATACTGCAAATATTAAAGTTTTAACTAATGATGAGATGATTGATTTATTTCGAAAATATCAAGATGGTGATAAATTTGCTAAAGATGAATTAATTAATGGCAATTTAAAATTGGTATTATCTATTTTGAAAAAATATAATAATCGAACTGATAATATGGATGATTTATTTCAGGTTGGATGTGTTGGCTTAATAAAAGCAATTGATAATTTTGATTTATCTCATGAAGTCAAATTTTCAACTTATGCAGTTCCGATGATTTTAGGTGAAGTTAAACGTTATTTACGAGATAATAATAGTGTTAGAATTGCGCGTAGTATTAAGGATATAGCTTATAAGGCTTTAAAAGTAAAGGAGGAATTAACTAATGAATTGGGCCGAGAGCCGAGTATTGATTTGATTGCTAAAAAATTAGAATTGCCCGTTTATGAGGTTAGTAATGCACTAGATTCAATGAAAGATACTATAAGTATGTTTGAACCTATTTATAATGATGGTGGAGATACCATTTATTTAGCTGATCAACTGTCGGATAAAAAAGATGAGTATTATGATAAGGATATTAGAATTTCTTTAAATTCGGCTATTCACAATTTAAAAGATAAGGAAAAATATATTTTGATGCAAAGATATATTTTTGGAAAAACTCAGATGGAATTATCTGATGAATTAGGAATTTCACAAGCTCAAATTTCCCGATTAGAAAAAAGTGGTTTAAGTAATTTAAAAAGAATGATTTCTTAAAATTTACATTTTTGCATTTAAATGTTATAATTTACTTAGAGTTAGTGGGCGATTATAATGAAAAAGTTATATTTAGTTATTCCTTGTTATAATGAGGAAGAAGTGTTGCTGGAAACAAAAAAAAGATTGAAAATTAAAATGACAGATTTAATAAAAAATAAGGTTGTTTCGCCACACTCCAAAATAGTATTTGTAAATGATGGTTCCCTAGATAATACATGGAATTTAATTTTAGATTTCCATAAAAAAGATAGATTGTTTACAGGTATTAATTTATCTCGAAATAGGGGGCATCAAAATGCATTATTAGCTGGTTTAATGACTGTTAAGGATGATGCTGATATGGTAATTACTCTTGACTGTGATTTACAGGATGATATCGATGTAATTGATAAGTTTATTGAAGAATATAATAATGGTAATGATATTGTTTATGGGGTGAGAAAATCACGCCAAAAGGATACATTTTTTAAACGTAATAGTGCTATTATGTTATATAAATTAATGCATATATTGGGTATTGAGGTTATTTATAATCATGCTGATTATCGATTAATGAGTAAAAGGGCTATATTATGTCTTGAAAAGTTTAAGGAAGTTAATCTGTTTTTAAGAGGTATTGTTCCATTAATTGGTTATAAATATTCGGTTGTATATTATGATAGACAAGAAAGATTTGCTGGGAAAAGTAAATATTCTTTAAAGAAAATGTTAAGTTTTGCTCTTGATGGTATTACTTCTTTTACAATAAAACCCATTAGACTTATTGTCTTATTAGGTTTTATGATTTTTCTTATTAGTATTATAATGTTGGTTTATACTCTAATTAGACATTTTTCTGGGCAGACGATTATTGGTTGGTTGTCAGTAATGACATCAGTTTGGGCAATTGGTGGTTTACAGCTTTTTTCAATTGGTATAATAGGTGAATATATCGGCAAAATTTATTTAGAGACTAAGGCTAGACCTCGTTATATTATTGATGAGTATTTAGAAGAAAAAAAGAAATCAAAGTAGATTTTGATTTCTTTTTCATATAGTTTATACCTATAAAATATAATGTATTAGGTGGTATTATGCGCTTATCAGAACTTCAAAATAAAGATGTTATTAATATGATCGATGGTAAAAAAGTTGGTAACATTATTGATATAGAAATTGAAAGTAGTGGTAAAATGACTGGTTTAATTGTTGAAAAATCAAAATTTTTTGTATCAATGTTTTCTAATAAAAATGAATTAGCAATTAAATGGGATCAAATTGAAAAGATTGGTGAAGATGTAATTTTAGTTACGATTAATCTTTAGATGTATCATAAACCATTTGATAAAACTCTTCCCACATTTTCATAACATGTTCTTTGCTATAGAAGTCACTAATGTTTTTAGCTTTTTGCATACCTTCTTTACACATTTTAGAATCTTTGCTTAATTCATCAATAATATGTACGAATTCATCATTGTTATTGCCTTTAAAATAATTATCGAATAGAATTACTTTATATAGATCTAAATCTCTTAAAAGGATTGGTATTTCGGTATTGGCTGTTTCTAATATTGTCATTGGAAATAACTCATTATATGATGGTAAGAAAAATAAATCAGCCATATTATAGATATCATTCATTTCATCCCTTGGGATAATGCCTAAAAATTTAACATTAGCAGGGGGATTTTCCATTAATTTTTTTAGTTCGTCATAACCATCAGTAATTTTTCCAAACGAAAATCCTCCACACCAAACAAATTCAATATTAGGTAATTTTTTAGCACATTCAACAAAATCTTTAACGCCTTTTCTTGTTTGAACTTGTCCAGCTCCCACAACAACAAATTTAGATGGTGAAATATTGTATTTTTCTCTAATTTTATTTTTTTCTTCCTTATCTTTTTTATAGAATTTATCTTTCGGAACATAATTAGGTATATAAACAATTTTTTCTTCAGCAATATTGTATTTTTTTAAATCCTCAATAAAAATTGGGTTTACAACAACCAAATAATCAGCACTATTATAAAAACTGATAACGTATTTTTTAAAAATATTAAAAATAGGTTTTGGTAATTTAATTGATTCATCTAAAGTATGCGGTAAAAAATGTACATAGGCAACATTAGGACATTTACTTAGTTTCATTTTTAGATAGTAACTAGGGTTAATAGTATGATGATGTATTATATCAGGTTTTTTCTTTACGATTTCTAATCTTTTTGATTGATTAACTAATTCAATTTGTCCTAAATAGGCACTTCCAACTCCTTGACCATCAACTTTATCGGCCATCGATAACATTTTAATTTTTAGCATTTTAGTCATCTCCTATTGAAAATTATAACATCATTTGTTTTTTACGTCAATTTTAGAATGTTAAATAATATTTACATTAATATTAAAGTTTGTTATAATCTATATTAGGTTAGAAAGAGGTTTTTTATGAAGCATATAGTTTTAGGAATTAAAGGTTTTTTTATTGGTTTAGCTAATATAATTCCAGGTGTTTCAGGTGGTACATTAGCAATTACCTTAGGAATTTATGAACAGTTAATTGGTTGTATTAGCCATATTTTTAAAAATCTAAAAGAAAATATTAAATTTTTGTTACCAATTGGCATTGGCGCTGTACTTTCGATTGTAACACTAAGTCACGCAATTAGTTTTTCATTAGAAAATTATGTTTTACCAACTATTTTATTTTTTATTGGCGCAATATTAGGTGGCTTACCAATGCTTATAAATAAAGTAAGTGGGTATAAATTAAAAATTTCTAATATTATTATTTTTCTTATTACTTTTAGTTTAATTATTTTATTGTTATTTTTTAATGGTGAAAATGTTGTTAGTTTTGAAAATATGAATATTGGTAGTTATTTAATGCTTTTTGTTGTTGGAATTGTAGCAAGTGCAACGATGGTTATACCAGGTGTAAGTGGTTCAGCTGTCTTAATGACAATTGGCTATTATAAACCAATTTTAGATGTTGTTAAAGATCTTACTAGCTTTTCAAATTTAACGAGTAATTTATTGATTTTAATACCATTTGGAATAGGGGTTGTGGTCGGAATATTATTAATTGCTAAATTGTTAGAATTTTTATTTAAAAATTTTGAAGTTAAAACTTATTATGGAGTTTTAGGATTTATATTCGCTTCAATAATTGCTATTATTTATCAAAATTTAATTATCAATTCTAGTTTTGCCTTTTCTATTCCATCTTTAATAATTGGTATTGTTTTATTTGTTTTAGGTTTTGGTATTGCTTATAAATTAGGTGATAAATAAAAAACACCCGTTAGGGTGGCGAATGAATTTTAATTCATTCTTTTTTTATAAATTTTTAATGTCTGATATTGAAAGTTCGGTAATATCACTAATTTCTTCCATAGTAAAATTTCTAGATAATAATTTTTTAGCGATTTCTAATTTGTTTTCTTTTTTTCCTTTTTTTATACCATCATCAACGCCATCTTGATATCCTTCTATTTTTAAAGAATTAAGCAATTTTTTTTGAACGTTTTCATGGTCATATTCATCGGTAAACTTGTTATTCATAGATAATCTCTCCAATTCTTTAATGATTATTTGGTTATCGCTATCAATAATAGATTTTAATTCTATGAAATTATTTATTCCAAATAACCATAATCTTTTATCAATTACTTCTAAGTTATCATAACACATTTTGTGATAGTTTGGCAAATATATTTCAAAAATTTCAATGTCATCTAAAGTCAAATTATACGTTTTATCATTTAGTGTATAGTTTAAAATCTTAGCATTCTTAATCTTATCATTTTGATAATTATTAAACATAATAAGTTTTACTCTAGGTGTGTTTAAGTAATTATCACCTTTATCAAATCCAAAACTTGCTTTACGGTATAAATATTGTCTTGCTTTTATATTAGAAAATTTAGATGTAAAACGATTACATTCAATAATGACATAATCATTTCCTTTATTAAATACTAAGTCCATTTTATAATCTTTAACTAGACTACCAGTATTATCTTCATTATCATATATTTTGTAATCGGTCAGGTCAATACCACATTTATTTAATATTATTTCAATTAACCATTTTTTTGTCTCTGTATTTTTAAATAAATATTTAATTGTTGTATCACTTATTAACGATATAAATTTTAAAGTTTTATTATGATTCACTTAATATCTCCTTTCTAAAATAAATTAACATAGAATAGAGTAGGTGAGCAAATCACTAATTTTTAAAATTTGTTTGTTATAGTACCTATATTTATGAATTTTTATAATCAATTTTTTAAATTTTATAAAGTAAAAATTATTAAAAAAATAAAAAAAGAACTATTAAAATTTTTAAATCGTTCTCTTTATATATAACTAATTTGGGAATTTTTTAGAAAACTGATGACCTTTTTCTTTCTGAAACATAGGTGGCATTGGATCACCATTTATGCATAAAACACCATTTTCATCATAATATGGAAGACCATAATCTTCTTTTTTTAATGAAACAGGTTTAACTGGTTTATTTGGATTTGGTGCAGTAGCATTAATAGATTCACTTGAAGATTCACTAGTATTACTATAATTTATGTTTACTTGTTGCTCATCATCTTTATTGATTGATAATTTAGTACTGATATGTTCTAATGGGATGTTATCAAGTGATTCAGTTATATTATCAGCACTAGTTTTATTTTTTGTTGGCAAAACTAATAAATTAGACATTGTTTCCCTTTTTTTATTAATTATATTTTTCATAATTTCATCAGAATAGATTTCATTATCATCGATTGCATTATATATATTTTCTAAGTATCTTTGCTTTTGTTCATCTTCTAAATTATTTATTGTAGCAATAATAAGTAAATTCTTGTTATATCCTTTTATATATCTATTATTTATTAATTGCAAATTTGAGGATTTATAACTTCTAAATGAACTTGCTGTTTTTATATCTTTTTTGATAAAAGCATCTAGGTATTGTATTATATTAGGAGGCAATAGATATTCCATATTTTTTGTAATTTCTTGTTCTGTTTCTAGATAATTGCAGATGTTTTTTAGTGTTTCACTTCTTTTTTTTAACATTTTATCTTTCCATTTATATTTTTTTAAATTAGTTATTATAAATATAATATAACAAGCAATACTAGAAAGTAGGACAATTAGTGTATGCAAATTAAATATTAAGTTAGTTAAATGGGCAGTCAAACTAATTCCACCTAAATGTGCAATACTTGTCTTTTGTATAAAAGAAATAAATCTATTTTGCTTTTTTTTATTTGTATTAATTTTATCTATTAAATTTATATCAAGATTTTTTATTTCGTTGATTTTACGGCTTAATATATCAGAGTATGCTTTATTATTATATTCTGTATTATATTCAAATATATCTTCTAGTAGGTCATAATACATATTATTATCTATCCTTTCTCAGCTAATTATTAATCAAATATTTTACATATAGTTATATATAATATCTAACATTAATTTGGGAATTTTTTAGAAAACTGATGACCTTTTTCTTTCTGAAACATAGGTGGCATTATATCGCCATTAAAAATATCATTTAGTTCATTAAAATTATTAATAGGATAATGTTCTTTATTTAATGAAATACCTTTATCTTTTGCATTCTCATTAGGTAAAGTATTAGTTGTTAACATTGGGGTATTATTGTTATTGTCATCTTTTAATAGTAAATCATCTTCATTTAAATCTATATTACTTTTTTCAAAGTGTTCATTTATTTCACTATATATTCTTTTTAAATAGTTTTTCTTTTGAGAGTCGTTTAAAGTTTTTAAACAGTCAATGATAATTATATTTTTTTGGATTTCTTCTAAATATATATTATCAAAATCTTGTAAATATGATGAGTCATTTAATAGCATTTCTAGCTCTTGAATATGCATTTTTTGTTTTTCCAATATTTTGCTATTTGATAAAATATTGCTATATTCTCTGGAAATTATTAATTCACTTTCTAGATAATTATTAATTGATTCAATAGATTTTAATTGTTGTCTCAGCAGTTGTGCTTTCTTTTCTTCTTTTTTATAAATCATAGCTCCAGTTATTACACTTGTGGTAAAGCTTCCTAATGAAATCATTCTAGTAATTTCAATTTGATTACTTATCAAACCATATGAAAATATTATTACTGCTATAACAAATGTTATTATTGGAATTGCAACACTACGACCGCTATTGTCTAATTTATCTATATTTTTTTGTAACATCTCAATAGCTTCTTTATACATTTCTAATAAGCGATTTAATGAAATGGAATATGGAGAATTATCTATAACCGCATTTTCTTCATTTGTTTCTATTATATCTTCATTATTTTTTGCTAATTCAATTGTTTCAATTGGTTCAATTATTTCCGTTATATCTTGATCAAACATAATTCATTGCTCCTTTTTAATAATATTTTTTTACATATTGACAGCCCTTAATATTTTGTTCTTGGTTATCTGTTTGATAGTATGGTTTTGTTATTAATTGATTATTTGTACTTTCAATAGTAGTTTTATTACTAGTTGTTTTATCATCGTTTTTATTTTTATTAAGTATAACTAAAGCTTCTTCAAATTTTGTTTCATATTTTTTAATAATAGTCTGTAAATAATCAATATCATTTGTCCATATACAATTATATAAATCGTTTCGATGTTCACTATTAAAAATTAATCGATCTAAACTTGTACTATGTTTTCTATTTAGTTTTTGTTCTAAGTTTAAATATTTATTAATTTGTCCAATAGTTTTTTTATGTATATTGATATTATTGGATTTTCTTTTTAAATAATATGCTTGACCTATATTTATTACACTACTACCAATTAATGATAAAGTAATGATAGGTCTTAATAGAGTAACTGATAATGTTACGGTGGAACACATAATGATAATTGATCTAATTTTAACCTTTGTTTGACTTTTATTTAATTTCTTTATACAATTTTCACTAATTCCTATTAAGTCGTCAATCGGACTATATGAACTATTTTTTTTACTTTCTCTATTCATTTATATTATCCCCTTTTTTTAGCATATGCTTTATTATACATTAAAATTTCTTTTTGTCAAATAGTATAATGTTTATTCTAAATTATCAATATATGTGGTATACTTATAGTAGTAGGTGAGAAAAATGAAAGTAATTGTAAGTGCTGGCGGAACAGGTGGACATATTTATCCTGCCTTAGCTATTATTAATCGTATAAAAAAAATGGAACCTGATAGTTCAATTCTTTATATTGGTACCCATAATAGAATGGAAAAAGATATTGTTCCTGCTAACAATATACCATTTAAAAGTATTGAAATATATGGCTTTCAAGGTAAAAATCCTTTTAAAAATATTAAGACTGTTAAAAGTTTTATAAGTAGTTATAAAAAATGTAAAGAGATAATAAAAAAGTTTAATCCTGATATTGTAATTGGCGTGGGTGGCTATGTAACAGGTCCTGTTGTTTATGCTGCTCAAAAATTAGGTTATAAAACATTTATCCATGAACAAAATAGTTTGCCAGGTAAATGTAATAAATTTTTAAGTAAAGGCTGTACAAAAATAGGTGTATCATTTAAATCGACTTTAACAGCTTTTCCAAGCGATAAGGCCATTTTTACAGGTAATCCTTGTAGTGAAAATGCGATAAATAGTACTCCTGCTAAAAAGGAAGAATTTGGTTTAACTGAGGATAAAAAGTTAGTATATATTGTTATGGGTTCTCTTGGTGCTTCTAAAATGACAGAATTTTTAGTTAAATCTATTTATATGTTTAATGATAAACCTTATGAAGTTTTATTTATAACAGGAAAAGCTTCTTATGATATTGTTAAGAATAATGAGTTTCCTAAAAATGTCAAAGTGGTTCCTTATATTGATAATCAAACACGTATTTTAAAAAGAGCTGATTTAGTGGTTAGTCGTTGTGGAGCTTCAACTTTAAGTGAAATAATTGCCTTAGGTATACCTTCTATTTTAGTACCAAGCCCGTATGTCGCTAATAATCATCAGTATAAAAATGCTTTAGATTTAACAGATAGAAATGCAGCTGTTTTATTAGAAGAAAAAAATTTAAAGGGAGATATTTTGGTTAGAACGATTGATGAGTTAATTAATGATTCAAAAAAATTAGCTGATATGAAGAATAATTTAAAAGAATTATATATACCAAATAGTGCTGGCAAAATATATAACATTTTAAAAGAAATGGTAGATAGGAAGTAATATGAAAGAGCAATTAAAAAATTTAAATTGTGGTGAAATAATTTTTGATGTTTCTTTAAAAAAGTATAATACTTATAATATAGGAGGCATGGCTTTAGCTTTAATAATGCCTAATAATATTGATGATTTAAAAACAATTATTTCTTTTGCTAAAGAGAAAAATTTACGCATTAAAATAATTGGTAATGGTTCTAATTTGGTTTTTTCTGATAAATATTATGAAATGCTTTTAATAAATTTAAAAAATTTTAATAATATTGAAATTAATGAAAATATAATTAAAGCAGGTAGTGGTGTTAATTTAATGAAACTTGCTTATAAAGTTTCAAAATTAGGTTTGACTGGTTTAGAGTTTGCAACAGGAATTCCTGCAACTGTTGGTGGAGCTATTTACATGAATGCTGGGGCTTATAATAATGATATGAGTAATGTTTTATTAAGCGCAACAATTTTAACTGATGATTTGGAAATAATCGAATTTACGAATTCTGATTTTAATTTTTCGTATCGTTATTCTAATTTACAAGATAAAACCAATTATATTTGTTTAGATGCTACTTTTAAATTAGAGTATGGAAATAGGGAAGAAATTCTAACTTTAATTGAGGATAGAAAAAATCGCCGAATTAATAGTCAACCACTAGAATATCCTAGTGCTGGTAGTGTATTTAGAAATCCTAGTAGTGATATTTATGCCGGAAAATTAATTGAAGATTTAGGCTTAAAGGGGAAAAAAATAGGTGGGGCCATGATAAGTGATAAGCACGCTAATTTTATTATTAATTATGATAATGCTAGTGGAGATGATATTAAAAAACTAATCATTGAAACCAAAATGCAAGTTTATGAAAAATACGGTATTGATTTAAAAATAGAGCAAGAATTTGTTGAATAAGACTAAAAGTAATCATTTGATTGCTTTTTTTGTAAATATTTTTTAACGTTATACTTTTCAAATTTAGTTATTTATTCATTATAATAATCGCATATAAAAAAGAGGTTGATTTTATGATTATTAATTATGATGAATATATAAAAATAGTACCAAAAGAAACAGCAGAATTTGTGAATTTAGTTTTAAAGCTTTTTGATAAATATATATGTAAAGAGTACGCAATATTGGTTAAAGATGGTAATGAAGAAACAGTTACGATTGAACATTTGGAGACCAAAATATTCGCGATTCTGTTAGGTGTTAAATATTATCAAAATTTGAATGATTCAACAAGAATTATATTAGATAGTTGTGGATTAAAAGAAGAATTTATTAATACTCTTAATATAGAAAAATTAAAAGAAATTGATGTTGATTATAATAATGTCTTTAATAAAACCGCCAACATTTTTTGTCAATATAAATATTATGAAAATTATATGTATTTGTTGCCGGAAAGAATAATATATAATATTTATTATGCTGAAAAATACTATATCAATCAAATAAATTATATATTCGAAAATGATTGGCGAAATATTTTTTCTAATCAATATAGTAAATTGGCAATTGATATTGAAGAAAATCAAAAAAATATGCTTGAAAAAGAAGTTTATAAAGATCTACCTTATGATTTAATAAATTATTTGGAAAAAGTTGCCTCATGGTTTGGCTGGTTTAGTAGCAATTCTAAATCTGAATATAATAGTGAAGTAATTGAGACATTTGATGATATAGCTTTGGTATCACTAATATTTGCGATTTACGATATTGATAATAAAATAACTCAGTTTTTTGCCAATTTAGGTATTAATGAAAGTAGAGTTCGTTCATTTTTTGTTAAAGGAAAAACAGGCAGTCCTAGTCTACCACCTTCTTGTGCAGCCATAATTCGTCAATTTTTAAATAAATATATAAATGATGGAGTTAATAAAGAAAAAGAAAGAAAAAATTTAACGATTGAAAATATCATAAATAATATTTTTGATCGTGATTTTACGAATAGCTTAGTTTTAGAAAAACTTCTTTATAAATATAAAGTATCCATAAATGACTTTTCAGATTTTGAAAATAAATTAATAAGTTTTGAAAAAAATGATGAAATACTTAAAAGACAAAAAGATATAAAAAATTTTTATGGTGAAATTAATAGGGAGGTTATTGATTTTACTGAATTTGTTTCAAGGGCCCATAAAGTGCTTAAAGGTTATTTTGCTAATAATCAAATAAATCAAAAATATGTTAGGAATGAAACTGATATTACATTTTTAGCATTATTTATTAGTAGTTATTTTATTCCTAATGATTTTATAAATTATTTTAAAGATAATGGTATTACTAAAGAAAAGTTAATGAATAAGTTAAATATTAATATTACAAAAGACGATATATTAAAAGTGGAATCTGATATTAGTATTATTATAGATAATTATAAGGATATTATTTTTAAATATACAAGTGATAGAAGAAAAATTAGTATTAATACTGTTTTATATGTACTTGGTAACTCAGAAATAACAAATTCTTGTATTTTAATGCTTGCTAGGGATATTAATCCAAATTTAAGGTTAACTAATAATTTTATAAATTTAATTACTGATTACAATAGAAATCAAGAAAATATTAGAAAATATCAATTAGAACAAAAATTTTTTGGTGATATGAATAAAGAAACTATAAAGTTTATAAAGCATGTCTCAAAAGTTTATCAAGCGTTAGAAAATTCGACTAAAACAACTCAATTTAGTCGTGATGATTTAATCGAAATAGCTATTTATTATAAAGCTATAAATTATAATGATGAAGATTTGCGATTTAAATTTTTAGGTACTTTAAAAAATAAGCAACTAACGGATATATTAGGGATAAATTATTCCTCAGATTATGAAGAAAGTATTGATATTATTTATAATTATTTTGGTAAATATATTTTTGGTGGTAAAAATAAAGATAAAAAGAGATATGAAATAACGATTAAAGATATTTATACCAATATATTTAATAAAGATATGAATAATAGTTTAGCTTTATATAAATTTTTAGATGATATTGATTTTTGTTATGAAAAGTTTAATAGTTTTGATGAAAGTTTTGCTCAATTTGAGAAAGATGAGCATATTATTAAAGTTAAAAATTGTTTTAATTATAGTAATTGTGGTCATTATTTTGATAACTTGTCTAAAATATACAATCATTTATGTAGTATATCTAATGATGAAAATTTTATTTATGACATTAATAAAGATATAGATTATATTAAGGATGCCTCACGACTTTTAGCTTTTTTATTAGAGAGTAATAATGAAGAACTTGATAAATATTTATCTTTATTAAATAAAAGAGGAATAAATATTGATAATTATTTGAAATATATTAATATTAGTTTAGAGGATTTTAACAATTATCAAAATAAGAAAATAGATTATTTAACAATTTATGAAAATTTCAAAGAATATAAGGAATTAAGTGATCATCGTAATTGTACTTCGGATTTAGTTAATTATCTATTTATAAATAAGGAAAATAATAAATATCGTTATGAAAATTTTATTAAATATTTATCTGAATCACCAGAGATTGTTTCAAGAGAAATGGGAAGTGGGGAAGAAGTTATTATTCCACTTACGCAAGATGAACAATTAAATTATTTGACAACCATGCCCGTTAGTAAGTTAGAGTATAATTTAAATTCTATTTCAAAATTTGGTCAGGAATTAGCTGATCATTCAATTATTATTGCTAATGAATTTGTCAATATCGCAATTCAAGATAATGGAAATAATCGTGTTTTAGATATTAAAGAAGAGATTAGTAAATTAATGAAGAAACCAAGTATTTTTTCAAGAAAAATACCTGTTAGTGAGAAAATTGCGCATAATAAAGAAATTTTAGATAATTTAACAGAGATATTAAAAGAAAATGAAACACGAATGATTGAAGTAATTGAACATTTTACTTATTTAAAGAAATTGATAGCCGTTTATGTTTATCGTTTAAATAATTATATTGAAGAATTAAACCATAATCTTAAAAATTTTGAAAATACCGAAAATAATAAATGTCAAAATCTCTTTGAAGCTTTAGATAGTAATACCATAAAACAAACTTTAAGTGCTAAATTAGTTGATTATCAAACTTCTTTAAATATTAGTCTTCAACAATATAATAAAATAAATTTAATATTAAATAATTACTTATTAAATTTAAGTAAAACATCAACAGCTAGAAATACCACTATTCCTAATTTATACATTGAATTATCGATTAGAGATAGTATTTTATTAGAACAAGATAGTATTTCTGATTTAAATGATATTAATAATTTACTTAGTAATATTGTTAAAGCTAATAATGATCTATTAGATAGTAATACTTTTAAGGTAGGAAAGAATAATCGAAATGATTTTGCAAATAAAAGTTTGAGTGAATCAATTAGTGAGGTTTTAAAAGCTGAACATTTATTAGAACAAAGAGATACTTATGAAATAGGTGATAATAAACCTTATGTCAAAAAATAACCATAGGTTATTTTTTTTATAATTAAATCTTTAAATTATAAATTTATATCAAAAATAGTGCCTAAAAGTTATTTTTATGATAAACTTATATAAGATACTAGGAGTGGTGATATGAAGCCCAAAAAAGTAAAAAAAACAAAACTTAAGAAAAAAATTCGAATTAAATATTCACGTGTATTCATTCTTTTATTAATTTTGCTAACTTTTATATTAGGAATAATTTTTATAATTAATTTAAAAATTACTAATATAATTGTAATTGGAGATTATGACATTCTTAAAGAACAAGAAATTATCGACATTGCCTCTATTTCAAATTATCCTAAAACATTGGCCTTTTCAAGTTCGAAGATTCGAAAAAATTTAGAAGAAAATATATATATTAAGAGTGCAAAAGTTACAAAAAAGTATTTAACACAAGTGTATATTACTGTTGAAGAGAATTATCCTTTATTCTTTTATAAAACAGATAATAAAACGGTTTTATTAGATGGTTCTAAAGTTGAAAAAATATTTGATGTACCAACTGTTATAAATTATATTCCTAATCTTAAGTATCAAAGTTTTGTTGAAAAAATGGGTTTATTAGATAATAATATTTTAGAACGTATTTCTGAAATTAAATATGATCCTAGTGATTATGATGATGAGAGATTTTTATTATATATGAAAGATGGTAATTATGTTTATATTAATTTATATAAATTTTCTAATTTAAATAAATATATTGAGATTATTAAAAATTTTGGAAATAAAAAGGGAATTGTTTATTTAGATTCTGGAAATTATTTTGAAATTATAGAAAAATAGTTCTTTTTAGAACTTTTTTAATTTTTTTCTTTTACTTTTTTTAAAATATATAGTATAATTGATTTTAGATTATAGGAGATGATATTGTGAAACATATTTACACTAGTGTTGATATTGGTTCTGATACAATCAAAGTAGTCGTATGTGAGTTGCTTAAGAACAAATTGAATTTACTAGCGGCATCTTCTGTTAAATCTAGAGGAATAAAGAAGGGTTTAATATCTAACTTTGAGGAGGCTCAGTCTTCTTTAAGGTTAGCCATATCTAAAATAGAGGATATGTTAGGGGCTAAAATAGCTCATACAATAGTCTCTGTACCATCATATTTTGCTGATTATTCGATGATTAAAGGCTCAATTAACATTTTGGCTGATGATCGCATTATAGTTGGTAAAGATGTTGATAAAGTTATAGAGAGCGCTATTGCAAGTCATGATTTATCAGGTAAATCAATTATCACAACAGTTCCAATTGACTTTTCTGTTGATGGTGATGACAGAATATTAGATCCTAAGGGGTTAAATGGCGAGATATTATCTATGAGGGGGATTATGGTTACGACACCTAAGAAGAATTTGTATTCTGTTTTAAATTTGTTTGATAGTTTAGGAATAGAAGTTGACGATGTTTCTATTAATGGAATTGGCGACTACTATTCCTTAAAAAGTGACAGTATGGATGCCTTAGTTGGCTCAATTATCAATGTTGGTTCTGAGACAACAACAATTTCTCTATTTAATAAGGGAGTTATTGTAAAAAGTTCTATTTTACAAAATGGAGGTAAAAATATAGATAATGATTTAGCTTATATCTATAAAATACCTTTAGATGACGCTTGTGAAATGAAGGAAAAGTTTACATTAGCTCATAAAAAAAATGCTAGTGTTAATGATGTTTGCATGGTCACAACTACTTCAGGAAAAACAAGGAAAGTTAATCAGTATGAGGCTTCAGAAGTGGTAATGGCAAGACTAGAACAAATTTTAAATTCTGCTAAAAAGGAAATATCTACTTTGACTAATCGAAAATTAGATTATATAATATTAACTGGTGGAACTAGTCAGATGACACATTTCAATTACATTGTTGATGAGGTGTTTGGTAAAAATGCAACTGTTGGTAGTATAAAGTTAATTGGCGTTAGAAATAATAAATATTCTTCTGCTATTGGCAATATTCTTTATTTTGTTAGCAGGCTAAGGTTGAATGGAAGTAGTTATACAATGTTTAAAAAAAATGAAATTGAAGAATTAGGTTCTAATCGTAATAGTGTTACTAGTAATTCAAATGACTCAATGTTAAGTAAGGTTTTTGGATACTTTTTTGGTGAATAAGGGAGGAAATTTATGTTTGGGTTAGAAATAGATCAAATTGCCAAGATAAAGGTTATTGGTGTTGGTGGTGGCGGTGGTAATGCTGTAAACCGTATGATTGAATCAGGAATAAAGGGTGTTGATTTTATTGTTGCAAATACTGATTTGCAAGTTTTGAATGCATCTAAAGCACCTCTTAAAATACAAATTGGTGCTGAACTAACTGGTGGAAGAGGTGCAGGATCAAAACCTGACATTGGTAGAGAGGCTGCTTTAGAATCAAGATCAGAAATTGAAGCTGCTTTAGAAGGCGCTGATATGGTTTTTGTTACTTGTGGTATGGGCGGTGGAACAGGAACCGGTGCTGCCCCTATAGTTGCTAGTATAGCGCAAGAATTAGGCGCTCTTACGGTTGGAATTGTTACAAAACCATTTTCTTTTGAGGGAAAGAAGAGGATGGATCAAGCAATTGTTGGGCTTGATGAATTAAAAAAACATGTTGACACATTAATCGTTATACCAAATGATCGCTTAAGAGAGATAATTGATAAGTCAACTCCACTTTTAGCTTCATTTAAAGAAGTTGATAACATTTTAATGCGTGGTGTTCAATCTATTTCTGATTTAATTGCGGTTGCTGGTCTTATTAATCTTGATTTTGCTGATGTTAAATCCGTTATGGAAAAAAGAGGTAATGCTTTGATTGGAATTGGTATAGGAGCTGGAGAGAATCGTGCTACTGAGGCTGCAAAGCAAGCTGTATCTAGTCCATTACTTGAAACTAGTATTAGTGGAGCAACTGACGCTATTATTAATGTAACTGGTGGCGAGAACTTAACTTTATTTGAGGTTGAGGAGGCAGCAGAGGTAATCAGAACTTCAGCTAATACGGATATTAATACTATTTTTGGAGCGGTTATTAATGAAAATTTAAATGATGAAATCATTGTTACAGTTATTGCAACTGGTTTCGAGGATGCCGATAAAGCTAAAGTAGCGGCTACGGCTAAAAGAGAAACTGTTTCAACTAATATAGTTAGTGATGATGACGATGATGATGATAGTGATTTACCACCATTCTTAAGAAAAAGAGGATTTTAAAAAAATTTAATATTTTTCCAATAAAACGACATAATTTATTATGCCGTTTTTTTATAATATATTTGGTGATGACATGAAAATATATGTTGATTTTGTTTTATTTTTGAATTTTATGATTGATCTATTATTGTTATTAGGGGTTTCAATTATTTTAAAAAGAAATGTTGGTATTAACCGTATTATTTTAGGGGCATTTTTTGGTAGTTTATCAATTTTATTCTTGTTTTTTAATATTGATAATTTTTTACTTATGATATTTAAAATTTTAATAAGTATTCTGATGGTAGTTATCGCTTTTGGTTTTAAAAATATAAAATATTTATTCAAAAATTTTATTTTTTTATATTTATTGGGAATAGTTTTAGGTGGTGTATTATATTTTTTTAATATACAATTTTCTTATAAAAAAATTGGTTTAGTTTTTTTTCATAGTGGTATAAGTATCAATATTATATTTTTAATTATTGTTTCACCAATTGTTATTTATTTATATGTTAAACAGATAAATTCTTTAAAAAATAATTATTCTAATTATTATAAAATTCGCATAAATTTAGACAATAAGGAATATAAATTTATAGGTTTCTTGGATACAGGAAATAAGTTAAAAGACCCATATTTTAATCGACCTATTATTTTGATTAATAAAGATAAATTATCATTAAAAGACATGAAAAAAATTTATATACCTTATGTTACAATTACAGAAAATGGTTTGTTAGAGTGTATTAATTTAAAGCAAGTATATATTGATTCTGTTGGCATAAAAAAGAATGTTTTACTTGGCTTTATAAAAGAGCAAATAAATATTGATGGTGTAGATTGTATTTTACAAACAAGATTATTGGAGGGAATAAAATGTTAAAGAAATTATTAAATTTTTTTATTAGGATTTTTAATGTAGAAAATAATATATTTTTTATAGGTAGTGCTGATAAATTGCCAGAACCATTATCTAAAGATGAAGAGATAAAATATGTTGAAAAGTCGATGAATGGGGATATATTAGCTCGTGAAAAATTGATTGAACATAATTTAAGATTGGTCGTTTTTTTATCTAAGAAGTACGAAAATACGGGTGTTGATTTAGAAGATTTGGTTAGTATTGGTACAATTGGATTAATTAAGGGTGTTAATACTTATAAACTTGATAAAAATATTAAGCTTGCAACGTATGCATCACGTTGTATCGATAATGAGATTTTAATGTTTTTGCGAAAAAATAAACGCCGAAAAACTGAGGTTAGTTTCGAGGATAATTTAAGTTATGATTCAGAAGGAAATGAATTACATCTTGAGGATATTTTAGGAACAGAAAATGATATTGTTACAAAGGGTTTAGAGAATGAAACTGAGAGAAAAATTTTATATGAAGAGATTGAGAAATTAAATCCTCGTGATAAACAAATAATGATTTTACGATATGGTTTATTCAATCATAAGGAATTAACTCAAAAAGAGGTAGCAACACTTTTAGGTATAAGTCAATCATATATATCGCGAATTGAAAAGAAAGTTATTAGAAGGATTCAAAATATTACTAAAATTTAAAAAATATATTTATCTATATTTTTTTTTATGATATAATTTTATCAATGATAAGGATAAGGGGAATAAATATGAAAAAAAAGGAACAAAAAAGTGTCGATAGTGTGATTAAAGAAACTAATAAAGAAACAAAGGTTGAAAATTTTGATAATAATGTTGGGCTTAAAGATTATAAATTCGTGATAATTTTATTAGTAGTAATTGCCATTTTTGCTTTTTCAATGCCTTTAATTTCTACTGGGATAAAAAAATTAGAAGAATCAAATTTTATTGATAATTTGTTTTCGAAGAATAATGATGTTCCAGTAGATAATATTGATAATAAAGTTCCTGATAAGGTAGAAATTGTTAATGCCGATAAAAGTGGTGCTAACGCGCCAGTATTAAGGGATGGCATGATACCTGTTAGGTATAACTATATTGAGGAAAAATGGGTAAAGGCAAATGCTGATAATCCTAGTGCAAATAGTTGGTATAATTATACTGAAAAGAAATGGGCTAATGCGATATTGGTTCGTGAAAATGGTACTAAGACACGTGAATTTTATGAAAATGCTGCACCTGATACAATTATTAATGATGAGGATATTTTGGCTTTTTATGTTTGGATACCACGTTATAAGTATTCAATTGTATCTAGTACTGGTTTTCAGCAGATTGATATCGTTTTTGAGGAAACGACAGCTACAAAGACGACAGGACCAAATTATATAACTCATCCTGCTTTTACATTTGATGGAAATGAATTATCTGGTATTTGGGTTGGAAAGTTTGAAGTTACAGGAAATAGTAATAATTTGACAATCTTACCTAACCAAAGTGCTGTTGTAAATCAAAATATTTCTAATATGTTTAATTCTATTCAAGGATTTTATAATTCATATTATGGTTTAAATAAGGAAACAACAAATTTGCGTTTAATCAAAAATAGTGAGTGGGGAGCTATTGTGTATTTGACAAATTCCAAGTATGGCATTTGTAGAAATAAGGAATGCACTGAAATGAGTCCATATAATCTTGATTATAGTTCTGATGAGGGGATTAAGTCTAGTACAACCGGAAATATAACAGGTGTTTATGCGATGAATGGTAGTGTCATGGAATATGTAATGGGTAATAATAATGGTGTTGTTGGAGAATCTGGATTTGATAGCGTGTGGATGTCTGAAAATAGAAAATATTATGATAATTATTCAGATGGCGGTGAAGGAGAGTACATGCGCGGTATATTAGGTGATGCAACTATTGAATTTGGACCATTTAATAATGGACAAAGTAGTTGGAATAACAGTTTTTCAAAATTTGTTACTAGTGAAAATCCTTGGTTCTTTCGTGATATAAACAATAGTATTTATTCATTTAGTGGATATACAGGTGGTGCACATTATCAAGTCGGTTTTAGATTAAGTTTAAGTTAATTTAGAAAATATTGAAGAAATTTCAATATTTTTTTGCTATAATAGTTGTGGTGATAAAAATGTCGAAAATAATGGTCATGGATGAAATTTTAGCTAATAAGATTGCAGCTGGAGAAGTCGTTGAAAAATGTGCTTCAGTTGTAAAAGAATTAGTTGAAAATAGTATTGATGCAGGCAGTAATGAAATTAAAATAGAACTGATTGAAGCTGGAACAAAACAGATTAGAATTATAGATAATGGTAGTGGTATGGATAGGGATGATGCAGTACTTGCTTTTTCTCGTCATGCTACAAGTAAACTAAAAACAGAGGATGATTTATATAGAATTGAAACATTAGGCTTTCGTGGTGAAGCTTTAGCATCAATCGCGTCTGTTAGTAAAATTGAGTTAAAAACTTCAACAGGTGGAGTTGGTACATTAGTGAGTATTAACGGTGGTAAAATTGAAAATGTTAGTGAAGCAGATGCACGAGTTGGTACAATTATAACTGTTAGTGATTTATTTTATAATACACCAGCTAGATTAAAACATTTGAAAAGTTTATATACAGAGCTAGCTAATATTACCGAATATGTTAATAAAATGTCTTTGTCACATCCAGAAATTAAGTTTATTTTAATAAATAATGGAAGTACGATTTTAAATACAGATGGGTCTGGTAATTTATTAAAAACAATTTCGTCTATTTTTGGGGTTAATATTGCTAAGAAAATGATAGAGGTTAATAGTGAGGATAATGATTATATTGTAAGCGGTTTTATAACATTACCGGAAGTTATGCGTTCTAGTAGAAATGGGATTATAACTTTAGTTAATGGTAGAGTTGTTAGAAATGCTGATATTAATAGAGTTATTAATGATAGTTATCATGGCTATAAACCAGATAATAGGTATCCAATTGTTGTTTTAAATATTGAAGTTGACCCAAGTTTAGTTGATGTTAATATTCATCCAACAAAAATGGATATTAAATTTGGCAAAATGGAAGAGTTATTATCTTTAATAGAAAATATGATAAAAAAAGCCTTAAAAAAACGAGTTTTAATACCTCATATTGAAGTTACTGAAAATAATAGTTTTATTGGTTTTGATGCAAAAGAATCTTTTGATGTAGGAGAAAAAGTTGAAAGGCCGAAATATGAAGAAATAACCTTAGACTTGGAAAGAGTTGGTGAAGGCGAAATCGTATATACGAATCAAAATTCTAATCATAATTTCGATAATAATCCTAAAGTAACGCAGGAAGAATTAAAGACAGAAATAAATACTGAACAATGTTTATTTGATATAGAAGAAAGTACTGAAAAATTACCAGAATTATATCCAGTTGGCTTAGTTCATGGCACTTACATTATTTGTCAAAATGAACGTGGTATGTATTTAATTGACCAACATGCTGCCAAAGAGCGAATTAATTTTGAATATTATCGCGAAAAATTGGGAAATCCAAAACCAGATGCAATCTCAATGTTAATACCTCTTACATTTGAGTTTTCAAATAATGAATATATGATTTTAAAAGAAAATTTTTCGATTTTAGAAAATATGGGATTTGAAGTTGATGAGTTTGGGGTTAATTCAATAGTTATAAAAGCGCATCCAACATGGATTCCGATTAGGAATGAAGATAAAGCAATAAGATTGATTATTGATTTAGTTATTAATAAGGAAAAGAATTTTTCACTTGCTAAATTTAATGAACATGTTGCTGCAACCGTTAGTTGTAAAGCCTCTATTAAGGCTAATGAAAATATTACTTTGGAAGAAATGGAAAATTTGATTAGCGATTTAAGAAAATGTAGAAATCCATTTAATTGTCCACATGGTAGACCGACGATTATTTATTATTCAAAATATGATTTAGAAAAGTTATTTAAAAGAAGTGGATTTTGATATAAATTTCCATCATTTTTAACGTTATAAAAAGTTCCTTTTTATAGATATTAATTCTAATAATAAAAAAACAATTATTTAATTAGTGATGTCATAAATATTAAAAAAGAATATGATTAAAATACAGGCAAAGATAAAGAAGAAATAATCATTGATTTTGATAAATTATTATCTATTAATAAAGATACAGTTGGTTGGATTAGATTAAATAATAACAAAATAAATTATCCAATTGTTCATACTAGTGATAATGAATTTTAAAATTTTCTTAATACAATTAGTGCAAGAAGCTATAGAGATTTTAATGTCGAATTAAATGCGAATGATGTTATTTTGGCGCTATCTACTTGTGTTGGAACAGGTAATACAAGTAAAAGAAATGTTGTACACGCTAAGAGAATAAATTAAAATTGTTTGTTGACATAGTCATAAATTAAATGTTATGATACATATTGTTAAATTAAGGGAGAGAAAGAAAATGTATCAACATTTGACATTAGAACAAATAAAGAAATTTTTAAAACATACTAGACAAGATATTCTTGTTACTAAGATTAATAGAAATATTGTAGCTAGTGAGTTCCATCTTATTGGAATTATTGAAATATTAAAAACAATAAAATCAACAGATTTAAATAGTTTAATTTTATCATCTACTGAATACTTTTGGTTAAATAATCCCAATGTTGATGTTTTAATGTTTGCGTCGATGTTAGCATTAGGTCTAACTTGGTATTATTATCAAAATGAATTAACTGATTTATATGAAACAATAAATGAGTTAAATCTTGAAAAAGATAAAAAGGTTTTTATTAAATAAACTATTAGGTTATAATATAACTTAATTTTTTAATTTTGATTGACAAAATATTAATATTTATGTTATATTGGAAAAGTCTGTTTGAAAAGGGGGATATTTATGAATATTGTAGATTCAAAATTTAAAATATTAGCTCATAATAATTTAAATGTAGTAGGTAAAACTAAAGCTTTAAAGAAAACAGATACTTTTGCTGAGTTAATCAAATTAGGATTAGCTTCAAATAATTCTGTTTCTGAGCATATTATTTGGCATGCATATAACGGTAAAAGGAATGATACTGTAGGTCAACCAAAAACAATTTTATCAACAATGAAAGAAGCCTTAGTAGCTTATAGTCAAAGAATAAAAGAAGCTGTAGATTGCGGTTTTATTGAAGAACCAAAAAATTTACAAAGGGATTTAGAAAAGCATTTAGAAAAGCATTTAGTATATACAAATACAAAGCCATTTTAATAATGGTTTTTTTTAATTTATTAGAAAATTACTATTGACAAAGTATATTAATTTATGTTATTTTAAAATACTTTACCAAAAGGGAGGTGCGATATTGAGTATGGATGATATAAGTTATTTGAAAAAAGCAATAAATGATTTAAGAGATTCTATAAAAAGTAATACACAAGTTGTAGCTGAATATAGTAGGGCTATACATATTGGTAATTTATTAAAGATGATGGAATTAGGTTTGTTATCGAAGGAAGATATTATAGCAAGTCCTTTTTATAATGAATATATAACAAAGTTAATTTCGCCTGCTAAGACAAAGAAAAAGTCATTATTTTAAAATGACTTTTTTAAGTTAATTGACTTAATTTTTGTGATAATTCATTACATTTTTGGGTAATTTTATTTTCTTCTTCTTTTTCTAAGGAATACCATCCTTTTTTAAACATCATATTATATAATTCTCGTTGTGCATTTTTAGTTTCGATAAAAAGCATAAGGATTTCTTCGTATAATGTATTATTACTGGCTTCATTTAAAGCGATGCTTAAATTATCAGACATATTTTTTTCAGTTTCTAATATATCGTTTATATAATCGCGATCATTCATTTCTACTGTTTCTGGTACTTCTACTTTGGGATTTTCAATTTTTTGATTCATATAATTTCTCCTATCTTAAAATATTTATTAATTTTCGGCAATGTTCAGCGTGCATTGTACTAACTCTTTCAATTAGTTCTTTAATTTCAGGGTCAGTTATTTCATTCGCAAAGTGTCTTGCTTTTTTACTAGCTATAAAATTCCAATCAAACATATCAGAAATATATGCTAAATCTTTAGTTGAAATCATTAATGGTACTGTATTCAAAAAAATCATTCCTTTCTAATATATATTGTCAATTTAATTTTGATAATATTCAAAAAAAGAATTAATACTATATTTTTATAAAAAAACATAGTATAATAAAGTAAGAAATTTGTTAGACGGGATGATAATATGAAATTAAAAAATAATTTTTTTTATACGATTAGAGAAGATATAAAGGATGAAGAATCAGTAAGTGGCAAACTACTAGTTAGAAGTGGTATGATTAAAAAAAATAGTAATGGTATTTATATGTATACACAACTTGGTAGAAAGGTTGTCCAAAATATCGAAGAAATTGTTCGTGATGAGATGGATAAAGCAGGGGCAATGGAGGTTAGTATGCCTTTATTAATACCTGAAGAAATATATATTAATAGTGGACGTAGAACGATATTTGGCGATAATATGTTTACTTTAAATGACCGTTATAATAGGCCTTATTCTTTAGGTCCAACTCATGAGGAATTATTTGTTGAAATGGCTAAAAGTGGGATAAAATCATATAAAGATATGCCATTTAATTTATATCAGGTTCGCACTAAATTTAGAGATGAAACACGTCCTCGTTATGGTCTTATTCGTACTCGTGAATTTACAATGAAAGATGCTTATAGCTTTGACGCCAATTTAGATGATTTAGATAAATCTTATCAAATAATGTTTAATGCTTATCAATGTATTTTTAATCGAATTGGTCTTAATTATAAAATTGTTAGAGCTGATACAGGGGCAATGGGCGGATTACTTTCTGAAGAATTTCAAGCAATAACAGATATTGGTGAAGATACATTAGTTTTATGTGATACTTGCGATTATGCCTCTAATATTGAAATTAGTGAGTGTGTTTTTAAAGATGAGATCGCTACTTGCGAAGCAAAGGTTAAAGAATTAATTCATACACCTAATGTTGGTTCGATTGTTGATTTAGAAAAAAGTTTAGATATTACAAGTAATAAAATGGTTAAAACTTTGATATATAAAGCGGGTAGTGAGTTAGTTGCTTGTCTTATTAAAGGTAATCGTGAATTAAATGAGGTAAAACTTTCTAAAATTTTATCTGTTCCTGAGGTTGTTTTAGCAAGTGAAGAAGACGTTCAAAAAGTAACAGGAGCTAAAATAGGTTTTGCAGGCCCAATTGATTTAAAAATTAAAATTATTATGGACCGTGAAGTTCAATATATGAAAAACTTTTTAGTAGGCGCAAATAAAACTGATTATCATTATATAAATGTTAATTTAAGTGATTTTAAATATGATTTAATTGCGGATATTGTCAATGTTAAAGAAGGCGATATTTGTCCTAATTGTGGTGGCAAATTATATTTTACAAAAGGTATTGAAGTTGGTAATACTTTTAAATTAGGTGA
Organism: uncultured Mycoplasmatota bacterium; assembly: GCA_947056845.1. GTDB lineage: Bacteria > Bacillota_I > Bacilli_A > RF39 > UBA660 > CAJLIR01. Next base: position 108,449 of record CAMSCJ010000003.1, read on the forward strand.
TAAATATTCAAAAAGCTTAGGCTTACAATATTTAGATCAAAACAATAAATTACAATATGTTCAAATGGGTTCTTATGGTATTGGTATTGAAAGAGTTATGGCAGCTGTTGCTGAACAAAATAATGATGAATTTGGACTTGTATGGCCAATTAGTATAGCGCCATATCAAGTAGCAATTGTTTTAATAAATGAAAATGATGATAAACAAAAAGAAATTGCCGATAAATTATATGATGATTTAGCTGGTAATAATATTTCAGTTATTTATGATAATAGAAATGAAAGACCTGGTGTCAAATTTAATGATATGGACTTAATTGGTATACCAATTCGTTTAACAGTAGGTAAAAAGTCAAGCGAGGATCTAGTTGAATTTAAGTTAAGAACCGATTCAACTTCAACTGATATAAATATTCAAGAGGTAGTAGAAAAAATAAAGAATATTTGTTTAAGCTAATTATTGACTAAAGAATAAAAAAATGGTAAATTTAAAGCATTGAGTTTTATAAGGGGAATTTAGTATGTTAGATATTATTATAGATACATTAAAAGATGCTTTAAAATTATTACCGTTTTTATTTTTGACTTTTTTAATTATTGAATATATAGAACATAAAGTAAATAGTGAAAAAATAATAAAAAAAACTAGAAAGTATGGGCCAATACTAGGTGGTGTATTAGGAGCTTTTCCTCAATGTGGTTTTGGTGTTTCAGCTACTAATTTTTATATTACACGTGTTATAAGTTTAGGAACTTTAATTGCTGTTTACTTATCGACTAGTGATGAGATGTTACCAATTATGTTAGCTCAAGGTGTTGATGGTTTTACTATTTTTAAAATAATTGCATTTAAAGTTATTATAGGGATAATTTTTGGTATTATTATTGATTTATGTTTGCAAAAAAGAAAACAAAATATGGAAATAAAAGAATTATGTGAACATGAAAATTGTGATTGCGAACATAGTATTATTTTATCATCCTTAAAACATACTATTAATATTTTAGTCTTCTTACTTCTAATTTCTTTTATATTAAATAGTTGTTTTCATTATTTAGGTGAAGACTTAATTTCTAAAATATTTTTAAAAAATAATCCATTATCATCATTAATATCTAGTCTTGTTGGTTTAATACCTAATTGTGGAGCTAGTATTATAATTACAGAATTATATTTAAATGGGACAATAACATTTGGTTCAGCAATGGCTGGTTTATTAACTGGTAGTGGAGTGGCAATTTTAGTATTATTTAAAAATAATAAAAATTTCAAAGAAAATATGTTTATTTTATTACTTGTTTATGCGATAGGTGTTATAAGTGGTATTTTAATTGATTTAGTTAGTATGCTTATATAGAGTATAACTTTACTAATATTCGATTTACAAAAAGTATATCTAATGATATATTTTTTTGGTGAGGGAAATGAATAATAAAAAAATTGGAAAATTTATTCAAAATTTAAGATTAGAATTAAATATGACACAAAAAGATTTAGCTGAAAATTATATATTACCGATAAAGCAGTTAGTAAATGGGAAACAGGAATGTTATTGTGCAAATGAAATCTAAATTATTTGGGTGTTAAT
>CAMSCJ010000004.1 GCA_947056845.1 uncultured Mycoplasmatota bacterium
GTATCTATCGCTTTTTGTATATACTTTTGGTGTCACATCAATTGTAACACTACAATATGCTTAATTGATTTTACGTTGTTACTATTGACGTAATATTCTTTTTTTGATATTCTAGAATAAAAAAATTAAAGGAGGAATTTTGTTATGGTTATAGCGTTAGGACTAAGTAAAAATAAGATGCAACAAATAGTTGATGAATATAATAATGAATTAAATAGAGTTTATACTGATGAAGAAATTATTTCATATATGAAAAACCAAATCGGAAATAGTAAGGAAGAATATTTTTCAGAGAGAGAATATTGGTGGATAACAGGTGGCTTTTTTTCACAAGAAAAATATACTTTACCATCAATTCAAGAGACTGAACAGAAGATTATTTATAATCATTTAGAAAAATTTGCGCAATCACTTAATTTAGATATTTATTTTGCTTTTTTTAAAGAATATGGTTATGACTTATGTTATGAATATATTAAATATTTTAGTGAAAATGCAACTATTACTAATAAAATGACTGTTGAACAAGTAATTTCAATATATAAGAAGTTTATAAATGGTAATTGCTCGAATAAAGGTTTTCATAATGTGATTAGAAAGACTAGAGAATTAGTATTAGATAAAAAATGTCAAGAACTTTTACCTGTTTCACAAGAAATTGCTACAAGATTAAACACTTTATGTAATGGTCCATTGCTTTCTAGTAGCGAAGTATATGATATAAATATTAATAAAAAAGATATGAAAGAAATTATTGAAAATTTGTGTTCTAAGAATTACATAGGGGAATTTTGTTTCCCACAAATATCGCATTTTTTCTCCTACCGAAAAGACTTAATTAATAAAACGATGCAAAAAAAAATATTTAACTTGCTTTATAAACAACAAGAGAGTAAATGTTTTGTTAATGCCACATATAATTGGACAGATTCTGAATTTTTATTTTTGGATGTTTTAACTGATGAACAAAAAAAACTAATTTTATCTAAACTATATAAAACAATGAATGAATTTTCCCAAAATTATTATCATCTCTCTCAAAATTATTACCACCCCTATGATAGTTATGAAAAAAATTTAGATCTTACATTTGGTTGGAAATATGACTTGTTAAACGATTTTGGGAAGAATTATCCTGAAAAAGAAAAATTTGAAGACACCATTTTAAATGAAATTATAGAAGAAACAAAAAATTCAAGAGGTCTTTATTTATCAAAGTGCTATGAACTAATGAAATATTTTATTAAATTATCTGATGGGAATTTTTCAGAAGAAACTATTAATAATGTTTATCAGTTAGTAGGACAAGATAATAAATTAGGTAAAACGACAACAAGTACTAGTGATATGGAACAATGTTTCCAAAAGGTAAAAAAGAAGCAAAGTCAATAAAATGCGGAATATCAATCTTTATTATATATTGTTTATAACAATATTATGTTATACTATAGTCAGTTAATGAATTATTACTGGCTATTTATTTTGCTCTATGAATTATTGTTTTCTTTTAAAAAAAATATTTGCTAATGATTTTATTAGTTTTTTTAAACTTTAATATAGAAAATAATTAAGTAAATATTAATGCTTAGAAAGATAGATTATTTGACAAAAATATGACAACTCTATATAATATACAAACAACTAGGAGATGATTGTATGACAAAGGAAGAAAACTATTTAAAACATAAAAAAGAAACTGTGATTAGAATCATAGATCATTATAATAAAAATCATACTAAAAAAGATAAATGTAATCTTGTACAAGATAGAAATAATTTTGATTTAGATCAAACATTTTGTTCTAGTGAACACTGTATTCATTGTGGGGAATGTTGTCAATCTTTTCCATGTGTTTTTTCTCCCAATGATTTTTTAGATATAAAAAATATTGATTATATGCTTAATATTTTAAATACTGGGCTAGTTTGTGTAGGATTTAATAAAGCACACTTTATCATTAGACCACGTGGTTTAAAAGATAAGGATGCGTTTGGTATCCAAACAGGAGCTTATACAACTAATGGAAATAGGTGCTTATTATTAGGGAAAAATGGTTGTTTATTAAATGCTAATTATCGTCCAAGCGAGGAATTATTATATTATTTAGATGCTAACCAATATGACCATCATGTATTATATGATGAGGATTCCTATATAGAAGATTATTGGGAATACCGAGATATTATATATGAATTGATGGGAAAATATAAAACTGTGTTTAATCAATCAGATGTAACAAAGTTATTAGATGAACGTATAAAAATAATAGATTCTTTTTATAAGGATGACGAAACAATAATAACAGAAAGAGCAAAACAATTAATTAAAGCTATAAATGGGTAAATAGATAAACTAATAAAGTGGGAGTAGAGTTAAAATGGCAGAAGATATAATGAATTTAATGGATACTATCGAATATGGTTTTTTAGATGAATTTGGTAATAATATAGTAAATAATACTAAAAAATGGGATGATGAATTTTATGATTTCTATTATTTATTATCTCCAGATGAATTATTAGAAAAGAAATGTGGCGTATGTTGGGATCAAGTTGAGCTTGAAAGAACATTATTTGAAGAAAAAAATTTCAAAGTAAAAACTTATTTTATATGTACTTATGATGGCGATAATTTACCATCACATACATTTTTAACTTATGAAAAAAATAATTCATTTTATTGGTTTGAACATTCGTGGAATACATATAAAGGAATTCATCAATATACTAGTGAAAAAGAATTATTAAAAGATGTAAAAAATAAATTTATTAATAGTAACATTACTTCTAAAGAAGCTTTTACCTTTATATATGAATATCAAAAACCACCATTCCATATTAGTTGTAAGAAATATTATGAATATTGTGAAACACAAAAACTAATTAAATTAAATGAACCATTATATTTTTACCATATAGTAGATAGAAAAGCTGATTTAAGCAAAGGATTATTAAGTTTAAAATATATGTATGATCATAAGCTATTTGATTTGTTTGATAAAAATATTTTAAAATATAAAGATAGAATTGTTAATGATTGGAATATTGAAAAATATAAAAATAAACATTCATTAACTAGAGAAGAATTTATGGATGCCTTAAATATTTTTCGTGGCGAATATGGTGCAAGTTATATATATTTTTTTAGGTTTCCATTATATAAAGAATTAGGTAAAAAAATAGAAGACCTTTTAAAAGTTAAAGATATTTATAGAATTAATATTAATGATGAAGAAATTCAAAAAAACATCAAAGATATATTTTATGGTTATGATGAAAGTAATAGTGATAATAAAATTTTAGATAAAGAATATTATGAAAATATTACTGAAAAAGAATATTTTAAAAAATATGATGATAGCCTAGTTATGAATTTTAGTAAATTAAATCATATTTCTATTGCCTTCAAAGACGATTATTGCCTAATTGAATTTCTAGAAAAGATGTAGTTTAACATTAAAAAATTGACAGTTATTATAAAAAATGATAATAATAGTATTATAATAAAAAAAGGAGATTTTAAAATATGGAAAATAAAGAATTTTTAAATTTTATCGATGATACACCTAATGCTTATATTTGTGTTAAAAACTTAAAAGAAAAATTATTAGAACTTGGGTTTAAAGAATTACGTGAATATGAAAAATGGAAAGAATTAAGTTCTAAAGGAAAATATTTCGTTTCAAGAAACGATTCATCACTAATTGCTTTTACAATGGCTGAAAATTCCGAAAATGTTGGATTCAATATTGTTGCTACACATAGTGATTCTCCAAGTTTTTCAATAAAAACTAATCCTGATATTTATGAAAATGGTTATTTAAAATTAAACGTTGATGAATATGGTGGAATGATTTATTATAGTTGGTTAGATAGACCGTTATCAATTGCTGGTCGTGTGATAACAGAAAAAGATGGTAATTATCAAAGTCAATTTATTAATATTGATGAGGATTTATTAATAATTCCTAGCCAAGCTATTCATCAAAATAGAGAGGTTAATAAAGAAAATAAATTAGACCCTCAGGTTGATATGTTGCCAATTATGAGTTTAAATAATGATGATTCGCTAGCTAAAATAATAGATAATTATTTAAAAAAATATGGCGAATCATTTGATAAAATATGCGATTATGATTTATATTTATATAATCGTGATCAAGCTAGACTTGTTGGTATAAATCAAGAATTTATTTCTGCTCCAAGATTAGATGATTTAGGTTGTGTTTATCCAGCATTTGATAGTTTTACAAATTCTTCTTTAAGAAGTAATCATAATATTAATATGTGTTGTATTTTTAATAATGAAGAAATAGGTAGTTTAACTGAGCAAGGTGCTGATTCTGAATTTTTAATGGACACTTTAAAAAGAATTGCCGAAGCAAAGAATATCGATTTATTAGTAGCATTACGTAATAGTATGGTTATAAGTGCTGATAATGGTCACGCTATACATGCAAATGCTCCAGGTAAAAACGATCCAACCAATAAAGTATATTTGAATCAAGGAATTGTTATAAAAAATAATCCGCGATATACGACTGATGCCTTTACCTCATCTTTATTTAAGGGAATATGCGATAAAGTAAATGCTAAATACCAAATGTTTGCTTGCCGAAATGATTTGCGATGTGGTTCAACTTTAGGTGGTTTAAGTCAAAGACATGTTTCCGTTGATTCTATCGATATTGGGTTACCACAACTAGCAATGCATTCAGCAAATGAGACAATGGGTTCTAAAGATATTCAATATTTATATGATGCTTTACTAGAATTTTACAGTAGTTATTTTGTTAGAGAAAACAATAAAGTTTATATAAAAAAATAGATAAATTTTGAAAATTAAGGTATTAAATGAATTATAAAATTGAAATAGCAAAACAAAAAGATTTATACTATATTCATAAGCTAATCTTTGATAGATGTTTATGGTTTAGAGACAATAAGATTAAAGGTTGGGATATAGACGATTATCCTGATACATATAATATTGATTATTTCAAAAAAGAAATGCAAACTAATAAACTATACATTTTAAAAATAGATAATGAAATATGCGGATGTATGCTATTAAAAGAATTAGATAGTAAATATTGGCTAGATAATAGAAAAGCTTATTATATTCATCATTTAACAACATCTATTAATAAAAAAGGAATTGGGAAAATATTGATAAATTTTGCTATCGAACAATGTAAAAAAGATGATAAAGAAATTTTAAGGCTAGATTGTTATCAAACTAGTGCATTCCTTAATGATTATTATAGCAAAATAGGATTCACAAAGGTTGGTAGTGGCATAAAAGGCGATTATGAGTATAATTTATATGAAATGAAAATATAGTTTAATTAAAATATATAATAAAACAAAACGCATTAATAATTATAAAATCACCATATTAATAATGGTGGTTTTTATGTTAATTAGATTAGGTTATGTCTCAATAAGTAAAACGTTAGAAGATATCGTTAATTTTCACAATATAACATATACAGAATTTACTAAAAATAATAATTTAGACAAATTAGATAATGTTATTAAAGAAAATTTTAATACTTTAGCTAATATTTTAAAATATAATCAAAAAAATAATATTCATTTTTATCGTTTAACCTCTAAATTTATTCCTTTAGCAACTCATAAAGATTTAAAGATTGAATATAAAAAAAAATATAAAGACTTATATAATGAAGTATCAACTTTAATTAAAGATATTCGTATTGATACACATCCTGATCAATTTACTGTTTTAAATAGTACTAAAAAAGACGTATTAGATAATACCTTTCGTATATTAGAATATCATTACAAAATCTTAACTTCTTTAAAAATTAAAAATCCTATTATCATTTTACATATTGGTAGTAGTGTGTTTGGTAAAGAAAAATCGATTCAAAGATTTATTCACAATTTTAAATTACTACCTGATTATTTAAAAAAAGCTATTGCCTTAGAAAACGATGATAAAATTTATAATTTAAAAGATGTTTTAAATATTTGTAAAACTCTAGAAGTCCCATTTGTTTTTGACTATCATCATTATCGATGTAATAATGATGGAGAAAACTATTTAGACTATATGGAACAAATATTAGCAACTTGGAAAAACATTAAACCAAAAATACATTTTTCTTCTCCTAAAAATAACACAAAAAAAGACTTTAGAAGTCATAGTGATTATATCAACCCAGATGATTTTATTTCCTTTTTAGAACAAATTAAAAAGTTTAATACTGATATTGATATTATGCTAGAGGCTAAAGCCAAAGATGAGGCTATTTTTAGATTAATGCGCCAATTAAAATTTAAGACAAATTATAAGTTTATTGATGATACATCCTTTATTATTTAAGATTTAAATAATAAAGGATTTTTTTATATTCTTCTAATTTTTCATCATATTTCATTTTAGAAAATAGGGGAGAAGTAGATGGTAAATAAATAGGTTTAATACCTGTTTTTTTCTCTAAATATTTTATATATAAATTAGTAGCTTTTTTACCAGTTGTAAAAATATATTTAATGTGTGTCTTATCAATTATTGATTTAATATCATTAACTTTAACATTTTTTATCGTTTGATCAGAAGAACCTTTTATATCACAACTTTTAATAACATCAAATAACGCAATATGATGATTCAACAAAAATTCTTCTTTATTATTTATAGTCTCTTTAAATAAATCACTCATAATAGGCCAAAACTGATTTTGGGAATGAGCATAGTAAAAATTATTTTCACGAGATTTAACACTAGGAAAAGAACCTAAAATTAATATTTTAGATTCTTTGTTATATATAGGTTTTAATGGATGAACTATTTTCATATTATCACTTTCTTTAATTTTTATAGTCTTTAAACTATATTTTAATAATTATAATTCTAAAGGAAGATAGCAGGTTTCAATTTTTGCCTCTTCTAAGATTTTAAAAGCTTCTTCATCAGGATATTTATTAGCGTATACTATTCTTTTAATACCAGCATTTATGATAAGTTTTGAACAAATCATACATGGTGATTTAGTAACATAAAGTGTGCTACTATTTAAATCTTCCTTATTAAATAAAGCATTCAAAATGGCATTTTGTTCAGCATGAACTACTTTACATAATTCTTGCCTTTCACCTGATTTTAAATTTAATAATCTTCTAATACAAGTTTTTTCGGTACAAGGTTTAGTTCCATTAGGTACTGAATTGTTTCCTTTACCTAATATTTTATTATCCTTGACAATTATGGCTCCAACTTGTCCTTTGATACAGTTTGCCCCCTTAGATTCTTCTAAGGCAATAAGCATATATTTTTTATCTATTTCATTAATCATAAATCACCAACTTTAAAAGCGTTCTTTAAATATTATTTATATAAATTAATCTTTTTGTTTTGCTCTCGGTTTCTTTGATATTTGTTAATATTATTGTATCCATTTGCATAGGGCATAGATGATTAAGTGGATGGAGAAGGGTAGGTGCGCAATCTTGTATTTTGACAATTCCACCACTTATTAGCATCTTTGTACCACTAGATAACTGCCTATATCCACGTACATTATTTGGAAATAAGGCTTTTTTAGGACTGATAATTCCTCTTTTCCAATTTCCTATACCAAAAGGCGTAAGACCATCATGATCATGACCACCAATTAATAAATCATATTCTCTTAATAATTCAACATTTTTTTCTTCATTTGCATATTCAGGAGAGTGGATTAAGCCTATTTTTGGTATATTATTTGGTAAATTTTTATATAGTGCTTCTTTTTGACCAAATTCTTTATAAAAAGCCTCCAAATCTTCCTGATGTTCTTTTTTCTTTGCATAATAATATTTTAAAGATTGTAAATAACCCATAAAGAAAATTTTAGAATCGATATAAGTAGTATCATTTAATAAATAAAGATTATTAATTTCTTGTACTTGATTAAAAAAATCAGTTTTATAATCAAAATATTCTAATTCCTTTTCTTCTGTCACATAATCATGGCTACCTAAAATAACCATTGTCGGAGCTATTTGAGCTGTAGTTTTTAATAATTGTAATAGCTCTTTACATTTTTCAGGTTTCATTAACTCGGCTGGTGAATCAACCAAATCTCCTAAAAAAGCATAATAATCAGATTTTTCTTTTTCTAACTGCTTCATAATGGGATTTAATTTTTTTAATCCCATTATTTTACTAATATGTAAATCGCCTAGTGCTGTAATTTTAATATTAGAAATAACATGTGGATTATAAATAACTAAATCGTTAATTTGTAAATAATTATCCATAAACAATCGCATACAATCCCTCCAATTTATTTGAATATTATAAATATAGTAAAAGAAAAAGTCAACAGTTGCCTTCTTTATTATTATAATTTTTTATAACTAATAACATTAATTTATATTGGACATTTTTTCTTTTATCTTTTTTATCTCATCTTCTGTAAACACAAGGATATTTTTAGTACGATTATAACAATTAATAATAAAGTTTTTATCTTTTGTATTTATTGCTTTATCTATTAATTCATCCATATTTAAATCATCTTGAACTGCATATATAAGTTCAGATAAATAATAATCATCTCTTTTTTCAATAAAATAATTTTCTATCAAGCTAAAATCTTTTTTCTTTCCGTTATAATTAAAAGCCAATCTCCACAACGCTTCTCTTTTATCTTTCTTTATACCAACATTTACTAAATTATCAAATGTTTCTTGGTCTATATTTGGTGTTATTGGAGCAGAAATATATTGAGTTATAAATTCTAGTAGTTCTAAATCATTCATTTTTTTACAATATTTAATATATACTGGGTTATTTGTTAAAAGGTTATATAACTGTTCATATCTTGGACCACTATCTCTTATTTCATCTTTATCTTTTACTAAACTATCATATTTATTTTTTGCAAACTCCTTTGCTTCTTTACTGCTTTTTTCACTGGTAAATGTTTTTTCTAGTGATTCTAAAATATAATTAAGAGAAGTTATTCTTCTTGTTTCAATTTGATCGATTTCTATAGGTACGTACTTTATGATTTCCTTAATTTCTTCTATAAGTTTTTCAATTTCTTTAATCTCATTTTCTAAAAATTTAGTTTTATCTATATTCTGTAATAAATCCATTAATTCACCGCTACTCACAAATCGATTCACATAACGATAAATAATATTTACTAACTCCATATTAATTCTCCTTATTAATAATATTATAAAAAATTTTTAATTTAAAACCCTAGCTAATTGAATTTTTAAAAAGTTAGGGTTTGATATTCATCTGGCACAGGTAAGAAAGTTGTTTCAAACTTTTTTCGCTAAAGTAAGTAATCAATACAATATTTGTATCAATTTCTAATATTACTTTATCAATTATTATGTTTTTAGCACACTCTATTAAACTTTTTGACGTTCTTTAATCTGTCGTACCACTAGCATTATTCTTTGCCATATTTTCAAAACTTTACTTAATAATTATTTTATAGTATAATACCTTATAATTTATGTGGAGGGACTTATGACAAATGCTGAGTTGATGGAAATAATCAGTTATATTGAAGAAAAAGATATTGATATTCAAAATAGCTGGTTTTTTCATGCCACATCTCCTGATATTGAAACAATCGAACAGATTTTAAGAGAGGGTATTAAAAGTTCTTATTTAAGAAAAGAAAAAAGTAATGGTGGATATAATGGCAAATATTATGTAAGTGTAAGTAAAATTTTAAAAAATCCCGAGTATTCTGTATATAAATTATTTGAACATTTACCAATTCTTGTTTTAGATAATATTAAACCTCTTCCCGCTAAAAAACATTTATTTGATGCATCATGTTTTATGAATAGTATAATTCCAATTAGATATAGTGTTTATGAAGGTGAATATCATAGTTTTTTAAAAATAGAACCTTCTAAAATTGTGGCATTAGCATATAATTTATCTTTTCAAAATTTAAGTGTAGAAAGATTGCAATTTTTAAAACACTTAGTTTTATGCATAGAAAAAAACGATTTAGACTTACCAATTTATGATCTTTCATCAAAAAAAGAAGTAAATAAAGAAAAAGTTCATTTGTTAAGATTGTACTAAAATTATATAATTTTTATTATAAGATACATATTGATTATGTCAATGTACAAGTGTGTTTACTAAATTGGCAAAATAAAACTATTTTCAATTTAATTTTTGAAGGTAGTTTTTATATTATCCCGAAAAGTTCGAGTATCAATCAAATCTGGTGCTGAAAACAGGATTTGAACCTGCAACCCACTGATTACGAGACAGTTGCTCTACCGTTGGAGCTATTTCAGCAAAAAAATCATTTAACAAATACATTATATAACTTTTTGTAATTTTTGTATAGATGTTATTTAAAATAGTAGGGGAGAAATACAAAAAAATAAGATAAACAAGTTATCTTATTTTAATCCCATTACATAATCATCAATATCGTCCCAATCATCTTGTGATATACCATATAGTCCATCTTCATTGAATTGGATTTCGACGATTTTACTAACAGTATCCTTATAATTCATATTTTCAACGTATGGATTTAATATTTCTAGAACTTTATTAGCATATTCTTCTTTTGCTTCTAATATTTCATTATCAGACATTGTTTTTAAATCAGGATACTTGTTTGTAAATTCCTTAATATATTCATCTACATCATCGTATGTAGCTTTCCATAAATCAATAGGTGTAATTTCTACTTTAACTTGATATACTCCATCAACTTTTCTTCCATCATTGACTGTGTATTTAGATTTTTCTAAAGCTTTTTTAGCTAAGTCTATATACTTATTAATAGTATCTTCGCTAATATCATCATAAGGTACACTATTATATTCCATAATTGAATAAGCCAAATATTCAATTGTGTTTTCATATAATTCTTCAGCTTCAGATTTAGTTGTTTTAGCTACAACTAAGTATGTTTCACTTTTGCCTAAATAACTGGCATCCATAGCTGCTTTAATATAATCCTTGTATTCAGTAGATTTTTCATCCTTAAGACATCCTGTAAGTAAAAATGTAATGGCACAAATAATGGTAAAACTAATAACTTTTTTCATAAAAAGTTTAGTTTTTGATTAAAAGCCTTTATTTTAAGGCGTATATATAAGAAAATAAAGTTATTTTACTACTAATTTACTACTTTAGAAAGAGTTTTGAAAAAGAGTCTTGATATGTTAAATTAAAAAAGCAATTAGTTAATATTCTAATTGTTTTTTATTTACTAAAAATTTCGGTCTACAAAAAATTCTCTAATATCCACTTCTAAAACTCTAGATATACGATATAGTACGGCGATACTAAATGATTGTTGAACTTTAGTAGACTCTATATTACTTATTAAACTATGACTTAAATCCGTTTTTTCTGCTAGTTTTTCCTGTGTCATTTTTCCGTAGGAACTATATTTACTATTGTTGTGTAATCTAAAATACTTTATATTCTTACTTACTAATTCATAAATAAACCTATCGTCTTCAGGACTAAAATTCATTTTATCACCACCTATATATATTTTCTCATTTATAGTAGAACATTATAATATGCTTATAATAGAATAAACTTCTATTATAGGTGGCTTTTTATAAAATTTTATGCTATACTAATATTGAACTGATGGAGTTTAGAAAGTGTGAGGAGTGAGAAATGAAAAAGATTAGTTATTTAAGTCTAATTATCGTAATGCTTATAGCATTAACGGGGTGTGGAGATAAAAAAGAAGAAAAACAAGAAGAACAATCTACACAAAGTTGTGAAGAACGATTATTGAATGAAGATTATTCGTGCTTTATTGGAACATATACATCTAATGATACAAATTATAAAACTATAACTATTGATAAAGATGGAGTAAATATTGATTACAATAGAATGAGTGATGGGCAAAAAGATGGCAGAGCAAAATTAGAAGATATTAAAGAAGAAAACGGAATATATATTTTAAAATATGATATTGGTTATTTTAAGGGACAACAAAGTTCTAATTTTAGGATAGTACCTATTGGAATCGATTATGAAACAAAAAATGATTGGTGCGAAAAATGTGAGTCTAATGAAGATAATTGTAGATATGAAAAACCAACAGAGGACTACGATTATGTTTTAGGTACTTGTTACTATACTACTGATAAGGAAAAAGTCCGAATTATTGCAAGTGGTGGTCTTGGTGGGTCAATTATATACTATAAAGATTAATTAAAGGAAAGAGGTAAAAAAAATGAATAATTTAGTAGAAAGAGGAAAAGAAATTATAAAAAAAATTAAAGACCAAGTTATAAAAATAGGTGTTAAAAAAGTTGCTATTGGTGTTGCAATTGTTATAGTTGGAATAATTGGAATTGCTTTATTAAGTGGTGGGAGTAGCGATAAAGTGGTTTTAGCAAATGTAGTACACCCTACATCAACAGACTATCCCTATTATACATTTAATGAAGTGAAAAATTATAATAAGGTAAATGTTAGTGGAATTAAATTAAAACATAAAGAAAATAAAGTAAATAATAATAAAACACTTGCAGGAGATGTTGAATATGAATTTACTATAAAAAATACTTCTAAAGAAACACTTGATAATATTGGTTATACTTTCTTTGTTTTGGATACAAATGGAAGACCATTTGCTATAAGAAATAAAGACACAATAACTTTAAAGTCAGGAGAAAAAAAGAAAATAAAAGTATCTAGCATATGGTGTGATAATAATTGTGATAAACAAACTACTCAAGTAATTTTTATGGATAATTATGACAAAGACTATTCCATTTTAAATGTTTATCAGTTAATTAGTACAAATTCAGATTATACAATTAACACAAAGGAATTATAGGAAAGGAAAATATAAAATGAAAAAATTAAAATATTTAGGTTTGATTACGATTATGATTTTAGCGCTAACGGGGTGTGGTAAATCTTCAAAAAATGTTGCAGAACAATATTGTAATATTTTAGTTAAAGGAAATTATGGCGATATGCTAGACATAGCCTACTTTCCTAAAAGTGATTTAATTACAAAAGATAAAATCAAAGAGGCAAAACAAAATTACTTTGAAGAAATGTCAAAAAATAATAATAATGTTACTACATGTGAAGTAAATCAAACAAACGAAGACGATAAAAAAATCTACTATAAAGTAGTAAAAAATGGAACTGATACTGAAAATTTAGAAATAGATAAAGAAACAAATAAAGTTATAATTAAAGATTTATATGTTAATAGCATAGCAGAAGTTGGCGACGGAACTACTGTATATATTGATGGTGTTGAGTTAAAAGACCCTCAAAAAAAACCACTTGCAGAAGATGGAAGAACTCGTAGTGATTTTGATAGCAATGACGACTACGAAGACTATTTGAAATCGTTAAAAACATATAAATATGTATATAACATAACTACCTTAAAACACGCTAAATATAAAATTAAATACACACATGTTTTTTATAAAGATATAGAACAAGACCTTTGTAGAGAAGAAAATTGTTATAATAATAGATATACTCAAAGCATTGATGGAGTTGCAGTAGGTGAAGATACTTATATAAAAGACCAAGAACTAGTAACTAACCTCAAAGATATGTTTAGAGAAATAGCATTAGTCGGTTTTGAGGGAAAAGATAAAGAGTCTATAAATAAATATTTTGAAAATTCCGAGTCAAAGGCATATATAGATATATTTAAAAAAGAAAGACAAACCCAAGATGATGGCTTTGGCTCAAGTCATTATACTTATAAAAAATTAAACGAAAGTACTAATGGCTCAGTATGGTTTCTAAAAGTATGGTACATTGCAGAGGATGAGATAAAAATTGATGTACAAGTTCATTATATAGCAGATATAAGTGCAAAATATAAAGGTACAGAAGAAGGACTTGCAGGTGTGGTTTCTAATGTAACCTTAAAGAAATATAATAATAGTTGGAAAATTGTTTCTTTTGATGATGTAAGATATGGGTAAAAAATAATTAAATAATTTTGGTACAAATAAATGTGATCCAAAATTATTTTTTGTTTGAGTCTATATTATATTGGTTAAAAATGGTATAATTGTAATGAAAGGACGGGCTTTATGGTTAATGAAATAAAAAATCAAGATAGTATTAAAGTTGACGATATTTTTTATACTGATAGACATTGTGGCGTAAAGGGACATTGTATACAATTTTTTCAAGTTGTTGCTTTAAAAGAAAATAATCAAGTTATAGTAAGAGAAGTAGAACGAAAACTTGATTCACATAATGGGGAAAATAAAGCACTTGTTATTCCATCTAAAAATCAATTTAAAGATGGTAGTACCTTTATAGAGGACAATAACATTGGAATAGTAAAATCAATAGAATTTGATAATAGTAAAGACAATGACACACCATATATAATTATGTCCCCTCTTACTTCTAACAATAAAGAGTCTATAAGTACCAATGCTTATTTATGGGACGGACAACCAAAGTGTCATTATAACGATTTATTTGAGTATATAAATGAGGAGAAAATATAATATGAGTAATTTAAAAGAAGAATTTGACAAAAATTTTGAACTAGACAAAGAGATAAACAAAACTTATGTTGAAGTCATGGAAGTAGTAAAAAAGACACACAAACCTAACTTACAAAAATTTATTGACGAAACGGGACTTGGAAAAGGAACTTTTTATAATCTAACTAATGGTTATAAAAAACCACTTATGACATCACTTGTTGCGTTTGCAGTAGTCTTTAAAATCAATTTAAAAAATGTTGAAGATTTACTACGAGCATGGGGACTAGGCTTTGAGCCAGGCAACAAAGTACATCACGCCTACTCACAACTTATAGAAAAATTTAGTGGAAAGACAATGGCAGAATGTAACGAATTCTTAAAAGAAGTCGGAATTCAAGAAAAATATTGGTTAAATGATGGTAGATAATAACTAAAAATTAGAGCATATTTTAAAAAAATATGTTCTTTTTTTATGTCTAGAAACGATTTTTTCCATCATTGGTGGAATTTTTAACCCCCAAAATAGGGACTTTCTAAATTATAAACCATTTAACTCCTTTATTTATAAGGGTTTAATTTCCATCGTCGGTGGGCTACTAGAATTTAATTTCTTGCTAAAATGAACTTGTAATTTTGAAACGGCGCCGAATTAAATTACACAAAATCTAAAGAAAGGAGAAAATTGTAAACATGATAAATATTGAGTTACCTTGCAAAGTTGAGGAACGCGTAAGTGCTAAAACAGGGAAAAATTACATAGTAGTAGCAATTAGAGTTGATGACGACTATGAAATGTTACTATTCCCAAGCAACGAGCAACAAGCAGTTATTCGTATGGCGTTCAAAAACAGCAAACCAAAATTTAAAGCAAGTCAACAAGACTAATTAAATCCTTAATGTTATATCTTTCTATTATTTTAAATAGTAGTTAGATTAACATTAAGGTAAATTTATAAAAATTATTGCTACATGCTACATGCTACATATAAGGGGTAATACTAGCCCTTATATGGTGGGGGCTAAAGTGGCTACGCCACTCGCCCCACTCATGGGCGTGTATTAACTAGTATATGTATTAGCGCATTAGTTCTTTGAAAATTTAATAATAATCTAAACTTTTAAAAATAGGAGTGATAACATGGCAGATAATAGCCAAAGTCGTAAATGGGCTTTAACGATAAATAACCCACTAGAACATGGCTTTACGGATGAAGTAATAAAAGAAACTTTGCAAAAATTCGCTCTTGACTACTATTGTATGTGTAAGGAAATCGGAAACGAAACCCAAACACTTCATATTCATATCTTTATTTATTCAAAATCGCCGATTCGCTTTTCAACGATACAGAGTCGCTTTAATAAAATAGCCCACATAGAAAAAGCCTACGGGACTATACAAGATAATATTGACTATGTGAGAAAAACGGGCAAGTTTGAAAATACAGACAAAGCCGAAACATCTATTGAGGGCAGTTTTGAAGAATACGGAACGATACCATCGGAACTACAAGAAAAAGACCCCGTTATAGGGCAATTATTGGAAGATATTAAAGATGGTAAGTCAAACATCGAGATTATAGAAAACAACCCACAATGGGCTTTAAAAATACGCGATATAGACTTGATAAGAGAAACTTATTTAGCCGATAAATACATGAAAGAAAATCGCGACATCATAGTAACTTATGTTTGGGGTAAAACGGGAGTCGGTAAGACACGAGATATATACAAAAGACATGGTGCTAAAAATATATGTCGTATTACGAATTATACAAGTAGTAGAGGTGTGAATTTTGACTCATATAGAAGTATAAATAATGTACTTTGTTTTGAGGAATTTCATAGCCAAATACCCATCGGCGATATGCTTAACTATTTAGACATCTACCCCCTTATGCTCCCCGCGAGATACAATGATAAGGTGGCTTGTTACACTTATGTCTATATAACTTCAAATGTTCCCCTAGAGGAGCAATATTATGACTTACGATGTACTTTAAAGTATAGAGCAGTTTGGGACGCGTTTTTGCGTAGAATTAGTAACATAATTGAGTACAAAAGTGATGGCTCAATTATAGTACATAAAATGACTAAAAAATTGGAGGAATTAGAAAATGAAGAAAATAAAACAAATAATAAAGAAAATTAATATTATAAAGGTTATAATTGTATTATTATACCTAGTTATAGCACAATTATTATGGCATTTAGCACAAGACTATGCAATAGTTTATATAGTATCAAAGGCGACTACTGAATTGCAAACAAAAATATTATATGTTTTTTGGAGTATAGCAGTTGCATTAATTTTAACACTAATTTTAATAGCACTTATAATAACTTTAAAGAGGCACAACAAAGCCAAAGAAGAAGAACAAAAAAATGTTCAAGATGTCGGATTAAAAAATGAAAGTGGCGAGTTCGTAGAATTAGTAGATATTTTAGAGGGCGACAACGAAAACGAATTTACATATGTTATAGACCCTAAAAATATTTCAGTTGAAAAATTAAGAAAGCGACAAGATGATTTAGAAACGATATATCATATAAAAATAGATTATATAGAACCTAGAATACCTACTAAATATGTAAATGTATATTGTACTCCATGGGAATTACTTAAACCTACTTTATTTGAGGTAAATATAAATGACCACTTCCTAGACGACTTCTTGTCGGCTCTAGTAGTCGGATCTACGGGAAGTGGTAAAACCTACTTCGGACATCAATTATTAGGCAAAATAGTACTAAATAAATATCATAATAAAAAAGATGTAGAAGTATTTATATGTGATAGAAAAAATGAAGATTATATACAATTTAAAAATTGTCCTAATTATTATGGTATTAACGCAATAGATGGCATTAGAAAAGTACATGAAATTTTTACTGAAAGATTAAACAATGACGAAAGTAACGAGAAGAAAAAAACTATTATATGTTTAATAGAAGAATACGCACTTTTGTTAAATTCGTTATCTTTAGACAAAAAAACGCAAGAGGAAATAAAAGGTAAAGTGGCAGATTTAATGTTTGCAGGTCGTAGCAAAAAAATTATTACAATAGTAAGTCTACAAAGAGCAGATGCGGAATACTTCCCACGAGGAGCAAAAGAACAATTTAAAAATATAATCATGATGGGAAATATATCTAAAATACAACTTGATATGTTATTAGACGAGGAACACAAGAAACAAGTTACGGAAAATAACCCACAAGGTTATGGTTATTTATATGAATATGGAAATAGAAAATTGACGCGTATTAAAGTGGCTGAAATTTCACAAGAAAAACTAGACGCACTTGATACATTTATAAGTCGTAGGATGGGTTAAATTTGAAAGAAATTAACTATCAAGAACTATATAAAATAAGTGATGTAGGTGTTCCTATTTGGCAAAAGTACCTACTCACTATTGAGGAAGCGTCAAAGTATTTCCGTATCGGCGAAAATAAACTTCGTAAACTAGCAGAAGAAAACCTAAACGCAAGTTGGGTTATCATGAACGGCAACCGAATTCAAATAAAAAGAAAACAATTTGAAAAAATTATTGATACTTTAAATGTAATTTAATGAAAATTGAGCCTTAATGTGTGATATAATGTTATTGCATATCAAGGCTCTTTCTATTATTGAAAGGAGCAAAAAAATATGATAGAAAAAAGACGCGATAAAAAAAATCGTATTTTACATAACGGAGAGAGCCAACGAAAAGATGGAAGATATGTTTACAAATATACCGATAGTTTCGGTAAACCACAATTTATATATGCTTGGAAGTTAGTACCAACCGATAAAACACCAAACGGGAAACGCGACGACAAGTCTTTAAGAGAAAAGGAACAAGAAATTTTAAAGGACATTAGCGATGGAATCGACACCATAGGCAAAAAAATAAGTGTATGTCAATTATATGCTAAAAAGAATAATCAACGACCAAATGTTAAAGATAAAACAAAAAAAGGACGCAATAGACTTATGAGATACCTAGAAGAAGATAAAATTGGTGCTTGTTCTATTGAAAACATTAAGATGTCAGACGCCAAAGAATGGGTTATACGAATGAAAGAAAAAGGAATAGCCTACCAAACTATAAAAAATGATAAGCGTTCTTTATATTCGGCGTTTCAAATGGCTATACAAGACGACTATATAAGGAAAAACCCTTTTGAGTTTAAAATTGACGATGTAATAGAAAATGACACCGAGAAGAATATACCCCTTACATTAGAACAAGAAGAAAGCCTATACTCTTTTATAGAAAGTGATAAAACTTGTTCTAAATATTATGACGAAATTATTTTAATAAGAGAAACGGGACTTCGTATATCGGAATTTTGCGGACTAATAGAAACCGACCTAGATTTTGAAAATAGACTAATCAATATAGACCATCAACTTTTAAAAAATAGTGAACGAGGTTATTATATTGACGATACTAAAACCGATAATGGAGTTAGGAAAGTACCTATGAGCGACAAAGCGTATGAAATTTTTAAGTGTATAATAGAAAATCGTAAAAGTTCAAAGACTATTGTTATTGATGGTTATAGTGGGTTTTTATTTATAAATAGAAATGGTAACCCAAGAACAAATATAGAGTACGATGGTATTTTTAATCGAATTGTAAAAAAATATAATAAATGTCATGAGGAAAAACTTCCTAAAAAAATGACACCCCATACATTAAGGCATACTTTTTGTACTAATTGGGCTAACGATGGAATGAACCCTCGTACACTTCAATACATTATGGGACATAAAAATATTGAAATGACATTGAAGTATTATACACACCCTACTTATACATCGGCACAAGCAGAGATGGAAAGAATAATCAAGCAAAAGCAATTTTACTACGAATTTACTACTTTTGAAAGCGAAAATATAAGAAATTATAAAAATATATGTGAACATCTTCCAAAAATAAAAATGTCTTAAATGCTTATAAATAAAGGTTATAAAGACATTTAAGAACTTATAAAAAGATAGTCAAAAAACTATATAACTTTTAATGTAAAAACT
Source organism: uncultured Mycoplasmatota bacterium (assembly GCA_947056845.1). Taxonomy (GTDB): domain Bacteria; phylum Bacillota_I; class Bacilli_A; order RF39; family UBA660; genus CAJLIR01. Next base: position 19,504 of record CAMSCJ010000004.1, read on the forward strand.
CCTTTCTTAATAAAGTATATCATAATTATAAAATAAAATGAACATTAAATTTAATTAGTTTTAATATTATTAAATAAATTTTTTAGACTAAATTTTTTTGTTTTGGTTTTTGACTCCTTTTTTGTCGCTTCTAACTTCGTATATATAACGTTTGCTTCATAAATCGAAAGATCCTCTTTAGCTGTTATATTAAAATTCTCAATATATTCTTTATATGGAAGTAGGTGATGGCAAAAACTATCATCAGATTCCATATCTGTATAAAAAGTAAAATCATTTATACTATAATATCTATTAGCAATTTTTAAAAATAAACACTTTAAATAATCATAAGACATGTCCTTTGTTCCATCATTAGTATAGCGTCCGCAACAACCAATCCAATTATTTGCTAATAATCGGTAATTTATGAAATTCTTTTCCATAAAAACTTGATTGTCAATGATAGTTTCACTAGTTAACAAATCTAGGCTTCCTATAAAATAATCGCTAATAGAATGTAAAGCATTTTTATCATATAATTCTATGCCTTTATAATCATTGATAATTATATTAAAATAATTTATAGCCTCATTAATTGTTAATTGATTTGGTATAATAAAATCTACTTTGGGAAAATAATTTTTGAAACTTGTTAAGCAAGAACAATAATCATCACCATTCTCTTTATAGATATTACCATCGTGTAAGCATAGATAACCATCATCTTGCCTTAAAAATACGGTATAGACCGTTTCATATATTCTTCCATTTCGACTTCTCATAAAATTATAGTTATCGTCTATTGCGCCCTTCTCAATTAACTTTATCTTTTTTATAAAAAGACCTGAAAAATCAGTATCATGTGGAATTAATAGATTACCTTGTTTACATGAAATATTTACCTTTCCAATATAAAAGTCATCAATTTTATATAATACCTTATTGTTCATTTAAACACAACCCTTCGTAATAGAGTATACCATACATATTTTAAAAAATAAATGTCAAATTTAATTATATATATTATTTTTTCTAAAATAATGCTATAATAAAAATAGGGAGGATTGATAAAATGCCAACAGCTCATAATCAGGCACAAAAGGGTGAGATTGCTAAAACAGTAATTATGTCAGGTGATCCATTACGAATTAAGGCGATTGCCGAAAAATATTTAGAAAATGCAAAGTTAGTAAATGAAATTAGAAATATATATGCTTATACAGGAACATACAAAGGAAAAGAAGTAACCGTTATGGCTCATGGTATGGGAATTCCTAGTATGGGAATTTATGCTTATGAATTGTTTAAATTTTACGATGTTGAGAAAATCATTCGTTTAGGTTCTTGTGGAGCTTATATTGAAGACTTAAATTTATTAGATATTATTTTAGTAGATAAAAGTTATACAGAAAGTAATTTTGCGTATACCTTAAATAATGATGATACGAAAATGTCCGTATCATCAGATGAAGTTAATAAGCAAATTGAGAGTGTAGCTAAAGAAAAAAATATCAATATTGTTAAAGGAAATGTCTTTTCAACTGATTGTTTTGATTGGTATATTACTGATTTAAATGTTTTCTTGAATCGATTACCAAAAGATTTAAATGCGATTGCTGCTGAAATGGAATCTTTTGCGCTTTTCTATTTAGCAAAAATGTTTAATCGTAAAGCTGCTTGTTTGCTTACAGTCGTTGATTCGCATTATAAAAAGGAAGAATTGAGTGCTATTGAAAGACAAAAATCGTTAGATGATATGACCATATTAGCATTAGAAAGTATTTAAAAAAATCTAGTAACTAATTTACTAGATTTTTAATAACAAAATGGTGTCCTCTTGGGGGCTCGAACCCCAGACCCACTGATTAAGAGTCAGTTGCTCTACCAACTGAGCTAAGAAGACAAAAAAATAATTACTAACCAATTATAGCATAATTTTTGTAGTTTGTGAATACATTTTTATAATATTTTTATAATTAGAAAGGAATAGTATTATGAATTTTAAAATTGATTATTATTTTAAGGAAATAGAAAAAGATGAAATTTTTTATAAATTAATTAACAACAAAAATGAAGTGTTAGAAATTTTTGATGAAAGTCATAAATTTATTGAATTAATAAAAACAAAAGAGCAACAAGAAATTTATACTAATAAAATTGGTGATAATGTTAAGATTATTGGAAGTGTTTATATAGGTGAGGGCACAGAAATTCAGAATGGTTGTATTATTGAAGGACCAGTTTATATAGGAAAAAACTGTAAACTATTATATAATGCTTATATTAGACCAGGAACTATATTAGGAAGTGATTGTGTCATTGGCTTTTGTAGCGAGGTTAAACACACTATTATGCGTGATGGGTCAAAGGTATCAGATTTAGCTTTCGTAGGCGACTCTATAATAGGAAAAAATTCACGAATTGGTTCTGGTGTTATTGTTGCAAATAGGGGCTTTAATCAGTCAGATATCATTATAAAAGATGAGAATAAAAATCGAATTAATCTAAAAAGAGACGTAATGGGTATTGTTTTAGGTGATAATAGTCGAATTGGTTCTAATGCTACAACTTCCCCTGGAACTTTTATTGGAATGTTTACTTGGATTTTTCCGCATACATGTATTCATGGATTTATACCTAGTGAAAAAAAAGTATATGATAAACAAAATTTGATTTTTCTTGAAAATGAAAAACAAGTATTATCTAAGTCAACAGAATGGGATCATACCCAATATAACTAGAAACTTTTTATTTAAAACAACTTTTAAGATATTAACATAAAAAGTTGTTTTTTTCTCTTTAAATATTAAAAAAATAATGTTATAATATAAAACATTATTTAAGAGGGGATTAATATGGATAATAATTTTAAAAGTTTAGATAATTACATTAATGAAATTATTAAAATTGGTGATAGCTATATTGATATTGACCGATTGATGGGATTTATCGAGCAAATGAATTTAACAATTGAAGAAAAAAATGCAATTATTAAAAAAGTTTATTCTTATAATTTAGTGATTACACAAAAAATAGCAAAGGAAAATGAGGAGTTAGAGAAGATTAATAACACAGATGTTGATGGTATTGCTGAAATTAAATTGAATATACCAAAAAAAATAATTGCGCCATCAAAATTTGAGCAGATTAATAACAAAACTATAGATATTTCTAATTATATAGGATTTATCGAGCAGCTTACTGATCCAGATGGTTTTATTGCGCTTGCTGATATGATAAATGAACATGAATATGAAGATGTTATTAATTGTTTATTAAAACATTATTATTTGGAATTAGTTACTATAAAAAAATTGGAATATGAAGAAAAAGACAATAGTGATTTTAATAAGTATGAACAACAGATACATGAAATTATTGATAATTTGCAATATCTTCAAATTAGCCGACAACAAGATGATTTATCTATAAATAATCAAATTTTATACTTAACAACACAATATGGCAATAATGTTTTCCTAAATAGTTTAAATCAAATACCATCTGAATATTATGATAATATTTCAATAGCATTTAACTCAATAATAAATAGTAATTTTAAAAATAATAAACGTGTAGGGAAAAAGAATGATGGCTTTTATTCACCATTATTAGAGGTTAAAAGTGATAAGGTTAGAATCTTTTATTTAAAAATAAAAAGTAATTTGTATTTAATTATGGATATCATAGTAAAAAAATTCAATACAAATAATGAGTATGGGAGATATATTCGCGGAATATCTAAGGAAGGATTTTTACAAATCAGAGACTTTTTAAAAATGACATCTAGTGAACAGCAAATATTATTAGATGAACATTCCAAAACTACTGATGATATAAACATTATTTTAAATGGAAAAAAGAAGGTGTTAAAATGATTGCCATAACAGATATAATATGCCAAAAAATTAAAGACTTAAAAATGCTATTATATGATTCTAAAGATAAAGAAGAAAGTGATTTCTTTGATAAATATGGTGAAGTAATTTTTCATCTTCATGATAAAATACTCAAAATACCAACTAAAGCATTATTCATAATAGTACATAGGACTTATTATAAAGACGAAAATTTTTCTAATTTTGAAAAGAAAATAAAGCAAAATGAATTCCTACTAGTGCATATTTTAGCAAGTACTAAATGTAAGTCTAATCCACCCAGTAATCAAGGCTTACTTGGGGATGAGCCGTTTGTTATTAGTTATGAATTATCGCAATATATTAAAAACTCTATTTTTGATAATGAAGAATATATAAATACTTTAAAAAGGATAGCGCGTTTATTTTATTCATACAATAATGAGTTTAATTCTAATTTTATAATTTTATCATCTAAGAAATATTGTAGTGAGGATATTAACGTTAAAGCGGCCGAAAAGTATGCCAACAAATTAAATAGTAAATTAAAGAAAAACCTTGGCGTTGAAGAAATGAGAAATGATATTTATAAATACTATAAAGATTTACTTCAAAATTACAATAAATTTCTTACCAATACTAAGACACGATACGATGCTTATATGGCTTTATTAGATAATCTGCAACATATAGAAAAATTACCATACGTGGTAAATATTAACCTAATCAAAAATATTGATGAAGAAACTGTTTTTTCGTTATATCAATATGCAACAGAACTTAATCAAAGTTTTAGTAAGGAATTATTTAGACAAAGAGATTGTTTATCACAGGATAATTTAAAAAATAAGAAATTGCAGTTAAAAAATTGGGGTTATGATATAGATAAAATAGCAACTGACAAATTAAATTTTTTATTAAAATATGCCAATATGGATGAACTTGGAAAAGTTTTACCTTACGTAATAGGTTTAAACAACTCTTTAATCGATATATATTCTGATAATGGTTTGTATATTTTAGTAAATACTACTTATGATATTGTTGTTCAACTCAATGAATTATTAGTTAAAAACATTATCAATTTAAATTTTGTAAATCAAAATCCACAAATATTTTTTAATAAAGATATAATTAATGATGTTGTTGGTTTAAATAGTACTTTAGTTAATAATATGGCACTTTTAAATCAAAACTATGAAATTGCTAATAATTACATTGGAGAAATGTTACTAATGGATACTCAAACCTTAGAAAATAATATTAATACTTTAAAAAGATATAATCCAGAATTTAATAAAAATATATTAAGTAATAATAAATTATTGGATTGTTTAGATTCATTTATCGAATTGGGGTGTTATGATTATATTAAAAATGTACATCTTAATATAAATGAAAATAGTTTTATTATATTTAAAAGGTACTATGTTTCTAAGTTGATTAATTTTAAAAGTAAAAATTTAAAAGATAGGGTTGAAACAGGGGTTGATTTTTATATAAATGATAGTGATTTAGATGACTATATTATAAATAATGTTTCTGATTATATTCCAAAAGATATTAATAATATATTAGATAATAGTTCTAGAAATGTAATTAGTGATAATCAACTAAAACAATTTGAAAAATATTCTAAAAATAAATTGGTATATGACTTTGATGGCATTTTGATTTCTAAAAACAAAGTTTTAAGAAATTTATATTGCTTAGAAAATAGTAATATTCAATTAGGCGAAAATGATTTATTATTTGCTTCTATTATATATGGTTCAATTCTAGATTATGAGCGAATTGAAGCTTTAAAAGATATTATTTATAGTAAAAAATATATAAAAAAATAAAAATTGATAGCATTTTTAAAACTATCAATTTTTTTGCCATAAATTTTCAGGATAAATACCATCAATTATTAAGTTATCAATATGTCTTTTTAATTCGTCAAGATCTTCTTTATAAGTAATTCCACAGAAAATATCATTTGTTTCAATTACTTTCATTTTAATAATATTAGCGTCAATCATATTTTGAATAATTACTGGCAAATAAAATTCACTTTTTAATAAATCAGTATCAGGATTAGTTAAAAACTGGATAAAATATTGTTCCGCATATTTGAAAATTTGATCATCTAATCCAAAGAAATTAACAGAAACATTAGAATTTTTGTCGATAACCTTAATCTCATCATTTTCTATATACGTTAGTTCATCATTTCTAATTTGAACTCCTAATCGTTCATTTAATCTATCCAAAAATCCATCTTTATAACTACATACGCCTCTTGAAACACATCCGTTTTTACTTAAAGTATTTATTAATTTATAGCCGACTAATGCATAATTATCATTATTTTTTAAATAATTGGCCATTTGCAGAAATGCATCACGTCCATAAAAATCATCGGCATTGATAATTACAAACTTACCCTTAACAATATCTTTAATAGATAGAAGAGCATGACCAGTACCCCAAGGTTTAACACGTTCATTCCTTTCTAACTTTATAGGTAAATTAGACATATCTTGAAACACATATAATACCTCAATATAATTTTTAATTCTTTTTCCAATCGTTTCTTCAAAAATATCAAGATTCTCTTTTCTTATAATAAATATAATGCGTTTAAAACCTGCTTTTATTGCGTCATAAATAGAGTAGTCAATAATAAACTCTCCATTATGCCCAACTGCTTGTGTCTGCTTTAAACCACCAAATCTGCTTCCCATTCCAGCAGCCATTATTACTAAATCCATATTTTTTTAATCTCCTTTAATACTATTTTTTTGCATTTGAATAAAATTATAAGCATCTTTGCACATATCTTCTAAAGTTTTTTCTGTTTTCCAATTTAGTTCTTTTAGAGCAAGAGAAGGGTCAGCACAAATATTAGGTAAGTCACCACTTCGTCTTTCGCCATATCTATAATTCAGTTTTAAATTATTAACTCGTTCAAATGTTGTTACAATTTCTGTAACACTTACACCCTTACCAGAACCCAAATTGTAAATTTTAATCCCTGATTCCAAATTGAATAATTGGTCTAGGGCCTTAATATGGCCTTTTGCTAAATCGACAACATGGATATAATCTCTTATACATGTACCATCAGGCGTATCATAATCATTCCCAAATATTGTTAGACATTCCAGTTCACCAACTGCCACTCTTAATATATATGGCATCAAATTATTTGGAATACCACTTGGATCGTCACCAATTAATCCTGATGCATGTGAACCAACAGGATTAAAATATCTTAGCATTGTAATTGACCAAGTTGGATCAGAAGTATATAAATCTTCTAGAATATCTTCAATAACTGTTTTTGTTTTTCCGTAAGGATTACTTGGAGTGCCTTTTTTTATTGTTTCAACAAACTTTGCTTCTTTAGCATCACCATAAACAGTAGCACTTGAAGAGAAAACAATTTTTTTACAATTAAATTTATTCATTGTTTCTAATAAAGATAAAGTTGCATCTAAATTATTTCGATAATACATTAATGGTTTTTCTACACTTTCACCAACCGCTTTAAAACCAGCAAAATGGATAACACCATCAATAAAATTTTCACTAAATATTTTTTCTAAAATAGAATTATCACAAACATCGCCTTCATAAAAGATAAAATTTTTATTTGTAATTATTTTAATTTTATCTAAGACATCTCTTTTTGAATTTGAAAAATTATCAATAATAATAACTTCATAATTATTTTCTAATAGTTCTATAACAGTATGACTTCCAATATATCCACACCCACCTGTAACAAGTATCTTCATAATTATTACCTCCATAAACATTGTATCAAAAAAAATAAATTTTACAACTGTGATCTAAAATTTAAAAGTTATAAGTAAATACAACGTAAAATACAATTTACATTTTAGTACATGAATGTTATACTAGATGTAGTATATATTGTTTAGATTATTGCTTATTTATTTTGATGTTATAAAAACATGCTATTTTAATGAAATTATCATTTTATTCTTGCAACAAGACATTTATATGATATAATACATGCGATATATAAATTTCTATTATTTATTAGGGGTTGATACTATGAAAAAAATATTATTTGCGGCCAATTTAGAATCTTTTTTTATAAAATTTTTAATTCCACAATTTAAATATTTTAAAGAGCAAGGTTACGAAATTCATATTGCAGCAAAATTAGAAGATTTAGAAATACCATATTGTGATAAAAAATATAATATAAATTTTGCTAGAAGTCTTAATGCTAAGCAAATTTTCGAATCATATAAACAAATGATAGATATTTTTAATAACGAACATTATGATATTGTAAGTTGTCATACACCATTTGGTGGAGCCATCACAAGATTAGCTTATAGAAAATGTAAGGTTAAGAATACAAAAATGGTATATATGGCTCATGGCTTTCATTTTTATAAAGGAGCCCCAAAGTTTAATTGGCTTTGTTTTTATCCTGTTGAAAAATATTTGGCAAAATATACTGATACTTTAGTTACAATTAATTTAGATGATTATGAATTAGCCAAAAAGAAATTTAAAACTGATGTTAGATATGTAAAAGGAGTAGGTTTAAATGTTTCAAAATTCGATTTTGAAATGAATGAGGAAAGAAAACAATCATATCGTGAAAAACTTGGATTAACTAAAGAGGACTTCGTTTTAATTTATCCTGCCGAATTGTTACCAAGAAAAAGGCAGACATGGTTAATTAAAACTTTAGAAAATGTATTTAAACAAAATCCTAAATTTCATTTGTTATTACCAGGGAAAGACTCGATGAAAGGTGAATGCCAAAAATTAGTAAATGACTTAAATCTGAATAAGCAAATTCATTTTTTAGGATTTAGAAAAGATGTCCCAGAATTATTAACTATTTCAGATTTAGCAGTTTCTTCATCAAAACAAGAAGGGCTCCCTGTTAACATTATGGAGGCTATGTATTGTGGTTTACCACTTGTTGTAACTGCTTGTCGTGGTAATCGCGATTTAATTGAAAATGGTAAAAATGGCTATATTGTTGGTATTAATGATAGTAAAGAGTTTTGCGAAAAAGTTTTGTACTTTTCCAAAATAACTGATGAGGAAAAAGAAAAAATAAAAGACCAAAACAAAATTATAATTGAACAATATTTATTAGATAGAGTTATTGAGGATATTATTGAAATGTATGAGTAATAAAAAAAATATTTTACTTAGTATCGTTATTCCCGTTTATAATTTGGAAAATTATATTGAGGATTGCTTAAATAGTTTAGTTGAGCAAATAACTGAAAACGTGGAAATTATCATTATTAATGATGGTTCAATAGATAAAAGTGAAATAATTTGTCAAAAATATTGTTCAAAGTATCCTTATATTAAATACATTTATCAACAAAATGCGGGCGTTTCAAATGCTCGTAATAATGGATTGAATTTGGCCAAGGGTAAATATATTCAATTTGTTGATGGTGATGATTGCCTTTTGCCAAATTCTATTCCAAATATTTTAAATAAAATTAAATTAAATAATCCAGACATTATTGTAGGTGATTATATAAAATTTTACAATGATATTAATTTTATAAAGGATAAAAAAAATCAAAAAATTATTTTCAAGATAGAAAATTCTATTTATCCTCAAAATGTCATTAGCTTAACCGATAATAATTTATTCAATCCTAGTTTGTGGTGTAATATTTTCAAAACAGATATTATAAAAAATAATAATATAAGATTTGTTGAAAGTGTTAAATATACAGAAGACTTAGATTTTTGTTTGCAAACCTTTTTTGCTTGTAAAAAAGTTAATATTTTAACAAATAAACTATATGCATATAGACAATCAAGAAATGGGTCAGCAACTTCTATAGTTTCTGAAAAAAGAGTAATTGACAATTTGAATTTTGTAAAAAAATGGTATGATTTTTATAAAAATGCGACAATAGATGAACAAATTAAAAACTATTTAATAAATTTTATTGCGTATGAATACTCGATAGTTTATGGGCTTTTATTTTTATCAGACAAATCAACTTTTTCTAAAATGTATTCAGAAATTTATGAATATAGGTGGTTATTAAAATATAATCAAAGCAAAAAGGTCAAAATAGTATCAATAATATATCATATTATTGGCTTTAAAAATACAGGTAAGTTATTAGCACAATTTATTAAAACAAAAAACAGGTGATATTAAATGAATAATTATTTAAAACATATAATTAAGATAAATAACAAATATCAAATAGGTCTAATTCTATTTGCTTTTTGTTTTCTATTTGCTCCACCTTTTTTTCCAAAAATAAATTCTATTTTAGTATTAGCTCTATATTCTTTTATTATGATTATTTTAAAATATAAAAATCGCTTAAAAAATGTTTTAAATAATAAAATCATCAAAAAATGTTTAATTATTTTAATGATATATTTTATTTTTTATATATTATCAATTTTAATAAATGGTTTGATAACTGGCAATTGGTATTTAAAAAATTATATAATAAACATTTATGCTTTAATTTTAGCTTTTCCAGTTACCTTAATATGTTCAATTTATATGATTTTTCGTTGTGAAGATTTCAACTTAAATTTTGATGATTTAATAAAAATTTTTATAAAAGCTGGTCTTATTCAAGCTATAATATGCATACTATCACTAATTATTCCGCCTTTAAAAAATTTGTTAGTAGAAATTATGCGAATTAATACAGGCGATGAACTTCTTAGTGTTCCTTGGCTTGTATCAAGAAGATTTTATGGTTTTTCAAATAGTATGTTTGATTTATTCGGTTTTGGAACTGGAATTATTGCTGTTTTATCTTTATTCTATAGTCTAGGCCATGGTAAATTTTATTTATTAATTACGCCTTTATTACTAGCTGTTCCTTTTCTAAATTCTCGTTCAGGATTAATTATCTTTGGAATTGGATTCGTTTTTTTCTTAATATGTGTCTTCACAATTGAAAAATTTAAAAAATTAAAGAAATATATATTTCTAAGTTTACTAGGTATTATATTTTTATTTTTAATAATATATATTTTTTCTCCTAATACCATTGATTGGATTATTAATGACTTTAGTTCCTTCTTTACACAAAATGAAGGAACAGCCAATGTACTATTTAGTGATGATTTTTGGAAAATTCCACCATTAAAAAATTTACTCATAGGAACAAGCTATAGCGTTTCTGGTTATTCAGAATTTGCTGTATCAACGATTGCCCATTCAGATGTTGGATATATTAATGAATTATGGAAAGTTGGAATCATAGGTTCATTAATAATATATTATTTTCTTCTTTATTTTCATAAAAAAATGTATAAATTGTCTAAAACAATTGAATATGGTAATATGGTTTCTTTCTTCTTTTTAGCTATTGCCATCTTTATGATTAAATGTACTATTTTTACCTATAATCCAGGAAGTGTCATTATCTATACCTTAGGTCTTATGCTTTTTTTACAAAACGAAAAAGGTAAAAAGGAGGATAAAATGCCAAATAGAAAAACTATTACTGAAAATATTCTAGTCAGTGTTGTAGTTCCTATTTATAATGTTGAAAAATATTTACAAAAATGTCTTACTTCAATTTGTAATCAAACCTATAAAAATTTAGAAATTTTATTAATTAATGACGGAACCAAAGATAATTCTTTAAAAATTTGTAATGAAAACGCTAAAAAAGATGAGAGAATTAAAGTAATTAGCCAAAAAAACGGGGGGCTTTCTAAAGCTCGTAATACTGGATTAAAAGAAGCAACTGGCGAATACATTTGCTTTATTGATAGTGATGATTTTGTTGACTCACACTATATTGAATATATGTTAACAAATATTTTGGAAAATGATGCAGATATTTGTGCTTGTGATTTTTATTATATTAATGAAAATGGTGATACTTGGAGTAAAAATATTATAAAAAGTAATCAAATATTTACTAACATAGAAGCAATTTGTGATATATTAAGTGAAGAGCAAACAACTGAAGTTATGACATGGAATAAATTGTATAAAAGAAATCTTTTTATAGACAATAACATAATTTTTCCAGTTGGCAAGCTTAACGAAGACAATTTCACAACTTATAAGCTGTATTATTTTTCTAAAAAAATTACTTTGATAAATGATAAGTTATACTACTATTTACAGCGTAATAATAGTATCATGGGTCAAAAATTTAATACTAAAAGATTAGATATATTAACTTCCATTAAAGAAGCTAAAGAATTTTTTAAAGTCAATAATTTAAAAATTGATCAAGAATTAATTGCTTGTTATGAATTGTCAATTATTCTTAATCTAATTAATACAATGATGCGTAATAATTATAATGGTAGTGAAAAACAAGAATTAATTGATATGATAAGAAGTAATAAAAAAAGTTATTTGCACAATAAATACATAGGATTAAAAAACAAATTGTTAGTTATTTTATTAGGTAAAACTGGGAATATATATTCAAAAATTTTAGCTTTTAAAGAAAAAAGGAAAGAAAGATAATATTTTATTATTGTATTATTATATATTATCAAAAATCAATGCTTTAAATAAATATATCATTAAATAAAAGGATGGATATTATGATACAAAGAATTAAAAAAATTAAAATAATTAGATTAACTGCAAAAAAGATTATGTTTGTAAAAAAGAAAATTGTTCAATACACTATGCTAATAAATATAATAATTAAAAATACTTTATATAAAAATAAAATATATATAATTGGTACGCCGATTCATGAAAATTTAGGTGATCAGGCAATAATATATAGTGAAAACCAATTTTTTAATTACTTTTATCCAGATAAAAAAGTTATCGAAATAGAATCATCATTAGCACAAGACAAAATAAAAGTATTAAAAAAAATAATTAAAGAAAAGATGATTTTTATACATGGTGGCGGTTTTTTAGGAAGTATTTGGCTTAACGAAGAACAAATGTTTAGAAAAATAGTTCAAAATTTTTCTAAAAATACTATTATTGTAATGCCACAAACTATTTTTTTTGATAATAGCCCAGAAGGAAAAAAAGAACTACTTATCTCACAAGAAATATATCAATCTCATGAAAAACTATATTTTTGTTGTAGAGAACAATATTCATACGATTTTATGAAAAAAAGTTTTCCAAAATGTAAATCAATTTTAGTACCAGATATTGTGTTGTTTAATAATTTTTTTAATTTTAAATCGGTCAGAAAGGATTCTTTATTTTGTATTAGAAGTGATAGAGAAAAAATAAACCATTCTTTTAATGAATTGGAAAAATTATTAAAATCAAAAAATATTTTATTTAGTTATACTGATACAGTTATAAAGAAAAACATATATAGATTTAATAGAAAAAAAGAAATTTTAAAAAAATTAAAACAAATATCAAATTATAAGATTTTAATTACAGATAGACTACATGGTATGGTATTTGCGTTTTTAACAAAGACACCATGTATTGTATTTGAAAATAATAATTATAAGGTTAAAGGATTATTTAAGTGGATATATGATTGTGAGTATATCAAAATGTATAACGCCAAAACATTGGAAAAAGATATAGAAGAATTACTAAAAATCAAACCAGTTTATGATAATAAGCAATTAATTAAGAAATTTGAATTGTTGAAAAATTTAATTGATAATAATGGTGATTAATATGGAAATGGAATCTAGAACAAAAAAAACTAGCAGAAATGTAGTTTATGCAACAATATCTCAATTTATTAAAATAATTTTGGTATTTATTAGTAGAAAAATATTTATAAACCAATTAGGTGCTTCCTTCTTAGGAGTTAACGGACTTTTTACAAATATTTTATCAATTTTATCTTTAGCAGATTTAGGAATGTCAACAACAATGATGTATTGTTTGTACAAACCCTTAGCTAATAACAACCAAACAAAAATAACTGCATATATGAATTATTTTCAAAAAATATATAATATTATTGCTATAGTGATAGCTTTAGTTGGAATTGCTATAATACCATTATTAAAATATATCATTAATTTGCCAACTGAAATTCCATATATATATGTATATTATTTATTAATTTTGTTTAATTCAATAATATCATATTTATTTATATATAAAACAACACTTTTACAAGCAGATCAGAAGATGTTTATAATTAACAAATATGATACTATTTTTCAAGTAGTTTTATTTGTATTACAAGTTTTTGTTTTATTATTAACAAATAGTTTTGCACTATATTTAGGCTGTAATATTTTATGCACATTTATAGGCAATATTTTTAAAGCAAAAGCAACAGAAAAAATATACCCTTATTTAAAAGATAATAAAAAAAATATTATTAATAAAAGCGAGAAAAAAGAATTATTTAAAAACTCATATTCTCTATTTTTTTATAAATTAGGGGGAATAATTCAATCAAATACTGATAATATATTAATATCCCTTTTTATAGGTACTATAACCGTAGGCTATTATTCTAATTATAGTACGATAATATTACAAATTACAACTTTTATAACAATCATTTTCACTGCACTAAAAGCTAGTATTGGAAATTATGTTACTGAAAAAAATACTGAATCACAGTATGAAATGTTTGAAATATTAGAAGTTTATAATTTTTGGATAGTAAGTTTTTGTTCTATTTGTTTTTTTATGTTAGTTCCTAATTTTATTGAATTATTATTTGGAAAAGAATATTTACTTAGTAATATATTTTTAATATGCACTATATTAAATTTTTATACTTCAAATATTAGACAAACGTTATGGGTTTATAGGGAAACTACAGGAATATTTTCAAAAACTAAATATATTACATTAATAACTGCAATTATTAATCTAATATTATCTATAATATTAGGAAAAATTTGTGGGTTAGTGGGTATTGTTTTAGCAACAGTAATTGCACGTATGTTATATGCATGGTGGAAAGAACCGCAAATAATTTACAAAGATATTTTTAATAAAAATGTTAAAATTTATTTTCAAAAATATATTTTAAGACTTATTTTAACAGCATTTATGTGTTTAATATTATCCATAATATTTAAATTTATTAATATTAATAATTTATTTATTTTATTAAGTATAAAGGCTATTATATGTGTAGTGGTAGTAACTTTAATATATCTAATGATATATAAAAAAAATAAAGCATACCTTTTCTTGATTGAAAAAATTGTTAAAAAAAGGAGAAATATATGAATAGTATAAAATTAACTTTTACTGGTGATGCTTTTTTAACAAAAAGAGTATTGGATATATATATAAAGGGATTAGATGATAGCAAATACGAGTTGAACGATATATTTGCAAATCTAAAGTCTTTTTTTGAACTCTCTGATCTTGTTGTTTGTAATTTGGAAACACCATTAAGTGAAAATAAAGATGATTGGTGTAAAAATTTATATTTGCTAACAGCTCCAAAAGAATTTGCAAATGCATTATTGAATAATGGAATCAAATTCGTAACAACAGCAAACAATCATTGTTTAGATAACGGTTTAGATGGAATAGATAAAACTATAAATATACTAGATTCAATTAATATGGGGCATACAGGTACTTATAAGACAAAAAACGATTACTGTTTTTTAGATATAAAAGGTATTAGAATTAGCATTTTATCTTATACATACGGAACCAACGCATTTAATAATAATATATATTTAAAATCAAAAGATAGACAAAAAATTAATATGTTTCAAAATCAAGAACTGCATAATGGTATTTTGCGCTATTTATATAATTCAAAATTTATATTAGCTAAAGTGATTAAAAAAATATTATATAAATTAAAATTGTTTCAATTTAATAAAATGCCCTATGAAAGAAAAGAGTTTTCTCACTCACATAAAAAGAAATTAAAAAAAGAAATTAAAAATGCAAAATTAAATAATGCTGATTTAATAGTAATGTGTATGCATGAAGGCGGACAATATAATAAAAAAGTTGCAAATAGAACAATAAAAAGAGCTAATTTTTTATTAAAGAATGGTGTAGATGTTGTAATTGGTAATCATGAGCATGTGATTCATAAAGTAGAAAAGAAAAAAGAAAAATTTATTGCTTATTCCTTAGGAAATTTAACATCAACTTTTGGGGTAATTGACAATCCAAAAGATTATTTAAATGACTATTCAATATTGATTCATATATATATTGCAAAAGACGAAAAAGGGGCAAAAATAGAAAAAATAACATTTTCTATTTTAAAACAAATAATTCAAGAAACTAAATACGGTAAAGTTGTAAAAACAGAAATGTTAAACAATTTAATAAACAATTCAAAAAATGAAGAAGAAAAAAATCAATTACTAAATGATAATAAAAATATTATACAAATAGTATTAGACAAATGTATTGATGAAATTCAATTACAAGATGAGTATATAATTAGTTAATGAGGTAAAATTTATGAAACAAGAATTAATAATAAATAAAATTATTAAAGAAAACAATAGAATAAATTATATTTATGAAGCAAGAGGTAAATGGTCGGATTTGTTGGTAAAATCAGAAATTTTATTTTTGGAGTTCGACACCAACATAGAGGCAGTACCTGATAGTATTGCTATTATTCCGTTGTTATGCAATATTTTACCGATTTGCTGGGTATTTAACTTAAATATAACTATTGATGAATTAGATGATGTATTTTATAGTAATATTGATAAAATTAAAGATGGTTATATTAAAATGTATCCAGAAATTAACTTTGGCGGTAATTTAGATGTCAAAAAAACAATAAAAAATGATTACATTACAAAAGGCTCAGCTGTATTATTTTCTGGTGGTGTCGATGCTTTTAATACCCTTATTTGTCATATAGATGAAAAACCAGCTTTGATAACTGTATGGGGTTCAGATATCCCACTATCTGATGAAAAAGGTTGGTCAGTAGTTGATAAACACCATAAGAAAACAGCAAACGATTTTGATATTAAATATCATGCTATCAAAACTAATTTTAGAAGTTTTCTAAATTGTAATATGCTTTCGAATTATATATCAAAGAGAATAGATGGTTCCTGGTGGCATGAATTTCAGCATGGAATAGGATTAATAGGCTTAACAGCTCCTTTAGCTTATATTGAAAGGTATAAAATTGTTTATATAGCATCATCATTTACTATAGCAGACCTAGGAAATTATACCTGTGCATCTGACCCTACTATTGATAATCATTTGAAACATTCTAGTTGCAACACAATACATGATGGATATGAATTTAATAGACAAGATAAAATACATAATATTTGCAATTATGTAGATAAAACTAACAAATCAATTAAACTAAGAGTTTGTTGGGAATCAACAGGTGGGAAAAATTGTTGCGAATGTGAAAAATGTTGTAGAACTATGTTAGGAATTTTAACAGAAAAAAATGACCCTAATAAATTTGGATTTAATTTTAATAATAATATTAGAAAGAAAATGATGAAAACTGTCCGACCTTTTGCTAAATATAATCATAGTCGACAATATTCAGAAATGCAAAGACAATTTATTAAAAATTATAAAACAACTGAAATCCCGAAAGATTTATTATGGTTTTCTAAACTAAAAATAATTAATAAAAAACCATTTTTCATAGTTTTAAAAGATAAAGCATTATATATTTTAAAAAAAATATTTTCCAAAATAAAAAATAATTAGGTTTTTAGTAGGTGCTTATATGAAAAAAAGAATCATATATACATTACTAATATTATGGATGAGTTTAATTTTCTTTTTTTCCAATCAACCAGCTATTGCTTCTGATAAAGTAAGTGGCGGGGTAATAGAAAAAATTGTCAACATCATTGAAATAATAAGCAACCATAAATTTAATGATAATGAATTAGAAATAATATTTAAATATTTAATTTTTCCAATTAGAAAACTGGCTCATTTTATATTATATTTTATATTAGGAATATTATTTTATAATATTATTAGATTATATTCTATAGATAATAGAAAAACATTAATTATAAGCCTTTTATTTTGTATAATATACGCTTGTAGTGATGAAATACATCAATTATTTATTTCAGGTAGATCAGGTGAATTAAGAGATGTTTTTATTGACACATTAGGAAGTTTATTAGGAATTTTAATAGTATCTAAAATAATTAATAGAAAATATAAAGATTTAAATGATAAGGTGTGATAACTTTGAGTAATAATAAGACTAATTCTAAAAAAAAGAAAGATTCAAAAAACAAAAATGATATAGACAAAACTACCAAAAATAAAATTAGTAAATCAGAAAGTGCCATTATTAAAAAAGAAGTTAAATTAGTAGCTATCACAAAAAACGAGCAACTAAAAAATAATGAGATTAAAATGGTTTCTAAGAAAAAAATCTCTAACTCTGAAAACAGTGAATCAACATCTATAGTTAAAAAAAAGAATACAACTTTTAAAGATACCAGTAAAAACGAAACTACAGAAACAAATATTTCTAAAACTAATAATCAAAAAAGTATAGATATTCAAGCAGATTCTAAATTAAAAAATACTGAAATAGAGATAAATAATGTTTCAACATCAAAAACGAAAACAAAAGATAAGATGGATACTAAAATTAAAAGTGAAACGAAAGAATTAAAAAGCAAAATCAAACAAGATAAATTAAATGATAGAAATAATATATATAGAAAAATATTTAATATATCATCTTTAGTTATTAAAATAATATTTTTAATTTCTTTTATAACAAATTTACTATTTTTATTAAAAATAGATATGTTACCTACCAAATATTTATCTATTTTTATCTTGCTATCTAGTTTTATTTTAGTCTTTGCAATTTTAACTCAATTTATTTTAAAAAATAAAGTTTTAAAAATTATATCAACATTTTTATCATTTATCGTTATATTATTATATATATTTCTTTATATTTATATTAGAAAAACAGATACTTTTATTAATGGTTTATTTAACGATGAACAATTAGAAACATATTATTTAGCTGTATTAAGTGATTCAAATTATCAAACTATAAATGATTTAAAAAATTTAAAAATTGGTACATATTATAACAACGAGGGAACATATAACGAAATTATAAAAATTGTCAACAAAACAATTGAATACGATGAAAAAAGCTATGATAATTTGATTGAAATGTGTAATGCTTTAATAAGTGGAGAAATAGACGCAATTTTAATAAACGACGCTAATAAAACTATTATTAATGAAAATAATGAGCTGATTAATATTCAACTTAAATATATTTATAATGTTACAACTAAGACAAAAATAAATGTTATAGCGAAAGATTTAAATGTTGTAGATACACCTTTTATTGTATATATTACAGGTATTGATACTTATGGAGAAATATCTAGTGTTGCTAGAAGTGATGTCAATATTGTAGCAACCATTAATCCTAAAACTAAAAAAATATTATTAGTTACAATACCTAGAGATTATTATGTGCAGTTGCACAATACAACTGGTAATAAAGATAAATTAACACATTCTGGTATATATGGTATTGATATGTCAGTTTCAACTATTGAGGATTTATTAGATATTGATATTAATTACTATATTAGATTAAATTTTTCAACTTTAATAAACACTGTTGACGTTATAGGTGGAATCGATGTTTATTCTGAATATGAATTTAACACTTATGGTTATCAATTTTATCGAGGATATAATTCTGTAAATGGGCAGTATGCGTTAGCTTTTTCTCGTGCAAGATATAACTTTGCTAATGGTGATCGTACCCGTGGGGAAAATCAAATGCGTGTAATTGATGCCATTATCAACAAAATGTCTTCATCAAGAGTCTTAGTTACTAATTATTTGAATATTTTAAATAGTTTAAATGGCACATTTCAAACTAATATTGATTCTAAGCGAATTTACGATTTGGTCAAAATGCAACTTTCCACAATGCCAAAATGGCAAGTTGAAACCTATAGTTTAAACGGATATGACTCTAGTAATTATACTTATAGTATGGGCGACATGCTACTATATGTTATGGAACCCGATTATAGTACTATAGATGAGGCAAAATATAAAATTCAAGAATTTTTAAATACAAAATAGGAAATTAAATCAATCTCTTTTTTATTAAAAATAATTTATTTTAATTTAAAATATTTTTCGACAATATATTACGTTTACATATTGGATAATAATTATGGTGATAATATGAAATGGAAAACAATCTTATCTGTTGTATTTGCTGTTTCAGTAGGTTTTTTGATGGGAAAATTCATGCTAAATCAATACAATTCTGAATATGAATTAGCTCCAGTTTTTAATCAAAATAGTGATCGATACTATTTTTTAAGCCAAGGAGAATACGATAGTTTTGATGATATGGAAAAAAGTATGATGGGATTTGATTATTATTTTTATGAAGAAAAAGATGATAAATTTATAACGTATGTTGGGATCACAAAAAATTATGATAATATGATGAAAATACAAGGATATTTTACAAATGCTGGATATACTATATATGTAAGGGATGTTCAATTTAACAATGAGGCTTTTTCCGTTTTAGTTGATCAATACGATCAAATGTTAAGGGAAACAGAGGATAATCAAACAATTAAGGGGATTTGTTCACAAGTATTAGCTAAATATGAGGAGTTGGTAGTAAATAGTGACAGTTCTAATTAAAGATATTCCTAAAAATGATCGTCCAATTGAAAGATTAATTAATAATGGTTCAAAATCATTAAGTAATTCTGAATTATTGACAATTCTAATTAAAAGTGGAACAAAGGAAAAATCAGCAAAAACATTAGCAGAAGAACTATTAAAAAATGTTGCTGATATTCATGAATTAAAAAATTTAAAATTAGAACAATTAAAAAAAATTAAAGGCATAGGTACTAAAAAGGCCGCCAGTATTTTAGCAGCTTTAGAGCTTTCAAATAGAGTTAATAATGAAATTAACACTCTAAATGATATAAAAATAACAAATAGCAGTATAGTATTTAAATATTATCAACATTTAATCGGTGATAAGCTTCAAGAACATTTTTATTGTGTATATTTAAATACTTCTAAAAAAGTTATTAAAGATAAACTTTTATTTATTGGAACAATTAACCAAAGTATTGTCCATCCGCGCGAAATTTTTAAAGAAGCATATTTACTTAGTGCTTCAGGAATTATTTGCGTACACAATCATCCAGCTGGTTCTATTTTTCCAAGTTCAGAAGATATAAAATTAACAAATAAATTAGTAGATATTGGTAATTTACTAGGTGTAAAAATTATCGATCATGTAATTATTACAAGAGACAATTATTATAGTTTTTTTGAAAATAATGATATAAGGTGATAAAATGCGAAAGAAAAAAAAAGAGCGAAAGAAAATTATTATATTAGTAGCTATCTTATTAATAATATTGCTTTCTTTAGTTATTGTCATCGATGATGAAAGGAAATTAACAAAATTTGAAAAAGTAATAAAAGATGGAGTTGTAACATTAAGTAATTTTGTTTCAGCTCCTTTTTTAACTATTAAAAACAAGTTTTTTTCAGAATCGAAAGATGACTATCAATACAATCTAGAAAAACAAGAAAGTATAGGTCTTAGCAATGAAATATTAAAAGAAAATAACGAGTTAAAAGAATTACTTAAATTAAATGAAACCCTAAGCGACAGGGAATATATAAATGCTACTGTTATTAATCGAAACATTGCCTATTGGTTTAATGAAATAACAATTAATAAAGGTTTTAAAAGTGGCATAAGTGAAGGCATGGCAGTTATAAATTCCAAAGGATTAATTGGTAAAATTATAAAAACTAGTGCTAATACAAGCAAAGTAAAATTACTTACAGATGAGCACATGGAGGATAAAATTTCCGTTAAAATTGAATATAATGATCACTTTGTCTATGGATTGCTATCAAATTATAAAGATGGGGAATTTATAATTAATGGTATAAGTAATAATATTGAAATAAATGAAGGCGCCAAGGTAATAACAAGTGGTCTTACAGATTTATTTCCGAGTGGCATTTTAATTGGTTATGTTGATGAAGTAACATTTGATAATTTTGATTTAGCTAAAACTTTGAAAGTTAAAAGTGAAATTGATTTTGATGATATTTACTATGTAACAATTTTAAATAGAAACGTAGATAATAACAATGATTAAAAGCGTAATAATTATTATTTTATCATTTATATTAGAAAGCAATTTATCAAACTTTATTTCTATCAACACCAATTTTTTTAACACATTTTTAGTATTTTCTTCTTTAATTATCATTGATAATATATTAGAATCTAAAGAAAGTTTATATATATTTGCTATTTTTACTGGTATACTTTATGATTTAGTTTTTACAGATAGAATAGGGTATAGTATATTAACATTTTTAATAGGTTCAATTATAATTAAAAATATTAATAAAATAAGCAAACTAAAAGTAAATATCATTAATTACTTAATTATTTTAATTATGTATAGACTAATTAGTTATACCATTTTATTATTAATCGGTTACCTATCTTTCAATCCGTTAAAACTATTTCATAGTATCTATAGTTCTATTATTCTAAATTTGCTTTATATAATAACTTTAAAAATAATATTTATAAGAGGCAAGTCATAAATACTTATAATAATTATTTTTAATTGCTGTTAATAGTATTATAGTCTAATTTTAACATTTTATCATATATATTATTAGGTGAAAAAATATGGAAAAAGATATTGAAAAGATAAAAATGCAAATGAAAGAAAAACGTTCTAAAAATTATGAGAAAAAAACAAAAATTAATTTTAACAATAATATTTTTTATAAAATTGGTCTTAAATTTTTAATTACCATTTTGCTTACTATATCAACACTTATTGTTTTAAAAAAATTTCCAAATTTCAAAGACAAATTTTATAATGAAGTATACGAGAAAAACATTTCTTTTGCTTCTATTAATCATTTTTATAAGAATACTTTTGGGAGTCCAATACCATTTAGCGACTATTTTGAAAGTAAGGTAAAACCTGTTTTTAATGAAAAATTAACCTATTATAGTAGTGAGAAATATCAAGATGGTGTTAAATTAATGGTCGCTAAAAACTATTTAGTACCATCCCTAGAAAGTGGTATGGTCATCTTTATTGGGGATAAAGACAATTATCCAAACACGATCATTATAGAGCAAGTTAATGGTATAAATGTATGGTATTCTAACCTTGAAAATATAAATGTTAATCTATATGATTATGTTGACAAAGGAACTTTATTAGGTTCAACAATAAATGATGAATTATATCTGGTATATAAAAAAGATGGGAAAGTTTTAGACTATAATGATTATATTTAAGTTTCATTTTTTATATTGGATAATGGCATTTATATGTAGTTTTTGCGGATTATTTAAAAATTTTTTATATTTTAGTGCGCTAATTATTATTCATGAATTTGGGCA
This sequence comes from uncultured Mycoplasmatota bacterium, assembly GCA_947056845.1. Lineage (GTDB taxonomy): Bacteria > Bacillota_I > Bacilli_A > RF39 > UBA660 > CAJLIR01. The sequence continues at coordinate 42,716 of CAMSCJ010000004.1, forward strand.
TTTTATTGGCGCTAAAATAGTAAAATGGAAGGTAAAAAAAATTATTGTTTTACCGTTTGGTGGTATTACGATTTTCGATGAATTTCTAAGTAAAAGCCTATTTGAAGAATTTATTATTCTGATATTAGGCCCATTATTTCAAATACTATTTTATGTTATATATAATAAGATTTTTGGTTTTAACACCTTATTATACAATTATCATTATGCCTTATTATTTTTTAATATTTTGCCAGTTTACCCATTAGATGGTTATAAATTATTGAATATTTTTATTAACAAATTCTGTTCGTTTAAAATGAGTCATTTATTGACCATGACCATTTCTTCTATAATTGCTATAGCGTTTTTTATAATAAACTTATATCAAGCTAATTTTATTATGTTATTAGCACTTATATTTTTAGTTATTAAAAATATCGAGGAATTTATCAATCATAATTTAATTTTTAATAAATTTTTATTAGAAAGATATTTATATTCTATAAATTTAAAAAAAACGAAAATTATAAAAAGTAACAATTTTAAAAAGATGAAGCGTGAATATAAACACATTTTTTATTATAATCATAAATATGAAACAGAAAAAACATTTTTAAAGAAAAAATTTGACATTAAGCATAAATTATGTTAGAATTTTATATTGTGTAGAGCCTCTCTCTACAACCGCACAGAAAAGGTTTGAAACAAGGATATTTGTACCTCAATGGCGAGTCTTAGATTAATTAAAGGAGGTTAAAAAATGAAAGCAGTAATTGAAACCGGAGGAAAACAATATACAGTTGAAAAAGATGCTATACTTTATGTTGAAAAATTAGATACTGAAGTTGGTAAAACTGTAAAATTTGATAAGGTTTTGATGGTTGATGACAAAGTTGGCACACCATACTTAGATGCTACTGTAACGGCAGAAGTTACAAAACATGGAAAAAACAAAAAAATAAAAGTGTTCAAGTATAATCAAAAGAAAAATTATCACAGAACACAAGGTCATCGTCAACCATATACTCAACTTTTAATTAAACAAATTGAGTGTAAATAAAATGATTAAAATTGAAGTAAATTATCATAATAATCAAGTGAGTGACATTATTATAAGCGGACATTCTAACTATGATGTTATCGGGCGAGATATTGTTTGTGCTAGTACTAGTAGTATTGCTATTACGACAATTAACGCCATTTTAACGCTTGATAACGAGGCGCTTGCTTATAATGAGAGTGATGGCTATTTAGAAATTAAAGTAATTAAGCACAATAAATATATTGATGTTCTAATTTCTAATATGCTAAATTTATTTAAAGAATTAGAAAAAAAATATAAAAAATATATAAATTTTAAATAAGAGGAGGTGTATCATGAATTTAATGCAATTAAACATTCAACTATTTGCGCATAAAAAAGGGCAAGGTTCAACAAAAAATGGTCGTGATTCAATCGCTAAAAGATTGGGTGCTAAAGCTGCTGATGGTGAATATGTATCTGGCGGTTCAATTTTATATCGTCAACGTGGAACAAAAATATACCCTGGCAAGAATGTTGGAATTGGTTCAGATGATACAGTTTATGCAAAAATAGATGGTTATGTTAAATTTGAAAGAGTTGGCAAAGATAGAAAACAAGTTAGTATTTATGCTGAAAGAGTTTAGATTTTGATTATTCAAAATCTTTTTTGTCGGTTTCAAAAATTGGGTATTTACAAATATCAATTAATGGTATATTATTAATTTAGAGAGTAGGTGAAGAAAAACTAAAGATGATTTGTTTCATTAGGTTTTTCTTCTTTTTTGTAAAGGTGGTAAGAATTATATGAATAAAATAGAAGGAAATATTTATACTGAAAGTTGTATTAATATTGATACTAATAAAGCGCATAATTTGCTTATTTATGAATATTCCATTAATAATAACAAAAAGCAAAAAATGTTTGTTGGTGAAATTGTTGACGATAATGTTGATACTAAAGAGTTACTTTTTTGTCTAAATAAAGTTGTCAATTGTAATGTTAATGATAGTCTTCCAATATTTGCTTGTAGTTGGATAAAATATGGCATAAATAAAAATCTATTTTTAAGTGTTAATTTTTCAAAAAAAGGATATAATTTTATATTTAATAAAGATTTAAATATTCTCAATTGTGAATTTAAAAGAGATATTTATTATTCTTCTATAGATTTTAATAATAATTTAAATGAGCAAGTCATAATTGATTATACATCAAAACGCTTTTGTTCAATTGGTGACAATCTCAATTCTTACCCGTTAGATTATTACGTAGATAGCAAAGAACATACTGAAATCAGTGGGCAAAAATGCCTTACATATCAAAATTAAGTTAATAGTTAAAATAATGTCAATAAAAGATATCCAACGATAAGTTAGTTGCGATATTTTTTATTTAAGTGTATAATTAATAATGGTGATATTTATGTTTCAGAAAAGTTTGATTATAACTTTAGTTTGTGTTTTGATTGATCAAATTATTAAATTAATAATCATGGGTACTATGGGACTTGGTAGTAGTATTTTAGTTATTCCGAACTTTTTTTCTTTAACATACGTTGAAAATAATGGAGCTGCTTGGAGTATTTTTAGTGGCAATCGTATTCTTTTAATTTCTATCTCAGTTATTGCTCTATTATTGGTATATTTTTATTTTATAAAAAACAAAAATATCAAAATGTTTGAACTTATTATTTATAGCATTTTGATAGGTGGAATAATGGGAAACTTGCTTGATCGTATTAAAGTAGGATGTGTTATCGATTATTTGGATTTTAATATTTTTGGTTACAATTTTCCTGTTTTTAATTTTGCAGATATCTGCATTGTTGTTTCTGTTATAATATTATTAATTTATAGTTTCAAAGGTGAAAAATCGCATGCAAAAAATAATAGTTAACGAAAATAATAATTTAAGAATTGATATTTATTTAATCGAAAAATTAAAATATTCTAGAAGCAAAATTCAAAAAATGTTACAAGATAATTATATAACTGTTAATAACAAAACTGTAAAAAATAGTTATCTATTAAAAGAAAATGACATTATTACAATACAAGATTATATTGAAGAATTACCAAATATTTCACCAGAAAATATGAATTTAGATATTATTTATGAAGATGATGATGTTATTGTTATTAATAAAGAAAATGGCATTGTTGTGCATCCAGCTGTTGGCAATAGTAGCCATACATTAGTAAATGGTTTAATGTTTCACTCTAAAAAACTTAGTGATATAAATGGCGAATTTAGGCCAGGTATTGTTCATAGAATCGATGCTTTCACAACTGGATTACTGATGGTTGCTAAAAACAATTTTGCCCATGAATTTTTAGCCAAACAACTAGAGGAAAAAAAGACTGTTAGAAAATATATAGCTTTAGTTTGGGGGAAAATTGAAACAGATACTGGAACAGTTGACGCTCCAATTGGAAGAGATAAAAAAGACCGCAAAAAAATGGCTGTGACTGATCAAAATAGCAAAAAAGCCATAACTCACTTTAAAGTTTTAAAAAGATTTTCTAATGCTAGTTTAATTGAATTACAACTAGAAACAGGCAGAACACACCAAATTCGCGTCCACATGCATTATATTGGGCATCCTGTTGTTAATGATCCTGTTTATGGTAAAAGAAAATTATTAGATGATAGTGGTCAATGTTTGCATGCAAAAGTTTTAGGTTTTATTCATCCAAGAACTTTAAAATATATGGAATTTGAGAGTGAATTACCAACATGTTTTAACAAAATTTTAAATCAATTTATAGATAATTAGGAGGCTTATATGGAAACAATGGTTAATGAATTAGATGAAAAAGTTATGAAATTATTACATTTTTTTATAACTGTGCAAGGGTATAATCCTATTATTTTGCGTGGTGCTAAAAATGAAATTTGGTTAGAAAATTTGGATTCTGACTATGGAATTGTTAGAATTGTAACTAATTATATTCATAATGACGAACAATTTGATTTTGATTTATTTAAAACAAATCAAATTATGAAAAAAATCAAGAAAAAAACATTATCGGTTAATTTAAAAACATTAAGTATCTTTTTAAATTTAGGTGATAATGTAGCTGAACTAAAAGAAAATCAATATAATTTCGGAAATATTGACTGCATTAAAATAAATGAAATTGATGATTTAAATAATTATAAATTTTTAACTAGTATATTTCCTGATATATCAGTATCTACCAAATTTAAGGAGCAAGGAACTGAACTATTCTTAAAAATAACTCAGGATATCAATAAAAAAAATGAAAAAGAAACCAAGCAAGCAGAAGAATTATTTAAAATGAGAAAGCCAATAATAACTTATATATTAATATTAATTAACCTTTTAATTTTCCTATTAATGTATATTTTCGGGAAAGGTAGTACTAATGCCCAAACTTTGGTTGATTTTGGTGGTCTAGTCCCAGGATATGTTAATGGCACTTATGGAAGTTATGAGTTATACCGCTTTATTACCTCAATCTTTTTACATAATGGTATTGCACATTTAGTATTTAATATGTATGCTCTTTATATTTTAGGGCCACAATTAGAAAGCTTTTTTGGCAAAACCAAATTTGTAATTATTTATCTTGTTAGTGGAATTGCCGGAAATTTATTAAGCTTATTATTTTTATCAACCAACACCGTTAGTGTAGGGGCAAGTGGCGCAATATTTGGTCTTATGGGCGCTTTATTATACTTTGGATATCATTACCGAGTATATCTTGGAACAGTTATTAAATCACAAATAATCCCTATCATTATTTTAAATCTTATATTAGGATTTATGTCAACAGGTATTAATAATTTTGCGCATATTGGTGGTTTAGTTGGTGGTATTTTAATATCAATGATGTTAGGAGTTAAGTATAAATCAAAATTATCAGATAAAATAAATGGTATTATTATGTCAATAATTTATTTTGGTTTTATGATTTATATGGGATTTTTTAAATAAATGAACTATCAATTAAAATTAGAAGAAATAATTGAAGAAAATCAAAATAATAATTATATTCCATCACTTTTACTGCATAGTTGTTGTGCACCATGTAGTAGTTACTGCTTAGAATATCTATCAAATTTTTTTAAAATAACTATTTTTTACTACAATCCCAATATAACAGAAAAAGAAGAGTATTTAAAAAGAGTAACTGAACAGCAAAGATTAATAAGTGAACTGCCACAAAAAAATAAAATAAAATTTATAGAGGGAAACTATAATCCTGATTTATTTTTTGATATTTCTAAAGGTTTAGAGCGTGAACCCGAAAAAGGTAAACGTTGCTTTAGGTGTTATGAACTTAGAATGCGGGAAACAGCGCTAATTGCGAAAAAAAATAACTTTGATTATTTTGCTACAACTTTAACTTTAAGTCCTTATAAAAATGCCAATTGGGTTAATGAAATAGGTGAGAAGTTAGAAAGTGAATTAAATATAAAATATTTATATTCTGATTTTAAAAAGAAAAATGGATATAAAAGATCAATTGAGTTATCAAAAATATACAATTTATATAGACAAGATTATTGTGGTTGTATTTATTCTAAACAAAATAAAACTAAAGATTAATTTTGAATCTTTAGTTTTTCTTTTATTTTTTCAGTATTTTTAAAACTTAATTTAGCAATTTCATTTAATTTTTCAAAGCCGTATTTTTGAACAATTTTAACACCTACATCATCAACACTATTTGATGCTCCTTTAGGAAGTAATATGCCTAAATCTTTACTAATTTTAGAAAATTCTTTAATAAAAATATAGCGACTTATAATTGAAGCACAAGCAACCGATAAACATTTATCTTCGGCCTTAGTCATAAATGTAATATTTCTTACAACATTAGGAATACCTTTTAAATAATTAAAATAAACATAAGGTTTAGCAAATTCATCTACAACAACATAATCATATTTTTTTTCTTCATTAGTTAATTTTGTCAAAACTTTATTATGTAAAATTGCTTTAATTTTGTTCATATTAATATCAGTAGAATATTTTTGATTATATTCTTTATTAGAAAATACTATACTCTGATATTTAATTCTTTTTAGTATTTTAGGTACAATCGTTAATATTTTTTCATCAGTTAATTTTTTAGAATCTCTAACACCTAATGCTTCTAAAAAAGGGATATCTTCTTTTGTTACATAGGCACTTGTTACAACAATAGGCCCAAAATAGTCTCCCGTTCCAACTTCATCAGAACCAATAGTATTAGCATAATAAATTTTAGGATTAATTTTATTTTCCTGTTTTTCCTTTTTTTCTTTTTGCTCACTATTAGTAGTTTCTATTTTTTTTAGGGGATTTAAATGTCTTTCTCTTTCAATCCACATTTGGGCTGATATATCAGCACTAATTCCCTGAAAAACCGCTTTTCCAGATTCATAAAGAGTTACAACAGTATCAGCATCATCAGCTTGAAAAACAGCATAAGCAGGGGTTTTAGGACGTTTAAAGTCTTCAAAGAATTCAATCATTTCTTGTTTGGTATTATCACTTACCTTTACAGTTATTGTCATAACTTCACCTCTAAATTATTGTAACACGAGTTAGTCAAAAAAGAAAACACTTTCTTTTTATAGTTTTTTATAATATAATTATAATGGAGGGGAAAACAAATGAATATAGTTGATATTATTATCATTTTAATCATTATTTCAGGGTTGGTTTTAGGTTTCAAGCGAGGACTAACTAGAGAAGTCGTCCATTTTGCCAAATTTGCACTTGCTTTAGTTATAGCTTTTTTACTTAAAAATCCTTTATCAAAAATAATGTATGAACATTTACCATTTTTTGAATTTGGTGGAATTTTTAAAGGAGTAACTGCACTTAATATCATTTTATATGAATTTATAGCTTTTTTACTTGTTCTAGGAATAATTATGATTATTTTTAGGATACTATTATTAGCAACTGCCATTTTTGAAAAAATCTTAAATACAACCGTTATTTTAAGTTTACCAAGTAAATTATTAGGAATGATTGTAGGAGGAATTCATTATTATTTGATTACCTTTATTGTACTATTTATTGTGACTTTACCATTTTTTAAACTAAATGATGTTTTAATTGGTTCTAAATTAAGAGATCCAATTTTAAATAAAACACCAATTTTATCTGGATTAGTTGATAAAACCGTTAGTATTATTGATGAATTCAACGAATTAGGTAAAAAATACAAAACAGAAAGTGATAACGATAAGTTTAATTTAGAAACAATTGATTTATTTCTAAAATATAATATTATAACTGTTGAAGCAGTTGAAACATTAAATTCTAAGGATAAATTGCAAATAGATAATCTTGAGAATGTTTTAGATAAATATAGATAGGAGAATTAGTATGGAAATAATACATGGAAGTGAAGATAATTTTGATAATTTAATTAATAATGGTATTGTTTTAGTAGATTTTTATGCTGATTGGTGTGGACCTTGTCGAATGTTAGCAACCCAGTTAGAGGCTTTAACTAATGAACGAAATGAAGGGAAAATTGTTAAAATTAATGTCGATGAAGCTCAAGAGCTTGCCAAAAAATATGGAATTATGAGTATTCCAGCCTTAATGTTATTTAAAGATGGAAAATTGATTGATAATAAACTAGGATATATGCCAAAAGAATTAATTACAAATTGGCTTGAAGAAAATAAATAAAATATTATTTGGAGTGATTTAAATGAGAAAAAATGCTTTTACTTTAGTAGAGTTATTAGCCATTATATCCTTATTAGGATTAATTGCTTTAATTGCTATTCCTGTTATAACAAATACGATGTCAAAACAAAAAGAAAAATTATATTATGATCAATTAAAACAACTAATTTTAGCAGCTCAAAATTGGGGAACAGACAATATAGAAGTTTTAAGTACACTAAATAATAAATGTAGCAACGATTACACCATAACATTAACGCAATTAAGGAATAATACTAGTAATACAAATAATGCTGAAGAATTTGTATCATATTTAGATAAGGATTTCATTAATCCTAAAACAAACGAAAACTTCTTAGATAGTGAAATTTCTATCAAAGTGTATAAAGATAATAAAAGTTATATATATTGTATTCAATCAAGTGATTGTATGAACACAAAAAATGATGAATATAAAAATATCGCCGATAGTATATGCTGTGATGGTAATACTATCAAACAAAGAGTAAATGCTTGTATATTAAATAAATAATATTATAAAAAAACAAATATCCTTCGTGACTTATTTGTTTTTTTTTGATAAAATGATATTGTGGTGATAAATGTGAAAATAAGTGAAGTTAACATAAATAAAGTAACGCCAATGATGCAACAATACATTGAAATAAAAAAAGCAAATCCTGATATTATTATTTTTTTCCGTTTGGGTGATTTTTATGAAATGTTTTTTGAAGACGCTATCAATGTGTCAAGAGAACTAGAGTTAACATTAACTGGTAAAAATGCTGGACTAGATGAAAAAATCCCTATGTGTGGTATTCCACATCATGCAGCCAATATTTATATTGAAAAATTAGTAGAAAAAGGCTACAGAGTTGGTATTTGCGAGCAGTTAGAAGACCCAAAAGTAGCTAAGGGAATCGTTAAAAGAGATTTAATACAAATTGTAAGTAAAGGGACTATAATCGATAACGAAGTTCTAAATGAAAAAGATAATAATTATATTGGGAACATTATTGATTTTGACCATGCTTATGGCATTAGCTATGCTGATATATCAACTGGTGAAATCTATGTTTTTTTAAGTGAACACAGCATAACTAAAGTAATTAGTGAAATTGTAAGCATTGGTATTAAAGAAATCATTGCCACTTCCAAGATTGATGCAACTATAATATCACTTTTAAAAAATCAATTTAAAGTAACAACAACAATTAGTGATAATGTTATTGAAAATAATGAGTACAATTATGTTTATGAAAATATTGGCGATATGCGATATATTGAAACAATCAAACATCTATTAACTTATATAACGGAAACCCAAAAACGCAATCTTTCACATTTACAAGAAGCGATTATAAAAGAAAATAAAAATTATTTAAAAATGGATATTCATACTAAAAGAAATTTGGAATTAACAGAAACATTAAGATTAAAACAGCGAAATTACTCTCTTATTTGGTTATTAGATAAAACTAAAACAGCGATGGGTTCTAGAATGCTCAAAAATTTTATTGAAAACCCATTAATTAATAAAGATGAAATCAATAGAAGACTAGATACTGTTGAAACACTTTTAAAAGAATTCATTTTAAAAAGTGACTTACAAGAACTATTATTTGAAGTTTATGATATTGAACGATTAAGCGGTCGTATTGCTTTTGGAAATGCTAATGCTAGAGATTTATTACAATTAAAAAATTCTCTAAAAGTTTTACCACAAATTAAAGATATTTTAACTAAAATTAATTTTTATAAAAATATTGAAGAAATACCAGAATTATATGATTTGCTAGAAAAAAGTATTTATGAAAACCCACCTATAACTTTAAAAGAAGGTTATTTAATTAAAGAAGGATTTAATAGTGAATTAGATGAACTAAAAAGTTTAAGAAAAGGTGGTAAAGACTTTGTTGCCCGTTTTGAAGCTTCAGAAAGAGAAAAGACAGGAATCAAAAATTTGCGAGTTGGTTATAATCGTGTCTTTGGTTATTATATTGAAATATCAAAAGGTAATACTAATTTAGTTAAAGAAGAGTATGGTTATGAAAGACGTCAAACACTTGCAAATTGTGAAAGATATATAAGTCCAATCTTAAAAGAAAAAGAAGATTTAATTTTAAATGCTGAAGAAAAAATCATTAATTTAGAATACGAAATTTTCACAACTATTAGAGAAAAAATTAAAGAATACATTCCAAAATTACAAAATATAGCTAAAGTAATTAGTGAAATTGATGTTCTACAATCATTTGCAACAATTACAGAAGAAAACAATTATGTAAGACCTATAATTAGTGAAACAAAAGAAATCTGTATTATCAATGACCGGCACCCAGTTATTGAAAAAGTTATTAATGATGAATATGTTCCAAATGATATTATTATGGACGAAAATACTAATATTTTGTTAATAACTGGACCTAATATGGCTGGTAAATCTACTTATATGCGTCAGCTAGCTATCAGTGTTATTATGACTCAAATTGGTTGTTTTGTACCAGCTAATAAAGCTAAATTACCAATTTTTGATGCCATATATACAAGAATTGGCGCTAGTGATGACTTAGTAAGTGGTGAATCAACCTTTATGGTTGAAATGAATGAGGCTAATTATGCCATTAGTAGTGCTACTGAAAATAGTTTAGTCTTATTTGATGAATTAGGGCGTGGAACTGCAACTTTTGATGGTATGGCTTTAGCACAAGCCATTATTGAGCATATTCATGATAAAATTAAATGCAAAACTTTATTTTCTACCCATTATCATGAATTAACAGATTTAGAAAATAATTTAGCTAATTTAAAAAATATTCATGTAAGTGCAATTGAGGAAAATGGTAATTTAACTTTTTTACATAAAATTGAAATTGGTAGTGTTGATAAAAGCTATGGTATTCATGTTGCAAAACTTGCAGAACTTCCAGATAGTTTGATTAAAAGAGCTGATCAGATTTTAAAAATATATGAAAATAAAGAAAGAAAAAGAGATATAAAGATTCAAGAGTCATTACCAATTGATGATTTAATTAGTGAATCAAAAAATGAAATAGAAGAAGAAATAAAAAATATCAATCCTCTAGAAATAACGCCTATTGAAGCTATGAATATTTTATATCGACTAAAAGAAAAGGTGAAATAATGAAAATATTAAAAAAAGAAAATTGGTGGATTTGGCTATTACTTATGTTTTTTTCAGGTGGTAGTGATGTTTTTTCACTAGGGGCATTACTTGATTGTTATAATAAAGAATGCTGGTATGCCAAAGGCAAAAATTGGTTTCTAGGCTTTTTATGCTTTATTTTTCCAGGACTCATCATGATTGTTATTTTCCATATACAAATTTTATGTCTTTCCGCTGCCAAATTAGATGTTAAAGGTAAAGAAATATATTTATCTCCATATATCTGGTTATTATGTTTGATAATACCTATTTTAGGTTGGATAGTAGCTATTGTAATGTTCATTTATCTACATATTTATATTTTAGTAGCTTTATATGATGGAAAGGGAGAAAAATATGTTAAAGATTAATATAAAAAAATATCTATTATGTAGTTTATTATTTATCATCATAATAACTGGTTGTGGTAAAAAAGATAATAAGAATGAAAAACAAGATGATAATAACCAAAATAATATTGAAGAAAAGGGTGCTAAAGAGCTTTCAATTATAAATCCTGACTCAAATTCTAGGCCAATTGCAGTAATGATAAATAATAACTACCAAGCTGTACCAAATCACGCCGGGCTCCAAGATGCCTACATTGTTTATGAAATAAATGTTGAAGGCGGTCTTACTCGTTTACTCGCATTATTTAAAGACAAAAATACTGCTAAAATTGGCTCAGTTCGTAGTTCAAGACCCTATTTTTTAGATTATGTTTTAGAGAACGACGCAATTTATACGCATTTTGGTTATTCTGATCAAGCGAAAAACGATATTAGCTCATTAGGAATAAATAATGTTAATTTTTTAATTGATGCTGGCTCTTGGCGTGATACTAGCTTAAATGTAGCCTATGAACATACCGCTTTTACAAATATAGAAAATATTTTAACTACTGCAACTAATAAAGGATATCGTTTAACAACCGAAGAAAAAACACTTTTAAATTATACAACTGATGAAATTGAACTAAATAAATACGATAATAGTATTGTTGCTAATAACATTAGTATTAACCATTCTACTAGTCAAAATACTAGTTATACTTATGATAATAACTTAAAAATCTATAAAAGATTTGTTAATAATAACCCACATACTGATGCAATTACAAAGGAACAATATACAACTAAAAATATAATTATTGTGAGATTAGAAGTATATTCTAATGATGGATATTATCAAAATTTAAATAATACGGGTGTTGGTGATGGTTACTATATAACTAATGGTTATGCCATTCCTATTAAGTGGCATAAACCTTCTAGAGAAAGTAAAACAACTTATACTGATTTAAATGGTGATGAAATTAAAATAAATGATGGTAATACTTTTATTCAAATTCAACCTATAAATGAACAATTGGTTATAAATTAAATATTTAACATTACAAAAGATAAATTTTAGTTTACAAGTAATACAAATATTATATAATAATTATTTAAGGAGAGATTCAATTTATGGAAACTAAAAAGGTAAAAGAAATATATACCGATAATTTAATTGCGTTATGTCATATCATAGATAGTTATAGTGAATTTTCAAAAAATTTAAGGAGTTTTATATCGACTAAATATAACAGAGACAATGTTGAATATTTATATCAAATGTCTAATGGAAAATTTATTTTTGGAGCTAAAAAAGTTAAACAATTTTATCAAAAAAATAAAACTATCATTGATTTAATTAATAAGTATTCTAATATTTCAATGTTTATAAATCAACATTATGATAACCAAGGGAATCCTTATGAATTAGCTGATTTAGATTTCTTTTATCAATATATTTTAAATAAAAAAGACTGTTTAAAACAAATTCTTGAGACTTTAAATAAAATTAAAAAATTGGGTTTTGAAAAATTACAGTTTGATGAAAATTTAGATTTTACTACTAACGATTATAAGATTAATAAGTCATTTAAATATAACAATAATATTGAATATTTAGATAATATGGAAGCAATTCCTAATTATGAAAGTGATGTTATTAATTATAAAACAAAAGGATCTAATTATAAAATAACAATAAAACCATCAGTTAGAACGATTATAAATCAAGATATTTCAGGATATGATAAAAAAATTATTGTTAATAGTTTAAATTTTGATGCAAATAAATTACCTGAAATAATGACAAAAGAAAATACATTTGATAAAATAATTAGCTTAGCAAATGAAAAAAATGATGAATGCGAAGCTATTAGAAATTCAGTAAATTTAAGTATAAGTTTAGATTTTTTATGTTTAAGTATTAATTCAATTAATAATTTATTATCTAGAATTGATGATATAGAAAATAAAGATGACTTACTTAATATATTATCTGAAATGAAATTAAATTTAAACAAATTACAAACTGCTAATTTGAAATATGCAAGCAATATTGAACAAGTTTATCCGTCAATTACGTCTGATATGTTGCAAGAAGAAAAAAATTTGTATTTAAATAGAAAATAATGTTTTAAATTTTATATAGATTGTAATCTACGATTGTAGCATATTAATAAAAGGAGTTAATATATGGAAAAAAGAATTTCTATTTTTGGTTCTACTGGTTCAATTGGAACTAGTACTTTAAATATTGTTAGAAATAATCCACAATTATTCAAAATAACAACCTTGGTAGCTGGAAATAATGTTGATTTATTAATTAAACAAATAGCAGAATTTCATCCAAAACACGTATACATAAAATCATTAGAAAATGCTTACAAAATAAGAAAAATATTCCCAAAATTAGACATTTATTTTGATGATATTGGGATGGAAGAAATATCCAAATTAACCGACTTTGATATAGGAGTTTCTGCCTTAGTTGGTATAGCTGGATTAAAACCCACTTATAATATGATTTGTAATGGAAAAACAGTTGCTCTTGCTAATAAAGAAGTTTTAGTTGCTGGTGGGGAATTAGTTATGAATACCGCCAAAGAAAATAATGCGGTTTTATTAACTGTTGATAGTGAACATAGCGCTATTATGCAATGTTTAAACGGTGAGGAAAATAATAAGATTGATAAGATTTTATTAACTGCATCTGGTGGTCCATTTTTTGACAAAGAAATTTCTGATAGTATTACAGTTGAAGACGCTCTAAATCATCCAACTTGGAATATGGGAGCAAAAGTAACAATTGATTCAGCAACCATGATGAATAAAGGTTTTGAAGTAATTGAGGCTAAATGGTTATTTAATGTAGACCCAAATAATATTCAAGTAGTTGTTCATAGAAAAAGCTTAGTTCATTCAATGGTACAATTTATCGATGGAACAATTATGGCTAATATTGGACCAAAGTCAATGGAAATCCCCATCGCGTATGCATTAAATTATCCAAATAGATTAAATAATAATATTGAAAAATTGGATTTATTCAAAATTAAAAGCTTAGAATTTGAACAACCTAATTTAAATAAATTTAAATGTTTACAATTAGCATTTGAAGCTATTAAAAATGGGCATAGTGCTCAAGTTGTATTAAATGCTGCTGATGAAGTATTAGTTAATGCTTTTGTAAATAAACAAATTAAATTTACTGACATTCCAAACATTATGGAAAAAGTTCTAAATGAACATAGTCAAACCAAATTAAGCAATATTGATGATATCTTATACTTAGATCAACAAACAAAAGAAAAAACAATCAAAAAAATTAGATAGTAAAGACTATCTAATTTTTGTTATTTATGATAAAATTAAATAGGTGATAAAATGGAACAATTAAGTAGAAGTGAACTGAGAAAACAAATTATGACAATTTTATATCAAATAAATATTTATGATAATAATAAAATGAAATATAATGTCGATGATGTTATTAAAGAAGTAAGTAAACTAGAAAATGAATTTGTTAAAGATACTGTCTATGGCGTCATAACTTATAAAAATGATATTGATGAATTAGCCAATAAATACCTAAATAACTGGACCATTAATCGATTAGGTAATACTGATCAAGCTATCTTAAGAATGGGTATTTATGAACTTATATATACAGAAACACCAGACATTGTTGCTATAAATGAGGCGGTCGAACTTGCTAAAAGTTATAGTGATGATGATGTTCGAAAAATGATTAATGGCGTGTTAGATAAAATTTTACATAACAAATAGGTGAAATATGAATAATGATAAATACTTAACAGTAACAGCTCTTACACGTTATTTAAAATATAAATTTGATAACGATGATCATTTAAAAAATGTTTATTTAAAAGGGGAAATATCAAACTTCAAATCACATACTACAGGACACTTATATTTTTCTCTTAAAGATGAAACAAGCAAAATAAACGCCATTATGTTTAGTGCTAATGCCAAAAAACTTGTATTCACACCAACAGACGGAATGAAAGTCTTAATTCATGGACGAATTACAATTTATGAAGCTACTGGCAATTATCAAATATATGTTGATGAAATGTTAGAAGATGGAATAGGTAATTTATATATTGCCTTTGAACAATTAAAAGAAAAATTATCCAAAGAAGGTCTATTTGATTCTAAACATAAAAAAGCAATACCAAAATTTCCAGAAAGAGTAGGTGTTGTTACTGCCTCAACTGGTGCTGCAATTAAAGATATACTATCAACTATAAAAAGACGTTTCCCAATTTGCGAAGTTATTTTATTTCCAAGTCTTGTTCAAGGTGAAAATGCGGCACCTGATATTGTAAACAAAATAAAAATGGCCGAAAATTATGATTTAGATGTATTAATTGTTGGTCGAGGTGGTGGTTCCATTGAAGATTTATGGCCATTTAACGAAGAAATAGTTGCTAGAGCTATATTTGACTGCAATATACCTATTATAAGTGCTGTAGGCCACGAAATTGACTATACGATTGCCGACTTTGTTGCTGATTTAAGAGCCCCAACTCCAACAGGAGCAGCCGAATTAGCCGTTCCCAATTTATTGGATTTAAAAAAACATATTGAACAGTTACGTATTCGTTTAAATGAAGGAATTCTAAAAATTGTTAATTATCAAAAATTATTTTTAGATTCTTTAAAAAATTCTTTTGTTATTAAAAACCCTTTAATAATGTATGATAATAAAAAACAAAAATTAGATTCTATTATTGAAAAAATAAATAATTTATTAAAAATTAAATTGGATAAAAATATTGATAAATTATCTTTTATCAAAAATAGTTATATTTTAAAGAACCCCGAAATAATATATAAGCAAAAAAAAGAAATGATTGTTAATATAATTGAAAAATTAGAACTTATTAATCCTTTAAAGGTTTTAAAACGAGGTTATAGTGTTATATATAAAGATAATAAAATCATAAGTAGTATCAAAAATTTATCTAAAGGTGATAATTTACAAATAAAATTATCAGATGGAATAATTAAAACAAAAATCGAAGGAGTGGAAAATATATAATGGCTGAAAAAAAACAAAAATTTGAAGATAAAATTACTGAATTAGAAAGTATTATTAATGAGCTTGAAAACGGCAACACAACTTTAGAAGATTCTATTGAAAAATACACTAAAGCAATGAAATTAGTTAAAGAATGTGATGAACAATTAAAAAATGTAGAAGAACAAGTTAATAAAATTGTTTTAGAAAATGGAAAATTAGAAGATTTTAAATTAGAAGATAATAATTAGAAGGTAATAAATGGCTAAATTTAGTCATTTTTTTCTTTAAATATTGACAATAAAGAAAATGATGTTATAATATTTTTGTTCTTAAAAAGGGAGTTGAAATATTATGAAATATTTTAAAATTGGAAATAAAATTTATGAAGAAAATGGCTTAGCTAATGATGGCGATTTATTATTATTGGGTGCAATGCCAAAAGAAGCATTCTTACGCCGAATTTTAAATTGTTATGGGATTGATTTATATTATAATTTGGAAGATAAACAAATCATAATAGAAGATTTAGAAAATAATTGTATTTTGGAAAACAAAGCTGATAGCCCATTATGGAATAATGATGATACAAACATTAAACTAGAATTTGATGAAGAACATTTTTTTAATATTAATATAAAACGAAAAACAGGTTTAGACATATCCTTAAAATTTGACTTGGTAAATTCTATTGATTGGTTAAAATGTGATAGGAAAGAACATGCAAATAACAAATTAAACTACATTAATGATGCTTTAATTGAATTTAAATATTCTAAATATGGTAATTTGGCATTTAAAAATAATAAAACAGGATATTCTTTTAAATATAATACTGAAGATTTAAATACTAACCAAACAAAACAAGTATCATTTTATATAACTTCATTAACTGATCAAAATAGTATAAATTATAGCTTAAACAATGGTGAATTATCGACTATTTATTATAACCAACAGGAACTCTATTCCAACCCAACTAATAGTAATTCAAGAAAAAAGGACTATTTAATTCCATTTGATGAATGTACTAATCTATTTAGTAATGATTTAAAACCATTAACTGAAGTTATTAATAGTGACTTAATTGATTTAGAGCAACTTGCTCCAATTTCAAGAATACAATACTTAAAAGATTTAAAAAATAATTTATCAAATAAAATGAAGAATATTTTTAAACAAATTAGAACCGCGTTCTCTGATATTAGAAAGATAAAAAAACAATTAGATAATATTGATGAAGAAATAATGTCTTCTTTAACTCCATCTATCGAAAAAAGCGGTGAGCAAGGGAAAGGTATGTTTAAAAAATAATTAAAAATTTATGCTAATTGTCCATTTAAAAATTTAATAATCAATTGCTAGAAAATGGCTAAGATAACTTGGTCATTTTTTTCATATTTAGAAAAATTTTTATCATAATAATAATGTGGTCTATATCGAATAAAAAGGAGATGTTTAAATGTTTTTTAAAAATTTAAAAAAAACATTTATATTGCTACTTCTTTCATTATTTATTATACCAAATAATGTCTTAGCTTATTCAGAATATATAATGGCAGGTGGGGAAAATATCGGCATTGAATTAAACTCTAAAGGTGTTATTGTTGTTGGAACTTATAAAATTAACAATAATGATCCAGCTGTTGAAGCTAAATTACAAATAGGAGATACTATTATTTCAATTGAGAATACGGAAATAAATAGTATCCAAGAAATGGTTGATAAGATAAACACTTATAAAGATAATGATTCTATTGAAATAAGCTATATTAGAGGAAAACAGACCAAAACAACTAATCTTACATTATATAAAGACAATAATGATGTTATTAAAACAGGTTTATATGTCAAAGATAGCATCACAGGAGTTGGGACATTAAGTTTTATTGACCCTGAAACAAAATTATTTGGTGCCTTGGGACATGAAATAATCGAAAAAAATAGTGGGCAAATATTAGAAGTAAAAAACGGAAAAATATTTGAAACTGACGTTACTAGTATTCAAAAAAGTGAAAATGGAAATCCTGGTGAAAAAAATGCCAGATTTTATACCGATAAAGTAGATGGTAGTATTTTCGAAAATACTAAGCAAGGAATCTTTGGTAATTATACATCAAATCTACCAAATAAGAAACTTTATAAAGTGGCTAAAGTAACAGATATAAAAAAAGGGGAAGCAAAAATTTTAACTGTTTTAAGTGATTCAACAATCAAAGAATATTCAATAAATATTATAAGAATATCAAATGAAGATCAAAAAACAAAAAACATCTTATTTGAGATAACTGATAAAGAATTATTAGAAAAAACAGGCGGTATTATTCAAGGTATGAGTGGTTCACCAATTATTCAAGGTAATAATATAATTGGAGCTGTTACACATGTTGTAGTCGATGATCCAACCAAAGGATACGGTATATTTATTACAAATATGTTAGAAGAAGCAGAGAATTAAGAGTGACTTTTTCACTCTTTTAATATACAAAAAAACATTTTTTATCAAAGTTGACATGTAAATATACAACATATTTATAAAATAATAACAGAACAGTAATATTTTTGCTATAATATTATTAAAAGGAGCTAGATTATGAAAAAACGAAAGAAAAATAGAAAGAAAATATTATTGTTATTTATTATTTTAATTATATTAATTGCTTTATTCTTAACATTAAAATTGTTTAAACCAAAAAAAGAATACATAATTAAAACCGATAAAGATGCTACTATTGATGAAATATATGTATATGGCAATCATTTAAATTTAAATGGTACAATAGATATCCATTTAACTAATACAAATATTAATGAAATGAATTTATTATTTTATGCTAAAGAAGAAATAAGAGTACCACTAAATTATAAAATAACTGATGAAAATATTTATTTTGAAATATCTGATAAATTAAATAATGGTTATTTATATGATAATTTAAATATCAATAATTATAATATCTATATAGAAACGATTGATAATGAAAAAACAGAATATTACAATTTAAAAAATAATACCAAATATGACACTACTGAATATTATTCTATTCGAAAAAACAACGAATTAAAGAAATTGTTACTTTCCAATAAAAATTCAACTATTCATCTAGATGTAAAAAAAGTAACAGATAATAATGTTTATGATATCGTAATTGACCCTGGTCATGGTGGTATTGATCCTGGGGCTAGTGGTAATGGTTATAGTGAAACTGATTTTACTTATTTAATTAGCTCGAAAGTTAAAGAAAAACTTGAGAGTCATGGTCTAAAAGTAAAATTAACACGCGGAGATTTATCTGATAGTGAACGTTTACCAAATTATGGCGATAATGGAAGAGTTAACATAGCAAATGAAACCAAGGCAAAATATTTATTAGCCATCCATCTTAATAGTAATGAATATGGTGATAATGGTTTAGAAGTATATACCGCCTATAATGTTGATTATACTTTTGCTTCAAATATAGCAAAATCAATAACAAATCAAACTGGGACCAATTATTCTACTAATAGAGCATTTAAAAAACAAGATGGCGTTTATACGAGAACACTTCAAGATATTGATTTAAAAGAAAATTATGAAACAGCGCTTGCTAATGGTTATAAACCTTATGATGTATCAAATGAAACTACTTATTATTTTATTATTCGTGAGACAGGTGGATATATGAGTGGTGCATATAAAGATTCTAGAGATGGTGCTCCATATAATCATTATGTTAATTCTAATGTTGGCATGGAAAGTTATTTATTAGAATTAGGATACTTAACTAGTAAAAAGGATGTTAACAACTTAAAAAATAATTTGGACGCTTATGTTGATGGTATTGTTGACGCAATGCTAGAAGAATTAAAAAGTGAAGAGTAATTAATATTAACTTATAATTTAATTAAAAAAAACAACAATTAAACAATATTGCTGTTCTAATTAATAATTATCTTCCACGTCCTGCTCGAACTTCTTTTGTAACTGTATTAACCTTTTTATCATTAAAAGCACTTAAAAGTAATCCTACATAAGAATTCAATTCACTATATTGCCCATCCTCACAAGATTTCATAAATACATCTAGCAATTCTTTTTGAATATTGCTTAATTCTACTGAAGTTTTAGCACCCTCTATTTTTTGTAAGTATTTTTCATAAAATTCCTGTCCATTCATAATTAATCCCATTTTAAAAATTTATATATAGTAACATAACTTAATATATCTGTCAATTATTAAAAAATTCAAACATTTTACTTTTAATAATTTAGCATTATTTCTAGAAAGAGGTAGTGATGTAAAAAATATTATTCCCCTTATTCCATCATTCAACCCTAATCATATATTAATAGAGTATAATCTAAATATATTTTTTTATTATTTGACAATTGATAATTAAATATATATAATATTACCTTAAGAAAGAGGGATTTTATGAAAAAAGAAAAGGGAAGTATAAATATCACTATTAATAGTAAGGATGAAACAAAAAGTCAAATTGTTTATAATAATATTATTACTAATATGGATAAAATGGCATTGTCAAAAGATGAACAATTAGATTACCTAAAATCTCGTGTTACAGAATTAGAACAGGAACATAAAAATAAATTACAAATAATTTTATTAACAGTTATCTTTTCTATTATATTAGCATTAGGATTATTCTTAATAATTCAAGAATTTTATACTCTAGGAGTTATTATAACTTTTACAATATTTTTCACTTCTATTATAACTATTTATAGATTATCCAAAAACTTTAAAAATAATTTAGACGATAAATATGAGGAAATAGAAACTATCAGAAAACTAATCAATTCAAAACTAAAATAAAAAGGGCATAATTTTATGTCCTTTTCTTATATAAAAATAAGTGATGATACAAACATTGCTACGACAGCTATCAGCATAAAAATTACCATAACTTTTTTTAATTTTTCATTCATGATAACACCTCAAATAAAATTATACTATAAAATATACTTTTTTGGAATATTTATAAAAGTTTTTAATATTATTTTATAGGTGAGAATATGAAAAAAATATTGGACAAGATTAAAAATAATATTAGTACTAACAAAAACATGCTAATTTTTCTAAGCATTGTTGGAATTATTGGAATCATTATTGGAACTATTTTAAATATTGCTCTCAACTCTGAAGATAGCAAATTAGTTAATAATTTTTTAAACGATTTCATCTATAATATTCAAAATAATACACTAGATTATAAAAGTAGTTTTATAAACTCTCTATTATCAAACTTATTATATATCATCTTTATATGGTTGCTTGGTATTTCCGTTATTGGGATTCCAATAACTATATTTATCTTCTTTTCAAAAACTTTTGTAATTGGTTTTTCTGTTGCAAGTATAATTGCCAATTATAAGCTAAAAGGTTGTCTATTAGCACTTACTTATATATTCCCTCATATGATTATTAATATTTTTATATATATTATTTTGACAATGTATTCGCTATCATTATCTTTAAAAATATTTCAAACTATTATAAAAAAACAAACATTAGATTTTAAATTCATAATGCATAAATATTTAAAAATACTATTAATTTCAATTGTAGTAATTATTATAACATCTGCTATTGAGGTATTTTTAACTCCAAATTTAATGAAATTTGCTATTTCAATATTGACATTTAAATAATCATAGTATAAAATAATAAACCAAAAGGAGAAGAATTAAATATGTTAAGTAAAGACGAATTAATAAAATATAGAAAAGAACTTAGTAAAAAAATAGCAAATAATCAAGGTAAAGAAAAAATTATCATACCTAAGGAAATTATCAATCAAGTGCTTTTTGAGAATGATCCTTGTAATGAACAATATAAAATATTTTATGATTGCGAAATAGATTTCCGAGGGCAGATAATAGTAGATACTGTTGATTTAACTGATGCTTGTTTAGATTATGTTAATATAAGCTATATTAATGATTTCTCTAATAGTAAGGGTGTAAAAATTAATCCTCAAAAAATGCAGAATAAATACTTAGATTATCGAAAGTTTAAAAATGTAAAATTTATAGGTCCATTTGATGGTTGTTGCATAAATCAATCATCATTTAATGGTAGTGAAGGGGCTAAAATCGATTTTAAAACCATTCAACTAGATTATTTCGGACATAATACAGCTTTTGCTGATGCATGGATAATCGGTCCATTCGATGATGTAGACACATTTTCACCAAGTTTTGATGGAATAGTTATAACCACTACTGATTTAAGAAATTTAATAAAAAGTGGATGTTATCCTTTTTTAGAAAACATTAGATTAATAGATGAAGACGGAAAATTTGAAAATTATGAAACTTCAGAATTTTATACACCAGAAGGAATTATTAAAACAAAAAAAATAAAAAAATTTAACGATAACACTTTAGAATGGAATCTAGTTTTTCATAATCGTTTTAAATAAACGATTTTTTTGTTTAGACTTAATAAATATGGTATAATAATCTTTAGTTAGGAATGATAGTATGAAAACAGTAGTTGTTGGAATGAGTGGGGGAGTAGATAGTAGTGTAGCTGCTATCAAGTTACTTGAAGAAGGTTATAATGTTATTGGTTTATTTATGCGTAATTGGGATAGTATGGTCAATAATGATATTTTAGGTAATCCAACATTAAATAATAATATCTGCCCTCAAGAACAGGATTATAATGATGCTTTAGCTGTATGTCAAAAACTAAATATTCCATTGCATAGAATCGACTTTGTTAAAGAATACTGGGATTATGTATTTACTTATTTTTTAGATGAATTAAAAAAAGGAAGAACTCCAAATCCCGATATAATGTGTAATAAATATATAAAATTTGATGCTTTTGTTAAAGAAGCGAAGAAATTAGGGGCTGACTATATAGCAACAGGACATTATGCAAGAGTAAAAAATGGGAAACTATACAGAGGCTTAGATAATAACAAAGATCAATCATATTTTTTATCACAAATATCTAATAAACAACTAGAAAATGTCTTATTTCCTATTGGTGAAATGCAAAAATCACAGGTTAGAAAAATAGCGGAAGAACACGATTTAATAACCGCCCATAAAAAAGATTCAACTGGTATTTGTTTTATAGGTGAAAGAAATTTTAAAGATTTTTTAAAAAATTATTTACCTAATACACCAGGCAACATTGTAAATATTGAAACAAATGAAATAATTGGCAGTCATATTGGACTAATGTATTATACAATTGGTCAAAGAAAGGGTTTAGATTTAGGTGGAAATAGTGATAAGTTATTTGTCGTTGGGAAAAATATTAATGAAAATATTTTATATGTTGCTTTAAACGAAAAAAATGATTACTTAATTAGCACCGAAGCTATTATCGAGCAAATTAATTGGATAAGTGATTATAAGCCTGAAGAATGTACAGCTAAATTTCGTTATCGTCAAATTGATAATGAAGTAAAATTAGAGTACTTAAATGATGAAACCGTTATTGTAAAATATCCTCAAGGAATTAAATCAGTTACACCTGGACAAGCTTGCGTCTTTTATCATGAAGAAGAATGTTTAGGCGGAGGAATTATTAAAGAAGTTAGAAAAAATGGTGAAAAGCTTTGGTATTTATAATCAAACCTTACTATACTAATGCTTTACACTTGACAATTGACATATAAATGGTAAAATGATAATAGGAGGATTATGAAATGAGTAGATTGAATGATATATTACATGAACTTGGAATATCGAAAGTTAAATTAGCTAAAGTATTAGGCGTATCACGTCAAATGATATATAATTATTTGGAATTAGATGATATCAATAAATGGCCTAAAGATAAAAAAGTTTTATTATTAAATTTATTAGGAGTAAAATCAGCTGAAGATGTTGATAATATAAAAGTAGACACTGATTATATTTTAAGTGTTGAAACACGCCTAAATAGTTTATTTGATAATTCACAAAAAACAGAATTTGTCGATAACAGTCTTTATAATGGAATTGGAAAAAAGCAAAAAGAATTATTGCATAATATAGTTGAATTATTAAAGGAAAATTTAGATGATGATGACGATACTGAAGCTTATAATGCCTACAAGTATTTATATTATTATTTACAGGCGATGGAAACATCAAAAGAATTAAAATATATTCTTGCTTATATGGCTAAAGCTACAGGGGCTATAAAACCAGATGAATTTGTCTTTAACGAAGATGAGCAATTTATTTTTGAAAGTATTATGTTCTCAGCTATGTCGCTTTATAATAATGGTGGAGCTTCTAAAACAAAATTAGCTGAATCCCATAAGCGATTTGTAAATCAAATTGAACATAAAATGGAAGAAAAAATGAGTCGTACACTTGAATTAAATACAATTAAAGTCCAAGCTCTAAGAGAATTAGGATATAATGAAATAAACAGTCAAAATGCTGCTGAAGTTTTTGAAAAAATTGCTGAAATACAATCTAGAAAAGTAAATTAAAATATAAGTTTATTATTAGTATATATAATTTTTTTCATATTATAAGTATTATAAATATATAATCTAATTAAGTTCGTATAATTTATATTATGTTAACTAATAATGATTAATCGCTCTTTTTATTATAGAAATGAGGTATTATGGAGTATATAAAAAGTATTTTACGCTCAAGTCTAGGTAAATTTATATATGCTTTTATAGCATTAATAATAGCAACTATTTTAATCATAATTTTAGCTATTTTCGCATAAGTTAGTATAATTATTTTATTCTTGTTAATAATATTATTGGGTGATCAAAATGAAAAAAAATAAAGCACAATCAAATGCTAATATTACTAATAAAAATAATAATCGTATTAGTAATAATGCTAACAGTAATGCTAAAAGTAACGACGTTGGATTTACTAATGAATCTAACAATAATATTACTGATAGTAAAAGCAATAATTTTGAAAATACAGATTGTAGATAACCCAAAGAAAGAGACACTTGATGTCTCTTTTATTTAGATAATTTATACTGTTCTAAAGCTATTGCTAACTGATCAGGGCAAGATGTATTTTTATTTCCACATTTAATATTTCTTAAACTATCTATAACATCATTAATGTTTCTATCCATACATAATTTAGAAATTCCTTGAGAATTGCCACTACACCCACCTACAATTTCAATTTTTTTAATAATATCATTATCAATTACAAATAACATTTCTCTTGCACATACACCTTTAGGATTATATTTAAAAACTCTTTCCATATCACTCACCTACTCTATTTTAATTAAAAAGAAAGTGATTTGTCAACATAAAGACAATACCAATTAAAAATAAAATTATTGTCATCCTTTTATTATTGTATTTTAAGGAAGTAGGTAAAAGTTCATAGATAGCTATATGTAGCATTATTCCAGCAATAATAGCAAATAACAACCCCATAATAGTATCATTTATAAAGGGTTTCAAAAATAAATAAGTAATGATTGCTCCAAATAATTCTGATAGACCTGATAATGCTGTATATAAAATGGCTTTTATTTTACTATTGGTAGCATAATAAATAGGAACTGAAATACTAATTCCTTCTGGAATATTATGTAACGCGATTGCAATTGTAAGTGATATACCTAATGAGATATTAGCATTACTAGCCATGAATGTTGCCATCCCCTCAGGAATATTATGCAATATTATTGCTATCATAGAAAATATTCCTACCCTATATAGTTTATTATCCTTGCCAAATTTATTATCTGGTAAATATTTATCAATTAAAAACGACAAAATTAATCCAATATTAATACCAACTAACAATAATATAATAGAAAAAAAGATTACATATTTATTGCTAAATAAATTAAGCGATTCTGGGATTAAATCAGTAAATGAAACTGTTATCATAACTGCAGCTGCAAAACTTAAAGACGCACAAATAATTTTATTTTTATCATAATTTTTAATAAAAATAAATATACTCCCTATCAGGGTTGATAAACCTGCAATTGTTGTTAATAAAAAAGCATATAAAGTAGCTTTGTCCATATCATCACCACTAAATTATATGAAACACTACCTCAATATTTACTTTCATTTTTTTATTATTTTATCAAAAGTTTTCCTATAGTGTACAATATTATCGTTTTCTATTTTCCTTTGGGTATTCTTATATACAATTAATTTATTATCCTTTATAATACAATCTGCTATTATATAATAATCTTTAGTAGAATATAAAATAACATTGCTATTAATATTGTCATTAGGAATTATTTTATAATCTTTGGTACAAATAGTATTTAAAAAACCTAAGCCTATAATTACTATAAATGTGATAATAAAAACTATAAATATGTTTTGGATTAGATCTATCCATAAAACAAATCCACTTTCTTTATTTTTTAATATATTAATAAATTTAGAAACTTTTTTAATATATAATTTTAAAAAAACTAAACAAACAAGCATTCCAAGAAAATATAAAATAATGTTAAAATTGTTATTATATAGGGATTTAATGCTTAATAATGAATATATAGGTATAAAAAAGGTTAAAAATTTAATCCAGTTTTTTATCTTTTCATTTTTGGAATTTGAGATATTATACATTAATATAAGTAAAAATATTATTATTCCTAACGAAAAACTCGCATACATTAAATTATTTACAATGCTAATGGAATCTTGGGCAAAAAACACTTCGTCTATTCCCCAAAAATAGAACCATTGCATTTTATAAATATAATCTGAAAATTGAAATATAACAACTAAACTAGATAATAGAATTGCTAATACCCCTAAAATTGTTGAAAATGATGTTAATATTTTTGGTTTCTCATTTTTAATCATGCAAATTCTCCTTTTACTAAAACATCTATATTATACAAAAAATACACTTTAAGCAATAATTTCTTAAGAAATAATATATAAAATTTAAATATTGCTTCTTAAATCAACTATCAAAACTAAAATTAATTTTACCATCATTATCTAAAACTAAATATCCAGAAAAATCTTTATTATTTTTCGATTTAAAACCATTTATTTTAAATGTTTTTTTATTTTTCAATAAATCCATAGCCATATTCTTTGAAATAACTCTTTTACAAATAACAAAATTGATTTTAAAGTTGCAACCATCTTTATAACCTGTACAACCGTAATTATAACGTGTTTTAACAACATTTTTACCACATAATGGGCAAATGCCTACGACATCATTAAAAAAGCCTGTATCTGTGTTTATTCCATTATTATTGCGTTTATCAAAAACCTCATTAATTTCTTTTTTAGTAAGTTCGATTACATCACTTATTGTTAATTCACCACGGAATACTTTCTTTAATCCTTGACCTAAAGTACTCGTTTTATATTTATCCATATTAATATTCATTTGTAATAATGATTCTATCAAATATTCACCACCTGGTAGTATATAATAAACATCCTTTTTTAATTCAATATATTTACTATTAATAGCATTCTCAATTATACCTGTCCTTGTTGCTTCTGTACCTAATTCTAAGCCCTCAAAAATTGCCTTATAATCTTCACTATCATCTTCGTTTTCATCATCAACTTTTGCCTTATCATCTTTAAATGGATTTTTTAAATAATTATTTAATGTCTCTATTGTATAATGTTTAGGTGGTGTTTTTTTCTTCTCTTTAGGTTCAAAACTAATATTAACTTCATCATTAATATTTATATTTGGTAAAATTTTATCATTCTTTGTATACTCATCATATTTTGTCCAACCTTTATCTATAATAACATTTCCTTTTAAGATAAACTCTTCTAACCCACCAACCTGAATTTTAATTTCAGTTTTTTCTATCTTACAATCCTCACTACAAAATACAGCGATAAAGCGATTAATAACAGCTGTATAAACTAAATTTTCGTCATTAGATAATCTTGATTTATCGGGAATTTTATAAGTTGGAGTAAGTGCCGAATGCGACTCAATTTTACTATCATCAAAAATCGTTTTTTTGTCTTTAAACTCAACTGGATAATTTAATTTTGAGAAATTTTCAATTATTTTTTTTATTTTATCTTTTTCATTAGTTGCTAAATATTCTGAATTTGTTCTAGGATAAGTCAAATATCCTTCTTCATACAATTTTTGAACGATAGAAAGGGATTTATCCATAGGCATTTTATATTTTTTGCCTAAATAATTTTGTAGTTTAGTTAAAGAGTATAATTTACCTGGCGCCAAAACATCTCTTTTACTATTTTTATAAGTAACAATAGCTTTTTCTTGGTTATATTTTTCGCATAGTTTTTTAGCTTTTTCTAGTTCATTTTTATCAAATTTTTCTTTAGAATTTAATTCAATGACCTCACCATTTGTTTCTGCTTCTGAAGAAATCCCATAATAGATGTCAGGAACAAATTCTTTGATACTCCTATCACGATCATAAATAGCTTTTACAATAGGTACAATAACTCTTCCTACCCTAAGTAATGTACCTGTTTTTAAAGTTGCATAACGTGTCAAATTAACACCATATAGCCAATCAATATAAGTTCTAGCAAATCCTTCATTAGCAAGATTATCATACTGAGTTTCATTTTTCATTTCTTTTAAACCTTGTGAAACAGTTTCAGGTGTTTGATCAGGTAACCATAACCTCAATAATTCTTTTTTTGTTTCCAATGCATTATCAATACATAAACGAACGATTATTTCTCCCTCGCGGTCTGAGTCGCCAGCATTAACAATTTTTTCAACATCTTTTCGATTACATAAACTTTTAATAGTATTAAATTGTTTTAAAATGCCTTTATCAATTTGTTTATTTTTATCTTTTTTTAAAGAAAACATAAATTTTTCAGGAAAACAAGGAATATTATTTAAATTCCACTTAATATTATCAATTTTTTCGTTAGAATAATCCTCAATATCATATAAAGTAAATAGATGCCCAAAAGCCCAAGTTATAATATAGTCTCCATTTTCAAAATAGCCATCCATTTTTTTCATAGTTCCAATTCCTGCCACAATATTACGTGCCAGCGAAGGTTTTTCAGCAATTATTAAAATCATAATACTACTCCTCTATAAATAATATTATAACAAAAATTAAAAAAAAAAGAATTAGTTTTACCTAATTCTATTTTAATTTATCCAAAAAACTTTTTCCTACTTTAGGCATTTCAGCTTTAAAATTATCAGCTATAGTAGCACCAATATCAGCAAAAGATTGCAAATATGGTAATTCACCACGTTGCTTAAAATTTCTAGAAAAAATAAGAACAGGAACATTTTCTCTTGTATGATCAGTTCCAATATAGGTAGGATCATTACCATGGTCAGCTGTAATTATTAATAAATCATCTGGTTTTAAAGAATTAACAATATTAGGTAAGTATTTATCAAATTCACTCAAGGCACTGGCATAACCTTCAACATCACGACGATGACCATATTTACTATCAAAGTCATTTAAATTTGTAAAACTTAAACCTTTAAAATTTAATTTCATTAATTTTACTAGTTTTTTAATTCCATCTAAATTATCAACAGCTCTTGTTGCAGCTGTAATTCCACGATTATTAAAAATATCGCAAATTTTTCCAATCGTTAAAATATCATAACCTTTATCTTTTAAATTATCTAAAACCGTTTTTTCATTTGGATCTAAAGCGAAATCGTGACGATTGCTAGTTCTTTCAAAAGAGCCAGGTTTACCTGAAAAGGGATTGGCTATAACTCTTCCAATTCGCCATTCTTCATTCAAAGTTAATTGACGAACAGTTTCACAAATACGATACAATTCCCTAACAGGAATAATTGATTCATGGGCAGCAATGTGCAATACAGAATCAGCTGAAGTATAAATAATTAAATTGCCTGTTTTCATATGTTCAACACCAAGTCGTTCAATTATCTCATGACCATTTTCACTACAATTACCTATTACATGACGTCCAGTTTCATACTCAATAGCTTCAATTAATTCTTTAGGAAATCCTGTTTCAGTAAATGTCTTAGGCGCTATATCGGTTTTTAAACCCATAAGTTCTAAATGACCAGTTAACGAATCCTTACCATTACTAGTAGGAATCGCCTTCGTATAATATCCAATAGTTTTTTCCTCACTCAGATCTAAAATATTTAAAAGTCCCATTTTTTCTAAATTTGGTAATTTAACATTAGTTTTTTCAATAATATGGCCAAGTGTATTAGCTGGCCCATCGCCATATTTATCAGAATCTTTAGTTGAACCTACACCAACCGAATCCAAAACAATTAAAAAAACTCTTTTATATTTCATAGTAACTCCTCTTCCTATCCTTTTTTAATTAGAATGTGGATGACTTTTTTTATAATCATCACTTATTTTATTTTTAGAAATATGTGTATATATTTGAGTTGTCGATATATCTGAATGTCCAAGCAATTCTTGAATACTTCTTAAATCAGCTCCACAATTCAACATATGAGTAGCAAATGAATGCCTTAAAGTATGAGGTGAAATTTCTGATTTAATGTTTTTCTCTAAAGCAATAGCCTTAATTATCTTAAAAAAAGCTTGTCTAGATATCTTGCTACCACGACTCGATAAAAACAAATAATCCGAACTTTGTTTTTTTAATAAATCTGGTCTATATGTAGACATGTATATCTCTAATGCATCAAGTGCACAATCTCCAATTGGTATAATCCTCTCTTTTGAGCCCTTTCCAAAAACTCTCACAAGTGCCTCATCTAAAGACACATCAACTACTTTTAAATTTATCAGTTCGCTTATTCTAAGACCACTAGAATACATTAATTCAAGCATAGCCTTATTTCTAGCTGAATACTTATCAGTCACACTTATATCTAATAATTTATCTATTTCTTCAATTGATAAAACATTAGGTAATGTCTTTGGAATTTTTGGTAAATCGATAAACATAACTAAATTATTATCCAAATAATTTTCTGTAACCAAAAATTTATAAAATGAGCGCAATGTCGAAATATTATGAGAAATACTTTTTTCACTTAATTTAGATTGATTTAAATACTTTAAATAATCACGTAAATCATTTTTACTAATATTTTTTATTGATATATTTTTAAAAAACAAAAAAAATTTTTCCAAATCATTTTTATAAGAGCAAATTGTATCCTCACTATATTTTTTGTCAATTAGTAGATAATTTATGAAATCTTTTCCTTCTTGTGTAAAATTATCATTATAATTTAGTGTCTTCATATACCTTCCACCATTATAATTATAAACTAGTTAATAAAAAAAGTCAAAATAAATTTATATACTTATTTTTTTACTAAAACATTTATAACCTGCTGTTTATTTTTTAAGGATATTGTTTCTATATTAGGCTCTAAATCGACATTCAAATTATCTTGCTTATATAATACTTTAGTATTTTTAGAATGATCAATATTAATAGCTAAATTTGCTAAATTATCCCTACCAGCATAGTCAACAATATCGTTAAAATATACTCTTCTAATTTGTTCAGTACCAACAATAAAGTTATCATTATGAAAATTGTAGGCTGAATTAAAGGTTATAGCTATATCATTATCTTGAATAAAGTAATCGTGAATAATAAAATTATTTTCAAATCTATTAGTATCCTTTTGAAATATAAATTCAATTTGTTCCAAATTTATACCTTCATTATAAAAACCGAATGTAATCCAGATTTCTTCAGAATCTTCAAAATGAGAAATTTTTAAATCTAAATTATTTTTTAATCGTGCAGATACAATAACCCAATGAGAATAATTTTTTCTTTTTATCTCAATTGTATTTTCCTTTATTTCAAAATTCAGTTGTTTTAGAAAATCATTAAATAGTTTAAAATTGTAATTACCATAGATTTGCTCTAACATAAAATTCTCCTTCATTAGACATCATTTACGTATAAATTTACTAAAAAAGCAATTTATATCTCTATTATATCACTATTATAAATAATTAACATCGCCTAATTTTAAGATAGACTTTAATTTTCATATATTTTTTGGTAAAATTATTCTGGGTGATAAATATGGCAGAACCATTAGCAATTAAAATGCGTCCGAAAAAATTAGATGATATTGTCGGTCAACAACATTTAATTGGTCAAAACAAAATAATAAGAAACTTAGTTAATAATAAAAAGTTGTTTTCAATGATTTTATATGGCAAACCAGGTATTGGTAAAACAACTATCGCAACCGCTATAACTGAAGAACTAGGTTTACGTTATCGCTTACTTAATGCAACTATAAATAATAAAAAAGATTTTGATATTGTTGTTGAAGAAGCAAAAATGTATGGGAATATGGTTGTTATTATGGATGAAATTCACCGTTTAAATAAAGATAAACAAGATTTACTTTTGCCTTATTTAGAAAGTGGTTTAATAACTTTAATTGGTATGACGACTTCTAATCCCTATCACAAAATTAATCCAGCCATTCGTAGTCGTTGCCAAATTTTTGAATTAAAAGAATTAGAAACTGAAGATATAAAACAAGGCTTAAAAAAAGTCGTTGAACAAAATATTTTAGAAAATATCCAAATAGATGATGAAAGTATAAATTTAATAAGTAGATTAGCTAGTGGTGATTTAAGATATGCTTACAATCTACTAGAAATCGCTTATTATTCAACTAATGATTTTAAAATTGATACTGATGTAATTAAAAGTATAAATAGTAAGCCCGTTTTTTTTCATGATAAAAACGATGATGGTTATTATGATGCTATTAGTGCTTTTCAAAAATCAATTCGTGGTAGTGATGTTAATGCTGCCCTACACTATTTAGCTCGATTAATTGAAGCTGAAGATTTAGATATTATTTATCGTAGAATGACAGTTATAGCCTACGAAGATATAGGTTTAGCTAATTCATCAATGGGTCCAAAAGTTGATGCAGCCATTAACGCTTGTGAACGCCTTGGACTACCTGAAGCCCAAATCATATTATCCAATATTGTTATTGAATTAGCCTTATCGCCTAAATCCAATAGTGCCTACTTAGCGATTGATGCTGCCCTAAATGACATAAGACGTGGCAATACTGGCAATGTACCTAATCATATTAAAACAAATTCTAATAACTACCTATATCCACATAACTACCCTAATCATTTCGTAAAACAACAATATTTACCAGATAAATTAGTTGGTAAAAAATACTATCAACCTGGCAATAATATAAATGAACGAAAATTAAAAGAAATAATGAATAAATTGGAGGAATTAAATAGATGAATATTACCATACTAGGAGCCGGTGCTTATGGCCTAGCTTTAGCAAACATTTTAAGCGATAAAAATGATGTAACTGTTTACTCTATTATTGAAAAAGAAATAAATTACTTAAAAAATACATATAGAAATGATAAATTGTTTCCTAATATACAATTATCAAAGAAAATATGTTTTACTAATAATATTGATGAGGCTATTAACAATACTAATTTGATTATAATTGCCATACCAACTAACTATATTGAAGATACAATTAAATTATTAAAAAATAAAATAAACAACAATATACACATTTGCATTGCGTCTAAAGGTATAAATGACGATACAAATAAATTTGCTTATGATATTGTTAAGGAAATATTAAAAACTGAAAATATTTCTATTTTATCTGGTCCAAGTTTTGCTATAGATACCATAAAAAAAGAAACAATTATTTTAACACTAGCGGGAAATAATTCAAATGAAATTAAAACTATTTTCCCACCAAGTTATATAAAAATCGAAACTACTAGTGACATAATTGGCGTTGAACTTACAGGAACACTAAAAAATATTTTTGCAATCGCATGCGGAATTCTCGAAGGAATTAACGCGTCAGAATCAACTAAAGCATCATTTTTAACAAAAGTAATAAGAGAAACAAGAAATTTGATTATATCATTTGGTGGGCATAATGAAACAATTTTTTTATCTAGTGGTATTGGGGACATTATTTTAACTTGTAGTAGTAAAAAAAGTCGCAATTTTACCCTAGGTTATCTTATTGGGCAAAACGCTGATAAAAACAAAATAACTGAATATTTAAATACAACTACCGTTGAAGGCTTAGATGCTCTAAATTCTATTAAAATCTTATTAAAAGCTAAAAACATTAATAATGAACTTATAAATTTAATTTATGATATTGTAAATAGTAAAATAATACCTAATGAGTTATTAAATTATGTAATCAAATAAAAGTGATCTGATAGTCACTTTATTTTATTACTTAATATATTTTCACTAATTTATAAAAGTTTTTTTCACAAAGCGCTAATCTAAGAATAAAAAATAATCAATAATTAAATTGATTACCTTTAAACTTCTAAAATAAATAATTCTAAGGCCATATTTTTATCAATAGTACCCATTTTTATACCTTCATCAATAGATGATAATTTTTTTAAATATTCTAATAATTTTTGACTAGAAAACTGATATGAACTTTCTAAAGCCTTTTGAACCCGATAAGGATGAATTCCTAAAATATTTGTAATATCTTTATTAGAATAACCTTTTTTTGATAATTCTTTAACTTGATATATTATTCTAAATTGATTCGCAAGTCTTATAATAATTTGAATGGGCTCCTCTCCCTGTTTAACTAATTCCTGATATATTTTTAAGGCATTCTTAATATTTTTGCCAACAATGCTATTGGTTAATTCATTTAAATCAACATCAATAAACTCACTACAAACATTGTAAACATCATCAGTTGTAATATTTTTATCTTCACCTTTATATAGTTTTAACTTTTCAATTTCTGATACTATTATAGCTAGATTTGATCCAACATAATCACTAAACACTTTAATGGTTGAAGAAGACATTTTATAGTCACCTAATTCCTGTTTAATAAAACTATCATTAGATTTTAATTTGTTAAATTCTTTGACATTCCCATTATTTTTCATATTCTTAACAATTTTTTTTCGATCATCAATTGACTCATCAGTATTTGTAAATATTAAAATCGTATCAGGATTAGGATTAGCTAAATATTTGATTAGCAAATCCGTATTATGATTAGGTCCTTTTTTTCTAACTGCTACTGTAAATATATAAGAATTAGCAATCAAAATCATCTTTTTAGTACTAAATAAAGAACACATAGAAGCATCTTCTAAGATATCATCAAGCAAATCATTTTCTAAATTATAATAACTTATATCAATATCATCTATATCATTATTTTTAGTAATATTTTTTATCTCGCGATTAATTAAAAATTCTTCAGTTCCATAAAATAAATAAACCATTATAACATATCCTTCTTTTTTAAAATTAAAGCAATTATGATTGATATAAAAATAGAAATAATCAAAATAATTATAAAAGCAAAGGGATTATCAGATAGTTTTCCCATTGGAACATTCATTCCCATAAAAGACGAAATCATCGTCGGAATCGAAAGAACAATCGTAATGCCTGCTAAAAACTTCATAATCCCATTAAGATTATTATTGATAATACTAGCATAAGTATCAGACATACTAGCCAAAATTTCTCGATAAATATTGGCTGTTTCAATCCCTTGTTTACTTTCAATCATCGCATCATCTAATAAATCCAAATCTTCTTCATACATATTAATAATATTGCCTTTAGATAACTTTTCTAAAATAATATCATTAGCCTTTAAACTAGTTACAAAATAAACCAAACTTTTTTGAATATGCATTAAATTAAGCAATTCTTTATTTGAAGTAGATTTTATCAAAGATTTTTCCTTATTCTCAATTTCACGATTTATCAAATTTAAATATTTTATATAAGAATTAGCAATTTTAAGTAATAATTGAATAATAAATCTTGTTTTTTTAGCAGTATCAACGCCCTTTATTTTATTATGCTTAAAATCATTAAATATCTCAGTTTCTTTCAAACAGACTGTTAAAAAATAATTACCATTCATAATTATACCAACAGGAACAGTCGAATATTTATTTTTACTTTTTTTATCTTCAACATAAGGAACATCAACAACAATTAAAGTAGCCTTATCTTCTGTCTCAATTCTAGGTAACTCTTCATAGTCTAAAACTTTTAATATTAATGATTCTGGTATTTTAGTTTTTCCTATAACCTCTTTTATTTCATCAGCATTAGGATTTGATAAATTTATCCAACTATTAGGCTCTATTTTTTTTAATTTTTCCATTTCACTATTAGGATTAGTCTTATATATTTTAAGCATATTATCACCTATAAATATTATAACACAAATTATATTTATTAATTATTTAATAATAAATAATTACGAAAAAGTATAATTTATTTATTTATTATAAACCAGAATGTTGTTCCAATACCTTTTATAGTATCAACACCATATTTAAAATTATGATTAATTAAAATATTCTTTACAATTGATAAACCAATTCCTGTTCCATAAACTTCTCTTTTAAAACTCTTATCAACTTTATAATATTTATCCCAAATCAAAGCTAAATCTTTTTCATCAATACCATTGCCAGTATCTGATACCTCAATTTTAATTCCCTCACTAACATCTATAATTCTAATAATAATTTTTTTATCATGACCTGTATAATTAATCGCATTATTTATTAAATTATACATTACCTGTTCTATACGTTTTTTATCAGCTCTAACAATATCGCAACTTCCATATTCTAAAACAAATTGATAATTTTCGCTGGTTTTTAAATATTCATAATGTTTTAAAATAGTTTGAATTAAATCAAGCAAATTAAATTGCTCAATATTTAACTTTTCAACATTAGCTTGAACCTTAGATAACTCCAAAATATCATTTACTAATAGATTTAAGCGATCTGTCTCATCAATAATTATATTTAGATTATCAGTTCGTTTTCTCACATTTTTATTATTTAGATCTCTAGCCATTTCGGCATAAGCTTTTATCATGGTTAGTGGCGTTTTCAAATCATGACTTACATTCGCTAATAATTCTCTTCTAAGATTTTCTGTTTTAGATAATTCGGTTGATGCCTCATGCAAGGTTTTAGCAAGTTCATCTATTTCGATAATATTTGACAATGTATCAAATTTAACATCATAATTATGGTTCGCAATTTCTTTAGCACCATCATTTATTTGAATTATTGGCTTTGATATTTTTTTAGAAATAAAATAAGCAACTAAAAATGAAAATAATAAAACACCAAGTGTAACATAGACTAACTGACTAGATAAAATTCCTATTGTAGAATCAATCGGTTCTAATGAAGATGTCACAAAAACAATTAAATTATTAATTAATTTTTTTCCATAAATTAATGTTTGATTATGAAATTTAGGATTTGTCGTTTCATATTTAAAAGTAATATTCTCACTCTTGATAAATTCTAACTTTTTATCAATATAATGATAATCATTAACATCTTTATCAATTAAACAACCCCTAATTTGACTAGTTGATGAATATAATAAATCATCACTATTAATCACTTCAATACAAACATTATTACTAAAAGATAAATCATCAAGAATATCTAATAAATTCTCAGAATTATATTCCTGACTAATAATATTAATAATGCCATCTATTTCGCGATTTTTCATCCATCGATAATATGATTTTAAAAAAATAACTTGAAATAACCATAACGATAATAAAATAACAATAGAAAATATAATTAAATAAAACCAAATTTTTGATGTTAAAGAATGGTTATTTTGCTTCAAATTTATAACCTACTCCTCTTACCGTTACAATCAAATTGCGATATTTTCCTAACGTATTTCTAAGCATTTTAATATGTGTATCAATCGTCCTATCATCACCAAAAAAACTATATCCCCAAATTTTATTTAGCAAAACTTCTCTAGTTAAAGCAATATTAATATTATTAATAAAATAAACTAGCAACTCATATTCCTTTGGTGTAAATTTAATATTGACTCCATCGATTGCTATACTATGCGCTTTAAAGTCTACTACTAATGTTTTATAGATAAAACATTCATCTAATGGTTTATTACGTCTTAAAACAGCTTTAATCCGCGCTATCAATTCTTTAGGACTAAATGGTTTTGTAACATAATCATCAATTCCCAATTCAAAACCTATTAATTTATCAAATTCATCAGTTCGTGCTGATAAAATTATAATTGGAATATTTCTATCTTTAATTTGTTTACAAAGGGAAAAACCATCTAATTTCGGCATCATAATATCTAAAATAATTAAATCAACCTTTTCCCTATTAATTATGTCTAAAGCCTCTATCCCATTACTAGCTAATAATACGTCATATTTTTCATTATAGCAATATTCTTTAATAACATTCCTAATTAGTTCTTCATCATCAACAATTAAAATTCTCATAAAAAATCACTTCTTCCAAAACAATTGTATTATATATTTATGTAGTTTTTGTGAAAAAAAGCCTTTATTTAAGGCTTGCTTTAATAAACGAATCAAACAAAGGATGACACTTAGTAGGTCTACTTTTAAATTCTGGATGAAACTGGCACGCAATAAAATGTTTATGGTTTGGATACTCAATAATTTCTACTAAATTTGCTACCTCATTGCTACCCGAAAAAACCAATCCTTTTTGTTCTAAAATTTCTCTATACTTATTATTAAATTCGTAACGATGACGATGACGTTCAAAAACCTCTTCTTGTTTATAATCGTCATAAGCCAAAGTATCCTTCTTTATTTTACATAGATAATTACCAAGTCGCAAAGTTCCGCCCATATTAACAATTGCTTTTTGATCAGACATAAGATCAATAATCGGTTCCTTACAAATAGGATCAAATTCTGTTGAAGAAGCTTCTTTTAACCCACAAACATTTCTAGCAAATTCGATAACGGCTAACTGCATCCCCAAACAAATTCCCAAAAAAGGTACATTATTTTCACGAGCATAAGTAATTGCTTTAATTTTCCCTTCAATACCACGATTACCAAAACCACCTGGAACAATTATTCCTTTGGCATTTTTAAAAATTTCTTTTAATTTAATATCGTCTTTTTCTAGCATTTCCGAATCAACCCAATTAATATTAATTTTAGTTTTATATTTATAACCAGCATGATGAAGTGATTCGGCAACTGATAAATAGGCATCATGCAATTCAACATATTTACCAACTAACGCTATTTCAATTTCATCCTTTAAATTATCAACAGTATCAATTAAATCTAGCCAATATTTAATATTAGCTTTTTTAATAGGTAATTCAAATTGTTTTAAAATATTCTCATCAATTTTTTGATTATAAAAATTAATAGGAATTTGATATATATTTTTAACATCAACAGCATTTATAATATTTTCGTCAGGAACAGAGCAAAATAAAGATAATTTTTTCTTAATAGATTCTGATAATTCAATTGGTGTCCTACAAACAATTGCATTAGGAGTTATACCCATATTTCTTAAATCACGAACACTATTTTGAGTTGGTTTTGTCTTAAGTTCCCCAGAACCATAAATATATGGTATTAACGTTGTATGAACAAAGAAAGTATTATTTTTCCCTAATTCATACTGAATTTGTCTTAATGCTTCAATAAAAGATTGGGATTCAATATCGCCAACTGTACCACCAATTTCTGTTATAACAATATCTGCCTTAGAACTAATCCCTGCTTCATACACTTTATTCTTAATTTCATTAGTAATATGTGGAACCATCTGAACAGTAGCTCCTAAATATTCGCCTTTTCTTTCCTTTTCTATAACCGATGAAAAAATTTTACCACTAGTAATATTTGATGTATAATTAAGTTCTTCATCAATAAATCTCTCATAATGACCTAAATCCAAATCAGTTTCACAACCATCATAAGTAACATAAACCTCTCCATGTTGAATAGGGTTCATTGTCCCAGGATCAACATTTATATAAGGATCAAACTTTTGCATAAATACTTTATATCCTCTAGATTTTAGCAATAATGCCAAAGATGAAGCAGTAATTCCTTTACCTAAACCTGATACTACTCCACCTGTTACAAAAACATACTTTGTCATAAAAACACCTCCATAAACAACAAAAAAAGCCTTGAGAGATTTCCATAGGCTCTTTTAAATTATAACATAGATTATAAATATAAGCAAATATAATTATTTACTTTTTTTAAAAATATTGCTTACTTCCATATTTTTTAATAATGTCTCAATTTGTAATGGTGTCATTAAATCCCCGCAATAAAAAATATTCCCTTGATTATCTATTTCAAATTCAGCATTTTGTTTTACTATTTCTAATAATTTTTCTTGATTTTGGTCTGTTAAACGATAATTAAATGAACAACCAAAACTATTATAAATATTTTCATCCATTTTGGTCCATGGTATAAATTCATCATCTAATTTTTTATCTGTTATAATATTACTATTATCAATATTTTCTATTTTAGGAATATTTTCGCTACCACATATAAAATTGCCATTAAATGAATCATTATACCTCTTGCTAGTTAAACCAAGTAACCTCATTCTTAATTTAAGATAGTTTAAATAAAATTTATTTATCACCGTATTATTATTCTTTTCTAAAGTTACCTTTTCTAATTTAATATTACCATAAAAAGCTGTATCACTTATGAAATGTACACTATCTGGTATAAAGACTTTTTTCAAATTGATACAATAAGCAAAAGCGAAATCTCCAATACTCTCAACGCCATTTTCAATTATTACCTCTGTTAAATTTTCCCATCCATAAAACATCATATTATTTATATGTTTAATTTTTCCAGAAATGATGACCTTTTTTATTCCCAAATAAGGATTAAAAAAAGGCAAATTAGGATATTTATCATCTGACACAATCTTAATTGTACTTGGAATCATAATATTTTCTCCTTTAAAATATCATCATATAATTATAATATTCCTTTAAGACTTAAAAATATACTAAAACTAATCAAAAAAGATTTATTTTACTAAATCCTTATTTAATTACCAACCCTAAAAAATTAACAATATTTTTCTTTATCTTATTAACGCCTCTTTTTAAGTTAGGAAATGCCATAATCAATCTTCTAAAGAAAATTGAATGTTTGGCTAATTTGCTCTTTACTTTACTAGAAATCTCTTCTGTACTATCCTTTAAAATATTATTAGTTAAATTTTTAAAACTACAAATAACATAAAAAGAGATAATTAAATCAATACAAAACATAAGCAAAAGTACTATACAAATGATATTTAAAAGATTAGTAGACATATTTGCTATTAACCCCATTAAAAACGGTTGCGAAAATTTAACAATAATAACGCCAGCTAACCCAAAAAACAAACTATTTTGTAAACAAACACGACCATTCAAATTAAACTTATAATCCGAATAGTCCCACCATCTTGCCTTAAATATTTTCTCTAATAAAAAACCAGTCAAATATTCTAATGTTGTACATATCAATACAGAACTTATAAATAAAATTAACGTATTATTATAAAATCTACCCAACAATAACAACATCAATAAAGCACCAATTCCATGTACTGGACAATATGGTCCTAATAAAAAACCACGATTAATCAATTTCTTTTGACGATAAAATTGATCAATTACTTCTATAATCCACCCAATTAATGAATAAAAAATAAACGATATAAATAATATTTTAATATTATATATATTAATCATTTCAAATCAACACCTAACTACTTGTTTATAAACAAAGTATCTATCTTTTTATTAGGGAGTAATAATTTAATCCCAGGAATTACCTTTATTGTAAAAGTATTTGTATTTCCTTCATATTTTTCACCATCTATACACCATTTCTTATGAGCCACATCATTAAATGTTATCTTTAAATTATCTGTTTTATGAAAATAAAAGCCAGGTACTTTTGTGATATCATGCATTTTTAAATAATATAAACTTTTAATAATATCTTTTTTAGTTGATAAATTGCAAAATAATACTTCAAAACGATCATCATCTAATTTAATATCTTTAAAAAAATTATTAACGCCAGCAATCCTATTAGCATTAGAAGCAATCATAAACGAATAAAGCCCTCTATATACTTCTCCATCAATTTCATAAGTTATATCATAAAGATTTGTTTTAGAGCGAAAACTTTTTGCCCCCTCAAATATATAAGCTAAATAACCATATTTTTTCTTTAAATCACGAGATGTTTCATACGGAACATTCATAAATTTACCAAAGCCAGCAACATAAACAAAAGGATCCCCATTAATAGTACAAATATCAATATCTTTAACAACACCCGACATAATCAGCTTTAAATTAGAAATTGGATTTTTAGTATAACCAAACATTGAACCAATATCATTAGTAGTTCCAAGCGGTATATGTGCAAGCAAAAGTCTATTAGTTCTTTTAAAATTGCCTGTCATCACTTCATTAAAAGTTCCATCCCCTCCAACAGAGACCACTAAGTCAATTGTTTCATCTAATTTTTCAACAATTTCAGTAGCATGACCATGATATTTTGTCACATGTGTAATAACCTCGTAACCATTTTGTTCTAAAATACCTTTATATTGTTTTAAAAAAACATTTTTACTTTTTTTCCCACTATTAGGATTATAAATAACAACACATGTTTTCATTATTACACCTTTCCTTAAATGTAAACTGTATTACCATTATAGCATATAAATCTAATAAAATCATTAATTATTTTTTAATTTCCTTATTGCATTTAAAGCAAACTAATCTTTTATTTTTAGTTTTATTTTCAA
The DNA here is from genome assembly GCA_947056845.1 of uncultured Mycoplasmatota bacterium. GTDB lineage: Bacteria > Bacillota_I > Bacilli_A > RF39 > UBA660 > CAJLIR01. Next base: position 85,546 of record CAMSCJ010000004.1, read on the forward strand.
AATAACCACAATTTTGACATAAATAATAGTTATTAGCGATTTTTTTATTAGTTAAATTATAAACCATAACCCTTTTATCTTTAATTATTTCTAAAACAAAATAAGAAGGATTATTAACAGAAGACAAAATATAATTACGATTCCTAGTGCGAGTTAAAGCAACATAAAATAATCTTCTTTCTTCCGCAAAACAAAAATCTTCTTTTTCTTTTAAAATAGCTATTTCAAAGTCGTCGACAACCTGTGATGGAAATCCATAAATATCATTATCTGCATTTAGAATAATTACATCATCATAGGTTAATCCTTTAGAAGAATGCGCGGTTAAAAAAGTGATATCGGCTGACCTTCTTAGGCAAACAATTTTATTATTAACTAAATCGAAATAATTTTTATCAATAATCTTCATTAATTCAAATTTGTATCGTCCGATTAATAAAATTTTACTTTGTTGATTTTCTTTTAAAATTTCACAAATGATATTATAAATAATCTCCGATTTATTTTGATCGTCATCACAAAAATAAATCTTAATAGGATCATTTATATTTTTAAATGAAGATAATGTTTTTTTAATCTGCTTAGAATTTTTCATAATAAAACCGCCAACAATATTTATAAGTTGTTGACTATTACGATAAGTTTTTGTAAGTAATAAAACCTTACAATCATTCATTATCGTATGAAATTTTATGAAAATATTAACATTAGATCCTGCAAAACCAAAAATTGCTTGCCAATCATCACCAAACGCAATTATCCTTGCCTGATGAAAACTTAATATTTTAATAATTTCAAAGCGGTTCTTAGAAATATCTTGAAATTCATCTATTATAACATACTTATATGTTAATAAATAATTATTTTTTAAAATATCAATTGATTGGTTTATCATATCATTAAAATCAATAATATTATTAGTCTTATTATAATCATTATAATAAGTATAAGCCTCATATATAACATTCAAAAACAGTGCCATCCGCCTATTTCCTATATATTTATTTTTTAATTTAGAAAATTCACTAATATCATTATAAATAACCTTATAATTATTTATAAAGCTATAACATAATTGCAAAAATTTATCATAGATATTATCAACTGGCTCCATTTTTTCAAAATTACTAATACCTAATTTATTTAACCCCACATATAGCGACTTTAAAATATTACTACCTTTAATAAGATCAATAGTATTAAACTTCTTTTTTTTCATTTTACTTAAATATCTTACTTTAATATGCATATTATTATATTTAAAAACAAACTCAGCAATTATATTGTTAAAGTTTATAATATGATATTTGTATTTAATATTAGTTAAATTTAAAAACTTGATAATAGCAAGTTCCTCTAAACTATTAACTAATTTAGGTGAATTTTCTATAATTATTTTTGATGCTTTCTGATTGCCAATATAAATATATAGAAATTCTAAATATTCCATATAATGATTAGTAAAATAAATATCATGCAAAAAATAATTATTTAAAACATTATATAAATTATCTAACACCTTAATTTTCTTCTGTTTACCAATAATAAGCATACCAAGTTTATGAAAAGTCATAATATCGACACCTAAATTGTAATCTACATTAATTTTCTCCTTTAAATCATTAACAGACTCATTAGTAAACGAAATAACTAAAATATCCTTAGGATTTATATTTTGAACATCTACTAAATATTTCGTTTTAATAGTAATTAAAGTTGTTTTACCACAACCAGCACCTGCTACAACCAAACAATTTTGCGAATTATTCAAAACAATCCTTCTTTGTTCTTCATCTAATTTAAGAGTATTATCATTTTCAATCTTTTTAAAAAATTCTATATCTTTTTTCTTCATACTTATAAATATAAAAAAAAGGATTAAAAAATCCTTCTAATTTATACTAATTATTAACTAATGCTATCTTAATACCATAATCTTTATCTAAATCAGGATAACTAATTGGTATATGAATATATAAATCACTCGTATTTTTCCGTTCAACAGAAATATTGCCTACTTTACTACCTTTAACTAAATCAAATTCATAATTATCATAAATAACCTTATTATTTATTGTATCAGTACATATACTGTGCATAATACCCGAACCAAATAATATGTTGTAACATTTGTTTACCTGATCATAAGTAAAATCACTAACATTACCTAAATTAGGAGATAGTAAATCATTATTAATCATTTTACTTATATTAGCTTGTTTTAATATTAAATTTGATACAACAAAATTATTAGTATAAACATTTTTAAGTGTAATCACTAATTGAAATAGAAACAATACTACTATCATTGTAAGTGCAAACGAAACAATAATTTCTACTAATGTAAAACCTTTATTTTTCATATTCATCCCCCCTTTAATTAGCTATTGCTAAAGTAGCGTACTCATTATTTGAGAATTCAATAATAATCCTATAATTATAAATTTGATTTAAATCATCATCAAACATTGGGTCAGGATCATTCTTAATAGTATTAATAAATGCCACAAAATTTTGACTCTTTAACAAAGGATAATCCTCCTCTTTTAATTTAGCACTCTCCCTTGTAAAAATAATTTGTTCAACTTGATAAAAACTTGTTAAATCACTAAATATATTACAATTAGGAACAGAATATAAATTATCGCTAACACCATCACAAGCATTTGCAATTTTTAAAAAATAAAATTTATTTTCACTAATCTTTTTTTCTAATTCTAATTTTAAATTTTTATAAAAATTACCATCAGCATCTTTTAAAATAAATTTCTTTATAGTTTGTGTAGCATATAAATTATTAATACTATTATAATTAAAATCACGATTAAAATTTTTAACAATATTGTTAAACTGAACATACAAAGCAATCAAAACTGTTGAAACTAAAGTTGAAACAACCAATGTTTCAACCAGCATAAACCCTTTTTCTCTTTTTTTCATAAACTTTTCCCCTTTATAGTTGATATTATTCTAAATATATTATATAATATATTTATGGTAAAATCTAGTCTTATTTAATAAAAAGGGGATGAATTTTTTTATGTTAAAAATATACGACTTTGCTAAAATGCCAGTTGTAGAAGTTGTTAACGATATTTTAGTTGATGCGTCAAAAAGAGGTGCTAGTGATATTCACTTTGATCCAATGGATAATCACATGAAAATTAGGATTAGAATTGATGGGCAATTAATTGACTATGCTGATGTACCTAATGAAATTAAAAAAAATCTTGTTACACGCGTTAAAATTATTGCTGGAATGAATATAACTGAATCTAGATTACCACAAGATGGTGCCATAAAAGCAACACTTCAAGGAGTACCACTTGATTTACGTGTTTCTTGTCTTCCTACTAATCAAGGGGAGAAAATTGTTATTCGTATTTTGGATTATAGTATGAGTTTAAGCGGAATCGAAAGTTTAGGTTTTTCTGAACAAAATTATCACAAAGTATTAGAGATGCTTAACACACCAAATGGAATAATTTTAACAACAGGAGCAACTGGTAGTGGAAAATCGACAACCGTTTACTCTATGCTTCAAAGACTTAATAAAGAAAGTACAAATATAATTACAGTTGAAGATCCAATTGAAATGAATATTGAAGGAATCAATCAAGTTCAAACAAATAGTGAAATAGGACTAACATTTGCTAGTGCCTTAAGATCAATTTTACGTCAAGACCCAAATATTATTATGATTGGTGAAATTCGTGATACAGAAACTGCTCAAATAGCCGTTAGAGCATCTATTACTGGTCATATTGTTTTATCAACATTGCATACAAATGACTCATTAACAACAATTGAACGTTTAATTGATATGGATGTACAACGATATTTATTAGCTAGTGCTTTAGTTGGTATTATATCACAAAAACTAGCACGTAAATTATGTCCACATTGCAAAAAATTACGCCCTACTAACGAATATGAAAGAGATTTATTTAAAAAGGTTTTAAATAAAGATATTAATGAAATATATTCAAACGATGGCTGTGATGAATGTACTAATGGTTATCAAGGACGTATTGCTATCCATGAAGTATTATTAATTAATCAAGAAATAAGGGACGCTATTAGTTCTAATATAAGAAAAGATGAACTTCGTGCTTTAGTCTATGATTCAGGTGTCACTACTCTATTACAAGATGGATTAGAAAAAGTTCTTGAAGGGCAAACAACATTAGAAGAAATTCTAAAGATAGTAGAATTAGAAGATGATGAAAAAGAAGAAGCTTTTGATATAATTGACGAAATACCTGATCCAAATAACGTTCAACCAGAGAACACATTAGCTAATGATATGAGCATCAATAATATTGAAAAAACAAATAATAATTTTGTTATGGAAGATCCAAATAAACAAATGGACTATTTAGAAGATTTTATCAATAATAAATTTTAACAAAAAGGCTCACAGTTTAATGTGAGTTTTTTCTATGGATTCAATCTTGTTGGACCACGATAAATAAAAGTGGCTTCACGAATATTGTCTATTTCAAATATTTGCATCATGATTCTAGCAATACCAATTGCAAATCCTCCATGTGGTGGACAACCGTATTTAAAGAAATCTAAATAGAAATTTAAAGATTCTGGCTTAATACCCTTTTCAAGCATTTGATTAGTTAAAATATCTACTCTATGTTCTCTTTGAGCCCCAGTTGTTATCTCAACACCTTTAAATAATAAATCATAACTATTAGTTAATCCATCATCATCTAACATATGATAAAATGGTCGAGCTGCAAAAGGAAACTTAGTTATAAAAATGAAATCACAATTATATTTCTTTTTAGCATATTCACATAGTAAATTTTCTTCTTTTCTTTCAAAATCGTCTTCCTTTTCACCAATGAAATGATATTCTTCTTTTAGAATTTCTTTAGCCTCTTTAAAAGTAATACGAGGAAATTTTATAGATGTATCACTTATTTCTACGTTAAATAAACGCTTAATTTCTTCTCCATAAACATTTTTTAATTTATCTAAGGCATACTTAATCCAAACTTCTTCCATATCCATAATATCAGAAAAAGAATTAATCCAAGATATTTCAATATCAGCCATATTAATTTCCGTTGCATGATATGATGTGTGAGAATTTTCAGCTCTAAAAGCTGGACCAATTTCAAAAACTTTATCAAATCCCGCTGACATTGCCATTTGCTTATAAAATTGTGGTGATTGCGATAGACAAGCTGTTTGCCCAAAATAATCTATTTTAAATACCTCAGCTCCACTTTCGGCTGCTCCAGCTGCGATTTTAGGAGTATGAATTTCTATAAAACCATTATTAACACAATATTCTCTAAAAGCTTGTTCTAATAAAGTCTCACATCTAAAAAATAAATTATTTTCTTCACGACGTAAATCTAAAAAACGATAATCTAAACGGGTTTCCCTTAAAGCATTATCTTTACTAGTTATATCAAGTGGTAATTCCGGCAATGATTTTGAAGTAACTAAAATATTACTAGGAATAACCTCTAACCCACCTAATTTAACTTTTTCATTAATAGAAACTTTGCCATTTATTTTTAATGTGCTTTCTAAAGTAAGATTATCAATAATTTCAACCAATTCTTTATTTTCATCATTTTTTTCAATTGTAATTTGTACTTTACCTGTACTATCTCTCAAAATAACAAACTGAACGTATTGTAAATTTCTAATTTTATCAACAAAACCTTGAATAGTAATTTCTTTATTTTCATAATCTTTTAATTTACAAATATCTATTTTCATATCTTTCTCCTATTCTTCACTATCTTCTATATTTTCATCAAAAAAAGTAATTAATTCATCAATTGAAACCTTAAATTCATCTTTTGTTTGATTATTTTTGATTGTTAAAATATTACTACTAATCTCATTTTCGCCAATTATAATTACATACTTTGAATTTAGTCGATCAGCTTGTTTAAAATTGCTTTTAATACCTCGATTCAGCATATCCATTTCCGAACTAAAGCCATTCATCCGAAGCATATTTAATAAATTTAAACTATATTCTTTTTCATTATCCCTCATAGGGATAATATAAATATCTAAATTATCTAAATTGCCTGGTAACTTTTTTTCATATTCTAAAGCGGTCATAAGTCTTTCAATTCCTGTTGCAAAACCAACTCCAGCAGTTTTAGGTCCACCAATTGTCTCGACTAGTGAATCATATCTTCCACCACCACATAAAACATTTTGACTACCAAACCCCTCAACAGAAGCCTCAACCTCAAAAACTGTATGTGTATAATAATCTAACCCTCTTACTAAACTTTCATCAACAGTATATTCAATATTCATTGCTTCTAAATATTTTTTTACCTTATCAAAATGTGTTTTACTTATATCATTTAAATAATCTGATATCTTAGGTGCATTCTTCATAATATCTAAATCTTTATCTACCTTGCAGTCTAATATTCTTAAAGGGTTAGTAGCATATCTTTTTTTACAATCTTCACATAAGCAGTCTAGATGTGGTTTAAAATAATCAAGTAACACTTCACGATATTGTTTTCGAGATTCCATATCACCTAAGGTGTTAATATTTACTTTTATACCCTTTAAACCTAACAATTTATATAAATTTACAGGAATACTAATTACCTCAGCATCAGCTAGGGGATCATCGGTTCCAAATACTTCAACACCAAATTGATAAAATTCGCGAAAACGACCTGATTGTGGTCTTTCATAACGATACATTGGTCCATAATACCAACATTTTATTGGTTGGCTAGCTTCACCATACATTTTATTTTCAATAAAACTACGAACAACACCTGCTGTTCCCTCTGGTCGAAGTGTCATCTTTCTGTCGCCTCTATCTAAAAAGTCATAAGTTTCTTTTGAGACGATATCGGTCGTTTCTCCAACCCCACGATGATATAATTCACTACTTTCAAACATTGGCGTTCTAATATATTGATAATGATATTTTTCCATTAATGCTTGAATTAAATCACGCAAATATAATAAATTTTTACCATATTTGCCATATACATCATAAGTTCCTTTAGGTTTTTGAATCATCTTAATTCCTCCTTATTTTAAAGTATATTTTTTAGGATTTTCTACAGTTTCCTTTGATACAATTAATTCTTTATATTTGTTTTCTGATTTTGCAATCTCCCATTTTGCAAAACGAAGTGATTGAACAATTATATCTTTAAGTGCACTACCACCTGTTTTAAGTGCTAGAGCCCTCTTAATAAGTTCATCAAAATAATCTTCCTCGCATTTCAGTAAAACATTATGTCGTTCTTGCAAATAATTATATTCAAAGATTATTGGACTAATTTTAGGCTTAATTAATATTTCTTTTAAATCGTTATCTATTAATTGGCGCATTTGCACTAAATTAGGAAACCTTCTTAAAAATTCCATCGGAATATTTCCTTTTTTATTTAAAATTTCCTTTGATAATTCCTCATTTTTATTTATTGATATAAAGCCTGTTGGATTTCTATCAATCGAATATAATGTATCAGTAAATGCCCCTGAAGCAAGAACCGTTAACTTGGATGTATCAAACTTAATATGATTATAATTATATTCAACATCATAAATAGTTCCATCTAAAAATGGTAAAAATTCATTTAACATTCCTCGACCTGCAACATCGGAATTATTTTCACTCCCTTTTTTATCTATCTCATCTAAATTAACAATACCATTTTGTGCTAATTCAAGATTGCCACCAGCTTTTACAAGTAATGGTTCTAAAATATTTTGTTCAATTTTTCCACCATGATATCCATGCATTGTTATTTGCGTCGTATCAATACGAACTATAGGATAATTAATATGTGATTGTAGCGCTTTCATCATTCTCGTTTTACCAGAACCTGTTGGACCAACAATTAAAACATGCTTCCTATTTTCGGAACTATTTGAGTATGCATTAGCATAAATATTTTCATCAATAGTCATTAATATAGTTTGAATTATTTCATCTTGACCTACTACTTCTTCAAGCATAGAATTGTATACATTTGCAATATCCAATTTGGATGTTTCAGTAGGTTTATTACTTTTAGCAATTTTATTATTACTCCCTACATTGTTAGCTTTCAAAATATTAAAATTAGGTACTTCTAAAATTCCATTACTTTGATAACTTTCTTTTTTAGCACCCTTAATTACTTTGGATTTTGATTCCTTTAAATAATTAATTTTAATTTTCATAACTTCCAAAGGAACTTCAAATAAAGAAGCTAATTCTTTTTCACGAGCACCATCTATACTATATAATCCTTTATATCCACCACACAATTTCAATAATTGTTTAGTAGGAATTAAAAAATGCATAGCAAATTCATTAGCAACTATTTCTTTATACTCATCTTCTGATAATTTTCTTTTTATCAATCCAGAATGATAATCTAGCCAAAACTGATAATTACTTTTTTCCATATAAATCCCCCTAAAATAACAAAAAACCTATAAAATATAAGGACGAGTAAACTCGCGGTGCCACCTTATTTTATAGATTTACTATACACTTTAATTCTTTAACGCAGAAATACGCTTATTTTTCATTAGTGTCTTTCACAATATTTTATTTAAATGTTTACACCAACCACATTTTCTCTAAAAAACAAAATATTATTACTCCTCTAAATCAATAATTAATATACCTGAATTATACTATTTTCTTTAGTATTAGTCAATATTTAAAATTTTCTTTTATCTTATGTTTTAAAAAATTTAAATCATTTTTATAAAATTTCACAACTGTAAAACAAATAATGGTAATAGGAAGTGATATAATCATTCCTAATATTCCGCCTAAAATACCACCTGTTAAACACGCAAAAATAATAATTAAAGGATGTATTTTATTACTTTTACCGTAAACTAAAGGATTAATTACATAACCATCAATAACCGATAAAATCATAAATGATATAAGGGTTTTAATAAATAAGTCACTTCCAATTGTAAAAGCTGTAATTCCTGCAATAATATTAGTAATAACACCACCTATATAAGGAATAATACCTAATAGCGACACTAGAATACCCAAAACAATTGCGTTTGGGTGACCTATTACCATATAAATAATGGTATACTCAAAAAAAGATATAATCATTATTTTAAAGAATGCTAAAAAATATTTGTGCATTTCTATATCAACTTCTTTAAAAAAGACAAAATTTCGGTCACCCTTCCTTATCAATAATTTTTTTAATCTACCTCTAATCTTATCCATATCATTTAAAAAATAAATACTAAGTGTAGAAATAACAAGCGTCTTTGTAACATAATTAATCGAATTATTTATTAAACTTATAGCGCCATTTGATAAATATTCACCTAAATATTTAACGATTTCATATAAATATTTTTCTAAATCTAATAGATCAATATTATATTTGAATGATATTTGATTAACAAAGGTTATGATATAATTTATTAGTGATACAATTTGGTTAAATAGAGTAGGAAACAACATAACACTTATAATTATAACTAATCCTAAAACTAATAAAATTATCATTAATAAAGCTAATGATTTAGGAATTTTTTTATTTTTTAAATAATTTAATAAAGGATAAAAAATATACGCAATAAAAAAAGCAAAAATAAATGGTAAAAATATTTTATTTATTGTTCTAAAAATAATCAACCATAAATTTCTACTTTTATATACTAAATATATTATGACACATATTAGCGCTATATTTATTAAACGATAATTTATTTTATTTTTAAGCATTCACAACTACCTACTCTCTTTAAAATAGAAATTATTTCATACTTCTTTCTACTTTAATGATATGAGAGATAGTTCTAATTTCATTCATAAAGTTTTCTAATTTTTCTATATCTGCTACCAATAACTTAATTTCATACATAAAGTATTCTTTAGCATTTAGACTATTAATACTTTGAATTTTTACTTCTGTATTATTAGCTTTGGTAATAATATTTAATAATATATCAGAATCATTATCAGCACTTACCAAAATACTAGCCGAATATTTATTAATAATATTATGATTCCAATGAACATCGATAAGACGCTCATTAAATTCAAAAACATTTGGACAATTACATCTATGAATATTGATACCATAACCTCTTGTAATATAACCGACAATTTTATCCCCAGGAATTGGCATACAACAAGCTGCAATATTAACTTTAATATCATCAATTCCTTCAACTACAATATCATTTTTATTTATTTTCGGTTTTACAATATTATTTTTAGCCTTCTCTAACATTATTTCTTGCTTAGTTATCGTATCATTATAAATAATATTCATAACCTGACCAACAGGAATTTTATTATTTCCTAAAGCAATATAAAGTTCATCAATATTAGGTAGTTTTAATTCACTTAAAATTTTATCAATATTTTCATCTATATAAAAATCATTAGTACTAACTTTCCTCTTACGTAATTCTTTTGCAATAATCTCTTCGCCTTTTTTTAAATAATCATCTTTGTCAATTTTATTAAAGAAAGCTCTAATCTTATTTTTGGCTTGTGTTGTATAAACAATATTTAGCCATTCACGACTTGGTCCTAAAGAATTATTATTAGTATTGATTTTAACAACATCATTACTTTGTAATTTATAATCGATTGGGACAATATTACCATTTACTAAAGCACCAACCATCTTGTCTCCAACATCAGAATGAATGCGATACGCAAAATCAATTGGCGTTGCCCCATTAGGTAGTTCAATAACATCACCACCCGGTGTAAATACATAAATTGTATGATTAAAAACTTCTTCTTTTACCGAATCTACAAATTGCTTGTCACTTTCTTCTTCATCACGTAATTCAATAATTGAGCGAAAAAACTGTAATTTTTGTTCCATCGTATTTTGCATACTAGCTGAAACTTTACTACCATGTTCTTTATAAGACCAATGCGCTGCAATACCTTTTTCCGCTATCTTATCCATTTCATAAGTACGTATTTGAATTTCAAAAAAATATCCCTCTAGGCCTATGACTGTCGTATGAAGTGACTGATACATATTCGTCTTTGGCATAGCAATATAATCTTTAAACCTTTTAGGAAGTGGATGATATATCGAATGAATTAATCCTAACGCTTGATAACATTCACTAACAGAATTTACTAAAACTCTTAAAGCTAATAAATCATATATATCACTAAATTTCTTACCCTTATCTAATTTTTTATAAATACTATAGATACTTTTTGAACGTCCTTTTATTTCATATTTGATATTTTGACTATCCAAAAGACTAGATACTTTACTAACCATATCAGCAACAATCTTATCGCGTTCAACTTTTGTTTGATTTAATCTTTCAACAATCGAAAAATAAACATCAGGTTTATAATAACGAAGTGATAAATCTTCTAACTCACTTTTAATTTTAAAAATTCCAAGTCGATGCGCAATAGGTGTTAAAATATCAAGTGTTTCTTTGGCTTTTTCTTTTTGTTTTGTCTCTGGAAGAACCCAAAGGGTACGCATGTTATGAAGTCTGTCAGCTAATTTAATAATTATAACACGGACATCTTTAGATAAACCAACCAAAATTTTACGATGGTTAGCTATAACCGCTTCAGTATCGCCCGAAAAATTTAATTGATTAATTTTTGTTACACCATCCACTAAAACATATATCTCTTCACCAAAAAGATTTACAATTTCTTCACTAGATACACCACAATCTTCAATAATATCATGTAAAAGTGCTGCACAAATAGTTTGATAATCAGCATTTATATCTGTCAAAATATAAGCAACATTTAATGGATGTTCAATATAATCTTCTCCAGTTAAACGTTTTTGTCCAAAATGTTTTTCGGCTGCATAGTTATATGCCTCTTTAATTTTTTTTAATTCGTCTTCTTCGGTTATATAATTACTAACTGCTCCAATAATATCATCAATCGTTAATGAAAAATTCTTTTTTGTCAATTGCTCTCACCCTTCATTTGTTATAATTTTAAATAGATAAAGAAAATCTTTATCTATTTTTCAAATACTTCGCTAATTTTTGTTCAATTTGTTCTTTACATTCAACATCTTCCATATAATCATCTATATTTTGTGTAAAAATGATATAAGAGTATAATTCACAATTATCTTTTAAAAGATCTAAAAGTACATCATTTTCTAATTTATCATCCCATATATTAAGCATTTTTAATTTCTTAGAAATAAAGACTTTATACAAAAATTCTAATTTAAATTTTTTAGAAGTATCTATATTTATTATAGCCCAAAAAAGAGAATTTTGAATCATTTGTAAATTTAATTCACTTTTATAAACATCTAAAATAAACCTAATAATTGGCTCATTATTTTTTATTTTAACATATTCACATTCATTAAATTCAAACTCATCAATACATTGTTCTAAATGTTTTTTTAATATTGTATCTTCAATATTATTTTTTTCAAAATATTCTAGTGCTAAATAAATATCATAGACTGACACATTTACATAATTATTATCCAATTGATACATCTCTATCACCTATTAACAATTAATTCCTTTAATCTTCTTTTCTTTAACTTCATCATCATCCTCATACCATTTCTTTTTTGCAGGTTTACCAATATTTCTTTTTTCTAAAAAATAGAATATTTGTGTTGCTACAAAAATTGAAGAATAAACACCCGAAACAAGGCCAAATAATAAGGCAATATTGAAATTAAAGATCTCGCCAGAACCTAATACAACTAAAGCAACAACTGGTATTAAGGTTGTTATAGTTGTAATGATACTACGATTTAAAGTTTGACGTAAACTTAAATTAATAACTTCTTTTAAATCTTCTTTTTTACTTATTTTACCCTTGTATTCTTTATTGATATTTTCCCTAACACGGTCAAATGTAACGATTGTATCATTAATTGAGTACCCAATAATAGATAAAATAGCGGCAATAAAAATACTACTAACTTCTAATTTCAAGAAACTAAATAAAGCTACAATAAAGAATACATCCCAAATTAAGGCAGCAATTGCGCCTAGAGCATAACTAAAACTAAAGCGAAGTGAAATATATATAATAATACCTATAACAGCAATACCAAGTGAAATAAAGGCATTTTTAACTAACTCACGTTTTACAACATTAGTAACAACGCCGATTGAAGCCTCAGCATCATATTTTTCTTTAAAATAATTTTTAGCTATTTCTTTTTGATTATTATCTTCACTTTGATCACTAAGTTCATCATTAATAGTAATAACAATACTTCCGTCAGCCAAATATTCAATATTATTTAATTCATATTTTAACGCTTCAACATCTTCTTTTAAGGAATCTTCACCAATTTCATTATCAGTAACCAATGTAATAGTAGAACCACCCTTAAAATCAATACCTAAATTTAATTTAGATGTACATAATGAAAAAATTCCAGCTCCAATAAAAATAATAGAGAAAATCAAAATTAATTTATACTTGCCAATAAAATCAAATTTTTTAAAATCATTTTTAATACGTTTTTCATTCTTTTCTAGTTTTGGTAAATCACTATCTTTTACACCAATAAAAGCTCTAATTTTATTATCAAAATATCCCGTTTTAACAAATATTCCAAGCAACCATCTTGTTAAGAATACCATAATAACCATTGTAACTAACGTACTTATAATTAACATCGTTGCAAAACCTTTAACACTACTTTCACCAAAAATAAATAAAATGATAGCTACTAACAAAGTTGTAAGATTGGAATCGAAAATCGTCGTAAATGAATTTTTATTTCCATTTTTATAAGCCATTTGTAGTTTTGTACCTTCGTATAATTCATCTTTAATACGGGCAAAATTAATAACATTAGCATCAATCGCCATACCAATTCCAATAACCATCGCAGAAATACCAGGTAATGTTAAAACACCGCCAATTAACCAAAAAACAAATAAAGTTACACAAGTATAAATCATCATACCTATACCCGCTACAAATCCCGCAAAACGATAAATTATAATCATAAATATAATAATAATCGCAATACCAATTAATCCAGCTGTAACCGTTTTAGAAAGTGAATCCTCACCAAATGAAGCCGATACAACATGTGAAGATATCTCCTCTAATTTTGTTGTTAAGCTCCCAGAATTAATTAATTCAACTAAATTTTCAACCTCTTCTTTAGTAAAATTTCCTTGAATAATAACGTCATCGGCAAATCCTTCACGAACACTAGCACTTGATAAACATTTTATCCCAGCAATTGCTTCTTCAGTATCAACTTTACCACAGATATTTTGATAATTTTGATACTTATCAGTTGACTCATCAAAATCTAACCAGATAACAATACGATTATCTTCCATTTCACTAACACTTTTAGTCACTTTATAAAATTGTTCTTTATCAGCAATAGATAACCCAATAACATAATTACCATATTCATCTTGTGAAACTCGAGCTCCACCATCCTTTAGTACATCACTAGTCATAAGTAAATTGTCACTAGTATCCCTAAATGTTAAACTAGCAGCACGATTCAACATCTTAATCGCACTATCCTGATCGTAAACACCAGCTAATTTAACGCGAATACGACTGCCCTCAATTGAAAGTTCAGGTTCTGATACACCAAGACCATCAATTCTTCTCAATAATGTTTTGTAAGTACTTTTGACCATATCACTAGTAACGCTTTCATCATTAATGCTTTTTACTTGATAAAGGATTTCAAATCCGCCTTGTAAATCAAGACCAAATTTCATATCTTTAAACAAAGTTATTGAAACAAAACATACTAAAAATAACGAAACTATTGCAAATACTAAATTTTTAATAAACTTACTCTTCATTTTTATCATCCTCACTATTGTCATTAAAATATAATGTTCGATTTTTTTGATTTAATTTTCCCTTTAAATAGTCATCAACTAAAACTTCATCACAATTGAAAATATCACTTACCATTTGATGTAAATTCAGATTATGTGAACTTTTCCATTTATTCTCTTTAAAATAATTCCAAATATCCTCTTCTGTTATATAATTAAGACCATTCCTATGTAATTCGCTTTTTCTAGCAGCAAGCGCTGGCTTAAGTCTTATATATAGTTCCTCTAACGAATTAAAAACAATGTCCTCATTATTTTCGTTCATGTTTTACCTCCATAAATAATTTTTTAAATACTTACATAATATATTATATATTAAAAACATCTATTTTTAAAGGAGAAAATATGAAAAAAAGTAAATTTGTTAAATCAACACTTATTTTAATTATTGGCGGTTTCATAACAAAAATTTTAGGTATGATTATAAAAATTGTCATGACCCGCTTAGTAGGTACTGAAGGAATCGGCTTATATATGATGATTTCGCCAACATTTATGCTTTTAATTACACTTGCTCAACTAGGTTTTCCTATAGCTATTAGCAAATTAGTTGCTGAAGATAGGGGTAATAATAAAAATATTGTTTTTTCAATTATTCCTATAGCCATTATTATCAATATTTTAATTATCATCTTTTTACTATTTTTTAGCGGTTTTCTAGCTACAAACTTATTAAAAGACCCAAACTTAAAAATTCCCCTACTATGTGTTGGTTTAGTATTGCCATTTATAAGTATTTCTAGTATTTTACGAAGTTATTTCTTTGGGAAACAAAAAATGATACCACATGTTGTATCAAACATTACCGAAGACATTATTCGCCTTTTAACTCTAATTATTGGTATTCCTATCTTTATAACGAAAGGCATATATAGTGCCATCAGTTTTATTGTCTTATCAAATATTTTTAGCGAAATAACATCAATTATCGTTTTATTTGTTTTTTTACCCAAAAATTTCAATTTAACAAAAAAAGATATAACACCTAGCGCTAAAAATATAAAAGAAGTATTTAATATTGGACTCCCTTCAACTAGTAGTAGAATTTTAGGTAATATTGCATACTTTTTTGAACCAATCATTGTTACTAATATATTATTACATATTGGTTACACTAATAATTTTATTGTTACAGAATATGGCATAATAAACGGATATGTCATGCCACTTTTAACACTACCTTCCTTTTTTACAGCCGCCATATCTCAAGCATTACTACCAGTTGTTAGTAATTCATATAGCCGTAACGATGTAAAATACACTAGTCAAAAAATAAAACAAGCGATTTTTTTCTCCTTGTTAATTGGCATCCCTGCTACCATTATTTTCTTATTTTTTCCTAGTATTCTTCTTAAAGTAATTTACAATACTAATGAAGGAATTAACTATATAAAAGTTTTAGCGCCATTATTTATTTTACATTATATACAATCCCCACTCACTAGTAGCCTGCAAGCGATGGGTAAAGCTAAATGCGCTATGATGGGAACTTTAATTGGGATCATTATTAAAATGACAACTTTATTCATTTTCTTAAATTTAAAAATTGGCTTATGGGGATTAGTTATAGCCATAAGTACTAGTACCATTTTTATAACATTGCACCATATTTACTATGTAAAAAAATACCTGAATTAATTTTCAGGTAAATAGGTTGCATTATTACACTTTTCACTAATTGTACTAAACTCAGATTCAGAATAATACAAATTATTATAATTTTCACAATAACCAGATACATATTGTTTATAAGCATCTTCATAATAGATAACAATTCTAGCATCCATATTTTCTTTGCTATGTAAAGGATTCTTAACATCATCCATCTTTAATAATCCAGCATGTTGTAACCTTTTAATATCGATTGTAATCGCCCCACCATCTACTTTATTTGATGGCAATAAATTATCATTATCAACCGCCCAACTATCTGCTGCATCTAAAATTCTTTTTACTTGTTCTTTATATAATTTTTCCTTAGAATTGTTGATAGAATCAATAGCCGTTGGAATAGCAATAAGCCCAATAATAGCTAAAATAACAATTACAGCTAATAATTCAATCAATGTAAAACCTTTTCTATTTTTCATATTACATATCTCCTTTATTATTACTAATGTAATTATAATTTAATAATAATAAAATGTCAATGAAAAAAATTATTTAACCATATTTGATTAAATCATAATTTATTAAATTTTATTTAAAATAAACACATATATATTATATTTTTTCTAATATGTAACTTTTAATAAATAATCATAATTCATTAGCAAATTTAAATTTTCCTAATAAATATCTCTGGTATCATTAATATCATTTAATAGGTTTATTTAAGGTATCATTCTACCTAACATAATAATATCTGTATTATTTATTACACCATCGCCATTTATATCGGCAACCACCATATCTATATCCTTAGAATCAGACATATAAAGTCTACCTAATAAAGTAACATCTTGTTGATCTATTACGCCATCGCCATTTATATCACCTAATAGTCTCGATGAAGGTATCATTCTACCTAGCATAATAATATCTGTATTATTTATTACACCATCGCCATTTATATCGGCAACCACCATATCTATATCCTTAGAATCAGACATATAAAGTCTACCTAATAAAGTAACATCTTGTTGATCTATTACGCCATCGCCATTTATATCACCTAATAGTCTCGATGAAGGTATCATTCTACCTAGCATAATAATATCTGTATTATTTATTACACCATCGCCATTTATATCGGCAACCACCATATCTATATCCTTAGAATCAGACATATAAAGTCTACCTAATAAAGTAACATCTTGTTGATCTATTACGCCATCGCCATTTATATCACCTAATAAAATTTTGTCGTTTTGATTACTATAATCTCCTGTACATTTATTTTTAATAGTTTCATATTCTTCAGCATTATAATATTTATCCCAATACTTATCATCACAATAGCCAGATACATATTGATTATAATGGCTATCATAATAAATAACAATTTCTTGTGACATATTTTCTTTTCCATTTAATGGATTCTTAACATCACCTTTTTTTAATAATCCAGCACTTTGCAATTCATCAATCGTCACTATAATTGTCTCACCATCATTAGATGGCAATTTATTATCATTGCTAGAAGCCCAACTATCTGCAGCACTCAAAACTCTTTTAACTTGTTCCCTATATAATTTTTCTTTAGAATTGTTGATAGAATCAATAGCCGTTGGAATAGCAATAAGCCCAATAATAGCTAAAATAACAATTACAGCTAATAATTCAATCAATGTAAAACCTTTATTCTTTTTCATATACTACGCCTTTCTAATACCCTAAAATAATTATTATAGTATAATTATTTTGAAACCATTTTTTATCATACGATAATTACTAACTTCTATATCAGTATAAAACTTATTATTTTTTTAGTAAATGTATTTAATGTTATAACCTGTTAGATTAAATAATCAAAAAAAATATTAAACCGTTTATAGTTTAATATCTTTTTTTATTATAATGAACACATTTACTACGTCTATTTTTTTACTAATTATTATCAAAATAATAAACTATTATAGTAAATCACTTTTTTTAATAATAAACGTTTTTTCTTTTGTATGAAAAGCATAAAAAACATCTTCTAAATTTAATTTTTTATTTTTTAAAATTTTAATAACCCATTCTGGGGTTTTCTTCATATCCCTCAATACTTCTTTGTTAATGACCCCATCCATAATAATAGGCATAGGATAATCACTAGTATTTTGAAATACTGATAGCTTACCATCATTTTCTAAAACTGCATAACTAACTTCTTCAATACTTTTAATACCTTGTTCTCTTAATTGCGTAATTAAGTCATCTAAACTATAACGTAGTTTTGACATTTCATTAAATTTTAACTTTCCCTCTTTTATAATAACAGTTGGACTTCCTTCAACTGATTTTCTAAACTTAGTATTTTTTAAAGAAATATAACTTAAAACAACCTGAATAAAAACTAAAACCGCGATTGGAACAATTGACCTAAAAACAGATACTTCAATATCCTCAATTGATATAGCCGCTAACTCAGCAATCAATAAGCTAACAATCAAATCGATAATGCTAAGTTCTCCAACCTCTTTTTTTCCCATAATTCGATAAGCTAAAATAATAATAAAATATAATAAAGTTGTTTTGAAAATAATTTCAAAGTACATAATATCACCTACTTTATTATGTTTTAAAGAATATTTTTTTATACAAATAATAAAATTTATTAAGGAGGATTCGTATGGAATACTTAAAAAATATCGGTAAATCATTATTATATATATTTTCTATTATAATAATTTCAACGTTTATGATTACCACTTTAAATTATTTTAATATTATAGGAACAAAAATAATTGCGATTTTAAAAGTATTGATTATTTTAATTGCAATGTTTGTTGGAGGTTATTTAATAGGTAAAAATAGTAAACAAAAAGGGTGGTTAGAAGGAATAAAATTAAGTGGAATTATCATATCTATTCTAATTTTATTCAAGTATTTAGGCTTACAAGATAAATTTTCTATAAATCACTTAGTTTATTATTTAATTCTAATTATTAGTTGTACTTTAGGAAGTATGATTGGTATAAATAGAAAAAAAGCATAAAAAATATATAAACACAATTATTTATATATTTTTTTATATACTTTTAAAACTTCTTTAGCATAATTATCGCTATTATAATCAATAACACTAGCCTTAGCATTATTTTTTAAAATCTGTAATTTTTCTTTATTATGCGATATTTCGATCATTTTATCAATATAATCCTGCTCATCTACAAACCTAATTCCATTATAGCCATCTTCCATTATATAATTAAAAGTTGTATCATTATAATACATAACAGGAGTACCTTGTTGTAAAGACTCCAAAAGAGTCAAACCTTGTGTTTCTGTCTTAGACGCTATAGCAGTTATATCAGCTATTCTATAAAAATTTGCAATAGAATCATAATTAACTTTTCCAATAAATGTAATATATTTTTGAATATTTTTCATTACTACATATTCCTTATATTTCTTTAATAGTGGCCCATCGCCTACAAAAATTAATCTTACATTAGGATTGTGCCTTATAATTTTTTCATGGCATTTTATTAACGTATCAATATTTTTTTCCTTTGCAATTCTTCCAATAGATAAAACTACAAAGTCATCTGAATCAATTTTTAATTTTTCTTCTACTGGAATAAAATTTTCAGTATTTAACTGACGAATACCTGTTTTAATAATATAAGGCTCTATTTTTATATGATATTGGCTTTTTAAATAAGTAGAAATCTTCTCAGATGGTGTAATAAGCGCATCTATTTTTTCACCACAAAAATTATCTACTAATAACTTTTCTAAATAATCGCCAACCCCAAAAATATTACCCAATACATAATATTTATAATCATCATACGATGTATGATAGGTATGAACGTTAGGAATTCCTAATATTTTAGATACCTTATTAGCAATTATTCCAATTGTAAATTCACTATGTGAATGAATTATATCCAAATTTAAATTTTTAATTGCGCAAAAATTACTCTTAGAATTTATATTAACTATTTGACAGTTCCAACTATTAAAATTAATACTAGGAAGAAACAAAACATTATCTTTAAACGTCGGTTCTTTAACATGTCCACCTGTTATAATAATAACTGAATGGCCTAATGCGGTTAAACCCATTCTAAGTGAATCTACACTAGTAATTACTCCATTTATTCTTGGAAAGTAACTATCATTAAATAATCCTATTCTCATATAATATAATCTCCTATTGCATTGTATTCTAACATACAAAGGTGAAAAAGTCAAATAATATATTAATCATTAAAAATACATTTTTTACTTTAAAGCTTCAATTTACTTTTTTGGCTAATCCTGTTATTTTTGAAACAAGGATAATATCAATATTTTCTGTTAACATTTTTTTTAGCAATCTCTATATTTCGTGCATTTTTGCTTTGATTAATTTTCTGATTAATTCTTAATCTAATACCACGTTCAGTACCAATCTCAATTCCAGCCTCATAAGCTGTATCATAATGCTCTGTTTCATTCATCATCATCTGTGCTATATCATTCATTTCTTTATATTCTTCTCTATTTAAATTATAATTTTTTATACAATTTATAGTCATCTTTCTTACAATCTTTATAAGCTATTGCTAAATTAAATATTTCGTATTCTAACTTTTTAGTAAATATTTTGTTTTCCACTTTTAATCTAACTTTACTCTTGATATTATAGTCAAATAATTTATAATTAACTATCGCATAAACTTTAATACTTTTTAATTTAATTTTTGTTCACTTTTGTTAAATTGTTCATATATTGATTACTTAAGTCATTATATGTACTATCACTAATTAATCCTAATTTATGGGCATAATAACTTCCTGAATAGCCTATTGTGGAACCTATAGTTTGTCCAGCATTCCAAGCTAAATTTACTATTCCTTTTGTTATAT